>CAZCKS010000094.1:0-1830 GCA_964499325.1 uncultured Bacteroides sp. | reverse complement strand
TTCTTGCGTATGGACGCAGTTCCGATTACAAAGCCTGCCTGCCTTGCGGTTGCGATTATCGCACTTGTCGTTGGAGTGCTTTATATCCTGGCTCGCAACAGTCAACTTTCGTATAGAAAGGTTAGAGCACTTGTCGAGGCGGACGGAATAAACGATGCCATTCTCACGGATTATGAGGTCAAGAATTATCTTCTTGTCGGCAAATTCTTTGCAAAAGCCAACAATGACAGTCAAAAGGATAAGATATCCGCATTCTTTAACGGGATTGTTGTTAAGGTTTGCTATTCGAGAAAGGAGCAAGTAGATTATTTGCCTGCCGATTTCGAGAATTCGACATACTATCACGTGCCCAAGGATTATAAACGTAGGTTTAAGAATTTTAAATCAAACGACGTGTATTGCGCATAATTAAACGAGGAGTATTATGGAAGGTTATATCACCGAACGTACAAAAACAAACAATCTTACTCTTTTGACCGACCTTTATCAACTTACGATGATGAACGGTTATCACACTTGCGGGTTGGATACGACAAGGGCGGTTTTCGACGTGTTTTATCGCGGAAATGGCGGATATTCTTATGCAATCGTTGCAGGGCTCGAACAAGCGATAGATTACATTCAAAATCTCCATTTTGACGATAGTGACATCGAGTATTTGCGCTCGCTTAAAATTTTCGGAGAGGAGTTTTTAACTGCGCTTAAAAATTTCAAATTTACTGGCGATATAAAGGCTGTTCCCGAGGGAACGATGATTTTCCCCTATGAGCCGATTATGACGGTGTCGGCACCCCTTTGGGAGGCTCAACTTGTGGAAACCGCGCTTTTGACGTTTATAAATCATCAGACGTTGATAGCCACCAAAGCAGCACGTCTTAAAGAGTGTACAAAGAACAAAATAAGCGAGTTCGGTTTGCGCCGTGCGCAAGGTCCCGACGCAGGTATTTACGGCGCAAGAGCGGCTTGTATAGGCGGTTGCCGTACAACGTCCAACGTCGTTGCAGGCAAACTTTTCGGTATACCTGTTACGGGCACGCACTCACACAGTTGGGTTATGTCCTTTGACAGTGAACTTGAAGCATTTGAAAAATATGCCGAGATTTATCCCGATAATTGCTTGCTGTTGGTGGACACTTACGACACGCTCAAAAGCGGTGTGCCCAACGCAATCAAGGTGTTTGACAAACTCAAAGCAGAGGGGCATAAGCCTATCGGAATACGCCTTGACAGCGGAGATTTGGCATATCTTTCGAGAAAAGCAAGGATTATGCTCGACGAGGCAGGACATAGCGATTGCCTTATATTTGCCACCAATGACCTTGACGAGGATATTTTGCTTGCACTCAATGCGCAAGAGGCAAAAATCGACGTATACGGTATTGGAACAAAACTTATAACAAGTTATAAAAATGCGTCTTTGGGCGGCGTTTACAAACTTTGCGCCCTCGAAGAGGACGGCGTGTTGGTGCCCAAGATTAAAATATCCAACAGCCACGAGAAAACCACCAATCCGGGCGTCAAAAAGATAGTGCGTATTTTCAAGGACGGAATGGCGCAAGCCGACCTTATTTGTCTTGAAGACGATACATTCGATACAAGCCAACCGCTTACTGTTTTCCATCCCGAACAAACTTGGAAAAAGACCACCTTTGAAAACTATGAAATCAAGGAACTTATGGTGCCTATTTTCAAGGACGGAAAACTTGTTTATGATATGCCCGCGCTTGATGAAATTTGCAAAAACGAGGACGAAAATATCAAGGCTTTTTTCCCCGAATATCGCCGTGTAGTCAACACGCAAGATTATAAGGTTGACCTCTCGCAAAACCT
>CAZCKS010000093.1:0-1975 GCA_964499325.1 uncultured Bacteroides sp. | reverse complement strand
TCTGATAAGTTGATTGATGGTTGGCATTATTGTTCCTCCTGTAAGATTTTTCGAACGTACCTGCAACCCAACAGGTGCAATTCAAGACTCTATGCCTCCGCCTCGACAATTCCGACAACCGACGCACTCACATCTATACCCGCCATCTCGCCAAGACGCTTCTTTGAGGAAACGTACAAGACCTCGATATGACGGACGTTTGCGCTTGCGACGATTTTCTTCCTTATCTCCGCATCGGCGTCCAACGCTACGATCACACACCTGACGGTAGAGTTGGATATTCCCTTCAAAACCTGTTTGGAACCGACAACTTTTGAAGAGCGTGTAAGCATTTGTTCAAGTTTTTCTTTGTCCATATTCTTTTGCACACCAAAAAACTGCTTACGTCCTCGTAAGCCTCTATATCTTACCAACAATCAAAATCAATGTCAAACGAATATCGCCAAAAATTAAAAAAATTTTATATATTATATAAATAATACAAGATATTGTGTCAAAAATCTTTTTAGTAGAACAATAAAACAAATAAAATTGCGCCGCGAAACGCATTCGGCGTGCTTAATTTTCAAATTCTCCTTGTCATTCTGAGCGTAGCCGAAAAATCCAGCGCCTGCGCAAGACGCTTTTATTCCAATCTCACAGTTGCTTTTGCGTCCAAGGTAAGCGGTGCATATTCCACACCGTCTTTTATCATAAAACACGCCTCTGCGCCAATCATTGCCGCATTGTCCGTACAATATTTCAACTTGGGGTAATGCACTTCGCAACCGTTTTGTGCGAGCAAATCAAAACGATGACGAAGTTCCTCATTTGCGCTCACTCCGCCGGCAACCGCAACCTTGTTTATCCCCGTCTTTTTCATAGCAAGTTCAAGGGTGTCTACAAGTTGCGCAACGGCGCATTTTTGAAAACTGCACGCAATATCGGCACGCGGAATTTCCGCCCCTTTTTGTTCGAGGTTGTGCACAAGATTTATGACAAATGTTTTCAGTCCGCTATAACTAAAATACAAATCATCTAACCCATTGAATTTGGGTTTTGGCATGTCATAAACAGGACAGCCTTCACGCGCTAATTTCTGTATTTCGGGACCGCCAGGATATGGCAATCCGAGCACCCTTGCGACCTTATCAAACGCCTCTCCGCAAGCATCGTCTCGGCTTTGAGCGATAAGTTGTAAATGCTCGTAATCAAGCACCTTAACAATGGCTGTATGCCCACCGCTTGCAAGCAAGCAAAGGTACGGCGGTTCAAGCGTGCTATCGATATAATTTGCGGCAATATGTCCCTTGACATGCGACACGGCAATAAGCGGTTTTTTCCAAGCGAAAGCAAGTGCTTTTGCAAAGTTTACACCCACCAAAAGCGCACCCAAAAGCCCCGCGCCGTAGGTCACTGCGACAGCGTCTATATCGTCCTTTGTCATATTTGCTTGCGCTAAAGCGTCCTTGACCACCGTTTCGATTGCAAGGGTATGATTTCTGCTTGCGATTTCAGGCACAACGCCTCCGAAACGGCGATGAATTTCTATTTGTGTCGCAACAACATTTGACACAACCTCTCTTCCGTTTCTGACGATTGCGCATGCGGTCTCGTCGCAACTGGACTCGATCGCAAGCACTGTCAAATCTTTTTTATCTTGTAAGTTATTCATAAATTCAAGCGTTTAGAATGCCAATTTTTATTATTTTTGTATTGACGACAATTTTAGATACTCATTGATAAAGCCGTCCAAATCGCCGTCCATAACCGCCTGCACATTACCTGTTTCATAGTTGGTGCGGTGGTCTTTTACCATTGTGTACGGGCAGAAAACATAACTCCTGATTTGGCTTCCCCACTCGATTTTTTTGAGTTGTCCGCTTATTTGAGCAGCCTCTTCCTCACGTTCTCTTTCACGCTTTTCAATGAGTTTGGAGCGCAACATTTGCATTGCGACTTCTCTGTTTTGTATTTGCGAACGCTCGTTTTGGCA
>CAZCKS010000092.1:0-1993 GCA_964499325.1 uncultured Bacteroides sp. | reverse complement strand
AGTACTTGGCTGGACACGGCCTGGGAGGATATGTAGATGCCGGTTTCCAAACAAAAAACACACTCGATTGAGTGTGTTTTTTGTTATGTAAAAAGTATTTGTGAACGTTTTTATATAAAATATTCTTGTCATTCTGAGCATAGTCGAAGAATCCAGCACTCACTTTGTTTGGTGAGTGCGTTAATAAATTTTTATTTAAATTTCCCCTTTCCTCACGTGTTTTCCCAACCGCCGTTCCCCCTTTCGGCAAGCGAAGGGAACCCACGTCGTCCGCTCCGCGGGGGACAACACTCGGCACTCCCATAGATAGGGACAGCCCTCTTATTATGCCACTGCGCGCACTGCGCGGCTACGCAACACAGTGCTTGTGCGCTTGTACTATTCGTCAAGGTCGGCGCTCCAAAGACTCGGCGCCTTGCGCCTCGTGCTCCGTCTTCGAATTGGCACATAAGTGCAATAAGAACGCCCGAAATAGGCACATTCCATTAATAAGTTAATATTACTCTTGTAAATATCTTTATCGGTGTTGTATAATATAAAAAACAATCGGAGACACACTATGAAAATTGATTTGGGCAAAAAGGCGTATATATCACCACTACCTGTGCTTATTATCGGCACGTATAGTGAAGACGGCACGGCTGACGCCATGAATGCGGCATGGGGCACTGTGAGCGACTACGACAAGATTGCAATATATTTGGCAGCGGAGCATAAGACGTACGCAAATATAGTGGCTCGTAAGGCGTTTACGGTGGCACTGGGCAACAAAGATAACGTTGTTGCGTGCGATTACGTGGGGCTTGTGTCTGCAAACGACGATCCCGACAAAATGAAAAAGAGCGGTTTTACCACTTGCAAAAGCGATAAAGTGGACGCACCGATTATTAATGAACTTCCGCTTGTACTCGAATGTAAACTTGATTATATTGACGAGAAAGAGACTTGTGTATACGGCGAGGTTGTTGGTGTGCTTGCAGACGAGAGCATTTTGACGAACGGCAAAGTTGACGTGACAAAACTCAATCCCATTGCGTATGAGTCGGCAAGCCACAGTTACATTGCGCTTGGCGAGAAGGTCGGCAAGGCATTTTGTGACGGAGCAAAACTTAAATAAGGAGCGAATATGAAAAAAGTGTTGATATTGTCGGGTAGCCCGAGAAAAGGCGGAAATTCCGACATTTTATGCGACGAGTTTGCACGTGGAACAAAAGAGAACGGGAATATCGTTGAGAAAATCCGCATTGCCGAGAAGAATGTCGGATATTGCAGAGCGTGTTATTATTGCGCTAAACATAACGGTGAGTGTGTGATAAAGGACGATATGGCGGAGATATTGCAAAAGATGATTGACGCAGACGTCATTGTGCTTGCAAGTCCTGTGTATTTCTATTCGATAGACGCACAACTCAAAGCCGTAATAGACAGAACGGTTGCTCGCTGGCTTGAAGTGGAAAACAAAGAGTTCTATTATATAGTTACTTGCGCGGACGATGAAAAAGAGTCTTGCGAAAGAACGATAGAATGCTTCAGAGGCTATGCCGATTGTGTAAACGGCGCAATTGAAAAAGGTATCATATACGGCACGGGTGCTTATGAAAAGGGCGAGATTTTGTCCTCAATGGCAATGCAAGATGCGTATAATGCCGGATTGCACGTGTAATATTTGATGGAAAATCTAAACCGCTTGCAAGCAAATGTTTGCAAGCGGTTTTTGCAATATGCCACTAAACAGTACACAAATTGAGGACGAGTAAGAGATACGGAACAGTTTTTATTGCAAAATGTATGAAAAAAGTCAAAATGTCCGACAAAAACTAACATTTGTATAATTAAATATAAGTGTTGACATTTTAATGCTTTTTTAATATAATGAAACCATCCTAAAAAATATCCAAATGGAGGATACAATTATGAACAAAAAAGTTTTGGCAATCGTAGCAGTTATCGCACTTGTTGCAATCCTTGGTGTTTGCCTCGTTGCATGTAATGC
>CAZCKS010000091.1:0-2158 GCA_964499325.1 uncultured Bacteroides sp. | reverse complement strand
ACAAAGACGGCAAAGTTCGCCTTTTCTGCACGGACGAATTGCCCGTACTCAAAGCGCAACGTCTTGAAGGCAATGTGGATTATTGCCCAGATGACGCAACGGTGCGAAATGACGCTGATTGTACCGTTAACGAAGAAACAATGCAAGAAGTAGCAAGCGACGAGCAATAACAAAGAAAATCAGCCGAAAAGCAAGCCTTAGCACGGCTTGCTTTTATTTTTGCCAAGCGACGCTTGATTTTATTGCGATTACGGCTTATTATATTCTCAATACGAATTAAGGAAGAATAATATGGATATTCGCACTTTTTTAGACAAATCATACACGGCATATCACGCCACGCAAAACGGGGAATACATCCTTGAAAAAAGCGGTTTTCAAAGAATAAGCATCGACGAAAAATGGAATTTGCACGTCGGTGGAAAATACTACGTTACCAAAAATGATAGCGCGCTGATTGCATTTTCGATAGGCAAAAATTTTGTATTTAACATTGCCGAAAGCCACACAGACTCTCCCTGCCTCAAGGTTAAAGGCAACACTCTTATAAGGTCGTGCCAAGGATTGCACGTCAATGTGGAAGAGTACGGCGGATTGCTACATTATTCGATGTTCGATCGTCCCCTTAAAATTGCCGGAAGAATAATTGAAAAGCACGGCGATAAACTTGTAAGCAAGATTGTCGAAAGCAAATATAACATTGTTATCCCCTCTCTTGCAATTCATCACAATCCGACGGCAAACACGGCTTTTGCGCCGAGCATACAGCACGAGATGCTCCCGTTGCTCGCTGAGGACGCAAAAGACTTGTATTCCACCCTTACGGACGGAAACGTCGTTGATGCGGACCTATATGTTGTTCCATCCACGCAAACTTTTGAAAGCGGTGCCAACGGCGAATGGGTTTGCTCGGCGCGCATAGACAACCTTACAAGCGTATACGCCTCACTTTGCGCAGTCGCAAACAGTAATCCGCAAAACATTGCCATTGCCTGCTGTTTTGACAACGAAGAGGTGGGCAGTAGAACAAAGCAAGGTGCAAACTCTCAACTTCTTACAACTGTACTTCAAAAAATTGCAAGAGGATTAGGCAAAGACAACGATGACTTTATCTGTGCTTGCGAGAACGGCTTTATCGTATCGGTAGACAATGCACACGCAACACATCCCGCTCATCCTGAAAAATCAGACGTACAAGAAAAAGTCTATCTCAACAAGGGCGTTGTGGTTAAGCACCACCCCAACTACGCGACGGACGGCGTGTCATCGGCAATATTCAAAACAATAGCGCAAAAGGCAAATCTCGCTTGCCAAGACTACTACAACAACTCCGATTTGCGCTGTGGTAGCACCATAGGACTTATGACAAGCGCAAATCTTGCGATGAGAACTGTTGACATAGGCATAGCGCAACTTGCAATGCACTCCGCATGCGAAACTGTTGGCAAACAAGACATTGACGATATGCAAAAATGCTTGCGTTCATTCTTTGATTGCGATATTCAATCAAACGATTGCACAATTACAATAAAATAACATATTGCAACGTTTATCATAAAAAATGCACATATAAAACCCGTGTTTTGCAAAAAACACGCAAAAAGAAACTATACAAAAAGGACTTGCGTTTGCAAGTCCTTTTACTATGATGTTGTTTTATTGGCGTTATATCAATATTTTACAAAAGCCTCAAACGCCTTGTGCGCCGTATAAATATCCGCCTTTGAAATGAGTTCATACGGAGCATGCATTGAGAGTACAGGAACGCCCATATCTACGGTGTCGATATTCATATTTGCAATGAATTTTGCAACCGTTCCGCCGCCTCCAAGATCCACTCTTCCAAGTTCGCCCGTTTGCCAAACAACGTTTTCTTTTGTAAAGACGTTGCGCAAATAACTGATATACTCTGCCGACGCATCGTTGGAACCGGACTTGCCGCGTGCGCCTGTAAACTTGTTCATCGTCACACCAAAGTTGACGTGTCCTGCGTTCATATCCTCAAACGCAGAGGCAAATGCAGGATCATAACCGGCGGTAACGTCTGCAGATATGCACTTGGAGTTTGCTCTAACAACAGAAGGATTTGCGCCGTAACTCTTGGCAATCTCGTTGATGAGGTCGTTGATAAGCACGCATTGCATACCCGTGTTACCCT
>CAZCKS010000090.1:0-2178 GCA_964499325.1 uncultured Bacteroides sp. | reverse complement strand
CGCAATCAGCTTGGAAGGCTGACATTCTACCATTGAACTACACCCGCATAGATGCTAAACTTGCGCAACAAAACGTTGCATCAATCTTTCAATGCTTGACAATCTTATCATATTGCACAACTGATGTCAAGAATTTGATTAAACATTTACGATTTTGGCGGTAATTTTCCCTTTATTGATGACAGTGTATGCGTATGACGACATTCCGTGGCGCGTATAGGCGATTGAACCGGGATTTATATATGTTATGCCGTTGCATTCATCTATTTGCGCAATGTGCGTATGTCCGTAAAACACAAGCGAACAGCCGAGTTCTTCCGCTCTGTATGACAATGTCGTCAAATCGCTTTTTACGTGATATTTATCGCCGTGCGTAAGCAAAACTTTGACGTCTTCGATTTCTAAAACTTCTTCATCATTAAAGCCATAAGCATCGCAATTACCTTTTACGCCGTGAAATTGCTTGTGCAAGAGCAAGTCGCCAAGCGACGATATTCCATCGCCGAGAAAGAAAACATAATCATTTTCTGTAGCGACATTTATCAGCCGTTGTGGAAGTGGTGTGTTGTGTGAATCGCTAAAAGCAACTATTGTCTTCATTTATCGTTCTCGTTAAGTAGTTTTACCATGGTGCGCAACGCTCTGCCTCTGTGGCTTACAGAATTTTTCTCGTCTTGAGTGGCTTCGGCGAACGTTTTGCCAAGTTCGTCGGAGAAGAAGAGGGAGTCATAACCAAAACCTTCTGTCCCTCTTTCCTCGTGCAATATATGCCCGTTTACTCTTCCTTCGCATGTTAAAACGTTGCCGTTGGGATATGCGATTGCAATAACGGTGGAAAAGTGAGCGTTTCTGTTTTGCACGCCGTCAAGATTTTTTAGCAAAAGTGCGCGATTGTTTGCGTCGTTATGTGCCTCGCCTGCATAGCGAGCGGAGTATACTCCCGGTGCGCCGTCGAGCGCGTCAACCATAAGCCCCGTATCGTCGGCAAGAGTGGGCATGTTGCATATTTGACATATTGTGTGTGCTTTAAGAAGTGCGTTTTCTTTAAGCGTGGTTCCCGTTTCCTCAACGTCGATGTCAATGTCGAGGTCTTTGAGAGATAATAGTTGCTCAAAACTGTTTCCGAGTATCGCGCGGATTTCTTCAAGTTTATGTGCGTTGTTTGTTGCGATTGCAAGTTTCATAGTTCTTTTGCACAGCCTTTGTATTGTGTAATAATTATAATGCAAATGTTCTTGTATGTAAAATACATAAATTAAAATCCTCTATTTTCAGTGATTTTTGACAAACAACACGTATCGTGTTGTGATAAATATAAATTTTTGTAAAACACGTAACGTGTTATAATATGCGAGCAAATCGGCATAAATATCGATTTACAAGCAAAAAATGCGCCAAAAGGCGCAATTTACAACACGTTTTGTGTTTTATGATAAAAATTTAATTAACTGTTTTTAGATTGGTGAAATGGGCGGAAGTCGTCCTCTTCGTGCAAGTTGCCTGTAAGGTCGTTGTCTACAAGCAATCCTCGTTTTACCGAGGAGTAACCGTATTTGTCTCTGATTTTGTCTATACTCTTCTCGAGTTTGTCGGATTTTTCGTTATTGTCGTCAAACAGGGATATTTGCAACTGATTTTTGTCACTCAAACGAATTGCTGATACCGTTATTGCTCGCAGCGGAGTACCGAATGTGTGCATTTGAACAAGCAATTCCAATGCTTTTTTTGCTATGACGCCAGAATTTGCGCTTGACGGCGATAGCGGAATTTGTTTTGATGTCCATTGCAGTTGGGGATTCTTTATAGACAGCGATACTCCGCTTGCTACAAGGTTGTATTGTCTCAATCTCAATGCGACCATTTCGGAAAGCGCATATATGACGATTTTCGCCTCGTCGAGATTTTGTATATCGCGCGGAGTGGTTGTGCCGTTGGACACGCTCTTGGGTATGTGCACGTCGTAGTAGCGCTTGACCTCTTCCGTTTCTATGCCTTGTGCCGCGTTTATCAGGTTGTCCGCAATCACGCCAAACTTATATCTCAAACTTTCTCTATCGGCATTTGCAAGTTGTTTGATAGTGCGGATGTTCATTTTGTTGAGTTTTTCCGAAGTGTGTCGTCCAACCATAATCAATTCGGACGGTGACATATCGCCGATAATCGACATATAGTTTTCCT
>CAZCKS010000089.1:0-2316 GCA_964499325.1 uncultured Bacteroides sp. | reverse complement strand
GAACAATATTGCAAAGATATTGACCTTGAGGCAAACACGATGCTTGATATCGTGACTTTTGAGATTATCCCCTCATTGATAAAACGCAAACGCGATATAATCGCCTCAGCAAAAGACTGCCTTGCACTTGGACTAAACGCCGACACCGAAATCAACCTTGCAACCTCTCTATCTCAAAATCTCGCCGACATAACCTTACTCACGGACGCATTAAAGCACTCGCTCCAAAAAGCAAGAGCGCTTGACGACAGCTTGCGCTCGGCGCGCATATATCACGACGATGTGCTTGTCGCAATGACCGCTTTAAGAGAGAGATGCAATGAAATAATTTGATTTAGCGCGCCTACGGCTGGATTCTTCGACTACGCTCAGAATGACAAGGATAATTCTTTGCGCGGTAAAGCGACTAAAATTTTCACAAGTAAAAGAAAAGACACGCTTACACGTGTCTTTCCGTAAGATTGTGAAAATTTTAGTCGGCGTCGAGCGCGTCCAACCTAATTTGCTTTTTCTCTTCTTTGGTGAGTTTTCTGCCCTTTGCCGTAGGCACACTATCGCCGTGTTTGACAAAGAACATAAGCACGATTGCTATAACTACGCAAATTGCGCTGTACAAAAAGAGGTATTTGTTTCCGCCAGCGTCCATAATTGCACCACCGATTGCCGGTGTGATTGCTTGTGCGGACATTGTTGCCATATAGTAGTAACCCGTGTATTGACCGACTGTTTCCGCTGTAGAAAGTTCGGTGACCATCGGGAAAGTGTTGACGTTTGCAATGATAAGTCCAAAGCCCGCAATGAGGTAGAACAAGGCAAACAACACAGACGGAATAACAGGGTCATCGTTTGGCGCAACTGCTGCAAAGATGAGCACGAATGACACAACAGCCATTGCAAAACCGATCATAATTGATTTTCTTCTGCCAATCTTTGCCGCCATATATCCGACAGGGATAAATGCGATTGCGCTTACGCCCATAGACACACCCGATATAATGGATGCCACGCCTGCGGAAAGGTTGAGTGCCTTTGTCGTATAAATGGAAAGGTTGGACGAGATAGCGTTGTATCCCATAAACCACATAAAGATTGATGCAAGGATAAGTGCAAACGATTTGAGTTTTGCTCTCTCTTGTTCGCTCTTTGCGCCCCACCACTCTTTAGGTTTTGCGTGTTTTTTCTTGCTGTTTGCAACAACTTGTTGAGCAAATTCGAGAGTTTCGTCTGTAGCAACGTTTTCTTGCGGTTGCTCGTCGACATTTTCATCAAGCAATTCTTGCATATCGCCAGACGGCTTGCTGTCGAGATTGTATTCCTCGTCGCCCTCTGCGATAAGTTCTTCCGCAAATTTTTCCGCTTCGGGATTTTCACCCTCGGCAAAGTCGTCTATCTCGTATTCTTTGCAAATTTCTTGACACTTTGCAACCATCTTGCGCTCGTTGACGAGAGCAAGGAATCCAGCAAGGAGCAAGAGCATACCGCCCGCAACAGAGCCAAAGATTATGACGTAATTGTGCAATCTTTCGCCAAACAGCACAACCGTGTAAATCAAGAACGCTATTGCACCGCCTACACCGCCGCAAAGATTGATGATTGCGTTGCCTTGCGAGCGCAAGGGCTTTGGCGTAACGTCCGGCATAAGTGCGACTGCGGGAGAGCGGAACGTTGCCATTGCGACAAGCACGAGAAGCAAAATTACCATATAAATCGCAAGGCTTGTAATTCCCTCTTTTTGTGTGGTGTACTTCTCATAAATACCGTTGCTTATGTAGTTGTTTATACCCGATGCAACGTATTTTTTATATGCGGAGTTGCTATCGAGCATTTGTTGATAAGTTTTGCCCGTTTCCTCGCAAACAGCATTAAGGTCGTTAATTATATTCTCCTCTTTAACTTCGCCCCAATAATACGTTTCTTCACCAAGCATGTTGAGAACCGCCTTTTGCGACGTCAACTTCTCATAATAGCGAATGGAAACGAAATCTTCTTTGGTAAGATTGTTTTGTTTTTGGACATAATTCAAATCACAGAAGTTTGCGCTACCGCTCTTTCCTGCCTCGGAATCCTCCCACCATTGTGTAAGCAACGGCTCCATAAACGAATCGTCGGCGAGTTGTGATTCGATTTCAGCAGTATAGTCCATCGCCTTTTCTTGTTGTTTAAGCGTGACGACGGGAACGAATACCATAAGCACCACCGCACATATCGTGCCGATGACGATAAACGGAGTGCGTCTGCCCCACTTCTTAACAAGTTTGCCGTGAGCGTTGTCCGAAAGTTTTCCGAACAAAGGCAACATAAACAAGGAAAGCAAGT
>CAZCKS010000088.1:0-2316 GCA_964499325.1 uncultured Bacteroides sp. | reverse complement strand
ACGTCTATGAAAAGTTGCTCCATAGGCTCGCACTTAACGCCGTCGATAGTCTTGAAAATGACCTTGGGCGTGCTTACGCCAAACTCGTAGCCTTCTCTACGCATTGTTTCAATGAGAATAGATAGGTGCATTTCGCCTCTTCCGCACACCTTAAAGGTGTCTGCGCTTTCCGTTTGATACACGCGCAAGGATACGTCTTTGAGCAACTCTTTGAAGAGCCTGTCTCTCAAATGTCTTGACGTAACATATTTGCCCTCTTTGCCTGCAAACGGACTGTCGTTTACGGAGAAATTCATTTCAATGGTAGGTTCGCCGATTTTAACAAATGGAACTGGCTCGATTTTGTTGGATGCGCAAATCGTGTTGCCTATCGTGATATTCTCTATACCGCTGAAACATACGATGTCGCCCACTTTTGCGTGCTCGACGGGCACTCTTTTCAGCCCTTCGATTTGGAAAAGATTGACGATTTTGCTCTTGTACGGAGAAATGCCACTGTGATAATCGCATACGACAACCTCTTTTGCCATATCGATTTCGCCTCTCTCGATTCTTCCGATACCGATACGTCCGACATACTCGTTGTAGTCGATTGCCGACACAAGAAGTTGCAAATCGCCCGTTTCGTCGCCCTCTGGAGCAGGGATATAATCCAAAATCGTATCAAAAAGCGGTTTGAGGTCTTTGCCCGGAACGTGATAATCACGCGTTGCGGTTGCTTGTTTACCACTGCAATAAAGTATTGGACTTTGTAATTGTTCGTCGCTTGCGTCGAGATCAAGGAAAAGTTCCAACACTTCGTCGGCAACTTCGTCAAGACGAGCGTCCGGCTTATCTATTTTGTTTACGACGATTATGATTTTAAGTCCCAAAGCCAATGCCTTTTCAACGACAAAACGCGTTTGTGGCATCGGGCCCTCTTGTGCATCAACCAACAACACGACGCCGTTGACCATTTTGAGAACACGCTCCACCTCGCCTGAAAAATCAGCGTGTCCGGGAGTGTCGATAACATTGATTTTGGTATCGCCCCAATGTATAGACGTATTCTTTGCAAGAATGGTAATGCCTCTCTCTCTTTCAAGGTCGCCAGAGTCCATAACGCAAGTTGCAACTTGTTGGTTCTCTCTAAACGTGCCCGATTGTTTAAGCATACCGTCCACAAGCGTGGTTTTGCCGTGGTCTACGTGCGCTATAATTGCTATGTTTCTCAAATCGTTCCTGACCATAATCTGCCTTCTTCGGAAATTTTCGTATCGTGTCTATATTGCCTCTTTTAAAACTGTGATATATTACCACACTTTTTATACACTTGGCAAATTATTGAGGGCATATACGAAAATATTTTATATTTTCTCCACATTATATTGGCAAATAAAGCATTGATTATATGCGCAAATGTGCTATAATCAAGATGAAAAAAGGAGTTTTTATTATGAAAAGCCTTACCGAATTGTACAAAATCGGACGCGGGCCGTCGAGTTCTCACACAATGGGACCCGAAAAAGCGGTAAAACTGTTTTCCGAACGCAATCCAAATGCGCTTTCTTTCAAAGCCGTGCTTTACGGCTCTCTTGCTCAAACAGGCAAAGGACACGGCACCGATGAAGTGTTGAGAAAGACTTTTACAAAACCCGTTGACGTGGTTTTCGATTTTGACAAAACAGACCTCCCCCATCCCAACACAATGGAATTGACTGCATACGACGCAAATGCCAACGTTCTTGATTTTTGGAGAGTTTTTAGCGTCGGTGGAGGTGCAATCGAGGTTGAGGGAGAAAAATCAATCGAGCCCGATGACGTCTATCCGCACCACACGTTCGAGCAAATACGAGCGTATTGCGACGAGCAGAAAATCACGATTCCGCAATATGTGGAAAGATTTGAAGGCGCACAAATCCGCCCCTATCTTTTGACGATTTGGAATGCTATGAAAAATGCCATAAAGCAAGGGCTTGCAACAACGGGTGTACTGCCCGGCGGACTTAATACCGAACGCAGGGCAAACGTGCTTTATCAGCAGAAACATATAGATGAAACGCCACAAACGAAAGAAAACCGTCTTGTTTGTGCATACGCCTTTGCGGTAAGTGAACAAAACGCATCGGGTGAGATCATCGTTACCGCCCCCACTTGCGGCGCTTGCGGAATACTCCCTGCCGTGCTTAAATATGAACAAGAAACACACGGATATTCCGACGAAAAAATTATCGACGCACTTTGCACAGGCGGTATTATCGGAAACATTGTCAAAACAAATGCGTCCATAAGCGGTGCCGAATGCGGTTGCCAAGCGGAATGCGGAACGGCTTGCAG
>CAZCKS010000087.1:0-2361 GCA_964499325.1 uncultured Bacteroides sp. | reverse complement strand
TCAAACGTTGCGCTGATACCGCTTGACAAGAGTGCGAGCGGAAGAAGTGCATAGAGACTTGCATAAATGGTTGCAAGTTTGTTTCCGACATGTTTCTTGCCATAGAAGAATATCATTGCGACAACTGCCATGTCTGCAAGAACGTTGATAAAGCGGAGCAAAATAGACGTTGACGCATAATCGAGATTGGTACTTGCAAAGCCTAAAATCGAAAGGATATAAAGCGTACCCGGCGAATATGTCGTTGTCTTGGCAAGTTTGTCCATCTTCTCAAAGAAGCCCACTACACCGCCGTTTACGCCCAAATAGGTTTTGGCAACTTGAATGGTGTTGGTCATCTCTGTGCCCATACCATACATTGAAAGCATAAACGCAAGTCTCACAACAAAAGCACCTGCCAAAACGCAAAGAGCAATAAACCAACTTTGTTGATACCACTTTGCAGAGGTTGTTGCCTTCTTGTCATATACTTTGGTCGTGCCAAAATCTTGGAAAGCGTCTTTTCTTGCATACAAACGTCTTATCAAGACGTAAGCGCCACAAAGAATTGCTACTCCAAAGACGGAAAGAAGCACTACAAACAAAGTTCCGCTTGTGTTGACGCTGGTGTTGACTGTTTTTGCCTTCTTGAAGTTGATAACTTCCGCATCGTCAGGAATATCCTCTACTCTTTGTACGGATACGTTGTCAAAATACACTTTGCCCTTGCAAGCATTGTCTTCAGAGCCAAGGCAAAGAGCAATCGTGAGATAGTCTGTGTTCTTGGGTTTAACATAGAAGGTGCTTGTCACAAAACCGTTGGTCTTTTCGCTGTGAGTTGCAAATTTGTACTCAACGTTCTCAAGGAAAGTCACATAAGCGCCCGTCTTGTTTGAAAGAGCGGAAACAATCTTGAAATCGACGCTGACTTTGTAAATTTTGCCCGTATCGACCTTGATTGTTTGCTTGAGATAGTTATATCCAGCAGAAGAGTTATCAATGGACAAATATTGATTGTCATTGTCGGCATCCGTGTTCATTGAGAAATTTGTGGAAGAGGACGAGGTGGTCCAACCGTCAAATTTCTTATCTGTCGAATTGAAAGAGGAGAAATTGCCGTTGACGACAAGTTCCTCTCCCAACGCACTGCTTGCGGTGTTACAAGCGGTAAATGCGAAAAGTGATAGCACGAGTACTATCACCATTGCACTGATAAAAATCAATCTTTTTTTCATTTTGTTCCTCTGAAAATCGAGTTTCCGATTAGACTTCTTTAAGTTTTGCAGCCTTACCGGTTCTGTTCTTCAAATAGTAGAGTTTTGCACGTCTCACTTTGCCGTGACGGACAACTTGAATGCTGTCAATCTTGGGTGAATGGATGGGGAACGTTCTTTCAACGCCGACGCCGAATGTAACGCGACGAACAACGATTGTCTCACGGATACCGCCGTTCTTCTTTGCGATGACAACGCCTTCATAAGTTTGGATACGTTCTCTCGTTCCTTCAACGACCTTGACGTTTACCTTAACCTGGTCGCCGATTGCGATGACGGGCAAATCTTGCTTCATGCCCTCTCTTTCGATTGTGTCGATAATGTTCATACTGACCTCCTAATTTTACCAAATGTTCTTACACAAGTCTCTCTTGCCAGCGGAACATCCGAGTCACGCGTGTTATAATATCATATAAATAATTTATAAACAAGCAAAATCAACATAAAAATGCGGATTTTGCATATTTTTTTGTATTTTAGCGATAATTATGCGGATATTTTGCATCGTTTTCGCAAAATGCGTTCTCGATATGCCTGTATCCGTTCTCGTCTATCGCAAATATATCAAAACGCACATTTGCATTTACAAGCCGGTGCATTGAAAGATAAGACTTAGCGGCAGTGATATATCTTCCCACCTTATAAGCGGTTACAGCCTCTTCTGGCGCGCCGTATTCATCGCCGTAACGAGTCTTGACTTCCACAAAAATTATTGTTCGCTCTCCCCTGATTTTCGCCTTTCTCTTTGTGATTTTTGACAAGAATTCCTTTGCCACGTCAAGAGTATTTCGCCTGATTAGATTGCCGTTTTCGTCAACATAGCACTCGCAAATTATATCCACTTCGCAATCACAATACTTGGCGTTTCTTTCAAGTATCTTATAGCCTTTTTCTTTGAGCGTATCCACTGCGATTTGCTCGCCTATATCACCGCTTATTTTGGTGTTCATTTGACAAAATTTCCTATGAAAGTTTTTCTATGTATGGGAGTTGGTCCTATCTCTTTAAGCGCACTTATGTGCTTTGCAGTACCGTAGCCCATATTGTGTTCAAAGTCATATTGGGGATATTCAAGAGCCATTTGTTCCATATATCTATCCCTCGTCAC
>CAZCKS010000086.1:0-2510 GCA_964499325.1 uncultured Bacteroides sp. | reverse complement strand
CTGCAAACGCTCTACCTGCGGTTATGCCGATATAAAAGAACGATGCAAATTTTGCGGCAGTTGTGGAATCTATCCCCTTGTAGTCTACAAGGAAAGTCGTTGCCCAAATACCTGCTGTTTGTTCAAGCGCACAATATGCCAAAAACGCAATCAGCACAAACCATACGCCTTTTATTTTGAATGTATCAAAAAACGTATGCTTTTCCTCTTCCTCTACATGCTGCTCATCGTTTTGCGATTTCTCAACATTTACAGCCGATTCATTGATTTTGAGCACCTTTTTCCAAAGCGGAATTGCGACAAACAATATGACGGTAAGCGCAATTTGTATGTAGAAAACTATACGGAAGCCATTATTCCATCCCAGGCTGTGCGTGAGCGCAAAACTCATAATATATGGGCTTATCGCCGCACCTATACCCCAAAAACAATGTAACCAGTTAAGGTGCTTTGCGCTGTAATTTAAGGCAACGTAATTGTTGAGCGATGCGTCAACCGCCCCTGCGCCTAAGCCATACGGAATTGCCCATATGCACAAATGCCAATACTCGCTCGCAAAGGAAAAACCGAGCAGTCCGCCTGCCGTAAGCAAAACGCTTATTGCAGTCAAAAGCCCCGTGCCAAGTTTTTTGATAAGCCAATCGGACATAAGGCTTGAAACGACCGTCCCTGCCGAAATTATTATCGTGATAAGCCCCACCGACGCAGTGGACACATCTAAATCAAGATGCATAACCGGCCACGCCGATCCGATAAGCGAATCGGGCAAGCCAAGGCTTATAAACGATAGGTAAATTATAACGAGAAGTAATCCGTACATACTATTGTGCCCTTATTTTAACTGCAATCATTTTACCATAATTGAAGAATTTTGCAACCCTTATATTGTATAACAATATACTGTTGACATTTTACGCATAGATTGCTATTATAATGTTACAAAAACATTGGAGAAAAGTATGCCGAATTATTTCAGCGAAAGAGATAAACAACTTTCACGTCGTCTGCGCACATTGCGTGACCAATTACCCGAATTTTGCGAGGAGTTTTTTGTCGGTATCGAGCCATACACGTCGGGGCTCACTCGCCTCAATTACGCATACGATTTGCGCATATTCTTTGACTATTTGCTCAAAAACGTGCGCGCTTTCAGAGGATATAAGGACGTATATGACTTTGAAGTGGAAGATTTGAGCAAAATCACTCTGGGCAATCTCGAAGCGTTTATGGAATACCTCTCCTACTATGAGTTCGACGGCAAGGAATACACCAATCAAGAAAAGGGGAAATCGCGCAAACTATCAACAGTGCGCACGTTTTTCAAATACTATTTCAATCACGACCGCATCCCCTCCAACGTATCGGCAAAACTTTCAATGCCCAAAATTCACGATAAGGATATTATCCGCCTTGAAAAACGCGAAGTAGAACGCATTTTGGACGCAGCAGAAAACGGCAACGGCATGACGGAACATCAACGCAAAATTCAACGCAACACACGTGCGCGCGATTATGCAATCGTCACTCTCTTGCTCGGCACAGGTATCCGTGTAAGCGAGTGTGTGGGGCTTAATTTAAGCGATATTGATTTTGACACAAACGCATTTACTGTCACTCGAAAAGGCGGAAATCAAGCGATTTTGTACTTTGGCGACGAGGTGCGAGAGGCTCTTCAAACTTACATCGATACCGAGCGCAAATCTCTCATCGAAAGGTGCCAAAAAATCAACGTTAAAGATGAGGACGCCCTATTTTTATCCCTGCAAGTAAAACGCATTTGTGTGCGCGCAGTTGAAAATATCGTAAAAAAATACGCACAAACCGCCGCTCCGCTCAAAAAAATATCTCCGCACAAATTGCGCAGTACGTATGGCACCAATCTTTATAGAGCAACAGGCGACATATATCTCGTTGCAGATGTATTGGGACATAGAGACGTCAACACCACTAAAAAACACTATGCCGCAATCGAAGAAGACCATAGAAAACTTGCAGCACAAGTAGTCAAACTGCGCACAGAAAAGACTGAAGATTAATTTTTATACATATAATATTGATTGCGAACGGTTATACCGTTCGCCTTTTCATTATATTACGACAAAAAATCAGGCATTTGCGCATAGAAAGTATTATAAAATATTGACTATTTTATAACGGTTTGATACAATTATCATATCAAATATTCGGAGCAATCTTATGGATATTTCTTCGGTTAACAGCGATTTAATCCGTGGTAACGTCACGACAATCATTTTGGGTTGTTTGCGTGAAGGCGATAAATACGGATATGAAATCATGAAAGAAATCGAGGACAAGAGCAATTCTCAATACGTCCTCAAACAAGCCACCCTTTATAATCAACTCAAAAGACTTGAAAAACAAGGGCTTGTTTCCTCTTATGACGGTGATCCCGATGATACGGGCGGTGGCAAAAGAAAATATTACACCCTCACTCAAGAGGGCAAAGCATTCCTCAAAAAGGAAAAGAGCGAATACGAGTATTCCCGCAC
>CAZCKS010000085.1:0-2521 GCA_964499325.1 uncultured Bacteroides sp. | reverse complement strand
GATTTGTTTGAACAAGAATTAAACAAAGTGTTGCACTTGGTTTGACAAATCACCTTTCTATGGCTATAAAAGGGGATTCGAACGAGAGCGTTAAGAAAAACGTCCAGTGGACGATTTTTAGCGGCTGACCGACTGCAATGACAAAGCATGCACTATTCTCTTCTCGCTCTTGCTTTGGCATTGCAACAATGCAAACACAACGTTAAAATTATGAAAATTTTTGAAGCAATAAATCAAAATAATTTACATCCGAGATTGCGTGTGATAAACTCTATAAATGTAATTGAACGCATTGCAAAAACAATGAATTTCATCGGCGCAATGCGTGAAAAATTTTATTATGCGAGGCGCAATATGTCACAAACCTTAGGAACAATTTCAAGAGGCATCAAAGCCCCTATCATCAAACAAGGCGACGACCTTGCTCAAATTGTTGTAGACAGCCTTCTGACTGCGGCAAACGATAGCGAAACGGGTTTCAAAATTCAAGACAAAGACGTTGTTGCAATCACCGAGGCAGTTGTCGGAAGAAGCCAAGGCAACTACGCAACAGTTGACGACATTGCAAAAGACGTGCGCGCAAAAACAGGTGGCGGAACGGTTGGCTTGATATTCCCCATCCTTTCACGCAACCGCTTTTCTCTCCTCCTCAAGGGCATTGCCAAAGGCGTTGACAAACTTGTCATTATGCTCTCCTACCCCAGCGACGAAGTTGGCAATCATCTTATGAGCATAGACGCTCTCGATGAAAAAGAAATCAATCCCTACACAGACGTTTTCACCGAAGAAGAGGTTTATAAGACGTTTGGAGAGGTTAAACATCCGTTTACGGGAATGGACTATATCCAACTCTACAAGCAAATGGCTGGCGAAAACACCGAGATCATACTTGCAAATCGCCCGCAAGAAATTCTCAAATACACAGATACGGTTATCACGGCGGATATTCACACTCGTTTGAGAACAAAACGCATTCTTGAAAAAGCAGGCGCAAAAAAGGTGCTTTGCTTGCATGACATTCTCAATGCCCCCGTGGACGGAAGCGGATACAATGCAGAGTACGGCATTCTCGGCTCCAACCTCGCGACGGACAACAGCGTAAAACTCTTCCCTCGCGATTGCCAACCGCTTGTCGACAGAATTCAAAAAATGTTGCTTAACAAAACGGGCAAACATGTGGAAGTTATGGTATACGGCGACGGTGCGTTCAAAGATCCCGTCGGCAAGATTTGGGAACTTGCAGACCCCGTTGTCTCCCCTGCTTATACGTCGGGACTTGTCGGCACCCCAAATGAACTCAAACTCAAATATCTTGCGGACAATGCAATCGGCAATCTTTCGGGCGATGAGGCAAAACACGCCATACAAGATATGATAAAGGCAAAGCCGTCCGACCTTTTTGCATCCCAAGCATCACAGGGCACCACTCCCCGTCGTCTCACCGACCTGCTCGGTTCGCTATGCGACCTCACAAGCGGTAGCGGTGATAAAGGCACGCCGATTATCTTTATTCAAAACTATTTCACAAACTACGCATCCGACTAACACTCGCCGAGGTTCGATAAGCACAAAAAAAGGTATAGCCATTGTCGACTATACCTTTTTTTATATAAATTTAACTCAAATCAAATTGTTTTATTATGCAACTACTATTAAAGAAGGATTATATCGTGTTCGGTATCTTTTATAGAAACTTTATCCATATCTATTGCAAGATACACGCTCTCTTGCGCCTCGAACTCCTCGTCCGCACTCACAATGACAGAACCGTTGCCAACGCTTATTTTCGCATACTTCGCGTTGCCGTAATCCATAATCTCTTCAACAATTCCATTTAATGCGCCGTCACAATTTTCTTTTGAAATTCTTATATCCGTTGCATTGCATACAATGGCAATCGGTGTCTTATAAATTTTGCGACCTTTTACATCCAACAGTCGATTAGACATCACATCGTTACACGCAATTCTTTGCTCGCCTATTTGCAAATAATACACTTTTTGTTTGTCTTTAACAAAGGAACAAGCAACAGAGTTTTGAGTATTCAAAGCGGCAATATTGCTTGCGCCGTCAAAGGAAATCTTTGTCATATCGACATCGAAAACGGTTGCACCGATTTCTTTTGAAGTGTCGTCAGACAACGCAAACAACACCTCTCCGCCCACATTCAACTGATAAAGTGCCTTTTGTGCAATTATCTCCTTGCCTACAATGCTTGCAATGCAGGTACCTTCGCCAAGTCGCAATGCACTGCTTGGTATCGTCAAGACGATGTCTCCGTCGGTTGCTTTGCTTGCAAGTGCACTCGGCAAAATAATTGTCTGACCTGCAAAAGACAAGGTGGAGCCAACCACTTTCGCATCCATTTCGTTTATGGCAGGAACGCGCGGTTTCAGGCTTTGTTCGCTTTCTTTATCAAAGACGTGCAATGTCTCTTTGTTTATTGCAATGTCTATAACGTCGTCGCTGTCCAATGCGCAATCGGGACCGACTTTGACAACAACGGCGCCATCCTCGTCTT
>CAZCKS010000084.1:0-2582 GCA_964499325.1 uncultured Bacteroides sp. | reverse complement strand
ATAACTCCGCCATAGTCAAGTACCGCCCATTTGCCCTCTTGCATACCGTCGGTGTGAATGGGGTTTATGTCATATTCCTCCATCTTGTCGTTTACAAACTCCGCAAGAGCCTTGACTTGCTTGTTGCTCTTTGCCGTGCAAATAACAAAATAGTCGGCTATAACAGTGAGGTGCGCAACGTCCAAAATAGTAATATCCGTCGCCTTGTGTTCGTCAAGTTCGCGACAAATAACGTCTTTCATTTCAATAGGTTCCATATAAATTCCTCCTATTCGCCATACAGCGAGTAGTATTTCTTTCGTTAATACAAATTATGCACGAGATATACTCATTTGTCAAGATAGCATTCTTTTGCCTCTTGCGTTAGCGGATGCATATTTCCGCCTTTTTTTGACACTTTGTCATAAGTATACTTTAGCACCGCTCTAAATCCCTCTTCAAAATCACGCATAGCAATATCTCGAATTGAGGGTATCGGCTCATAAGTTCTATCAAAGGAAACACTGTCTGCCGTGTAAACAAGCCTTTCAAGCAAAGTCATATTCGCCTTTGCAGTGGTGTGATAGCGGATTGCGGACAAAATATCCTCATCGGTTATGCCAAAATCACGTCTTGCCTTTTCTGCGCCGAGAAATTGATGCAAAACAGGCGTTCCAACTGCGTCAATCGGCACATTTAAGCCGTCAACCGATGGACGTTGCTTTGCATTGTCATGCAATAAGCACGCCAAAAACACCTTCTTAAAATCAAGTTTAAGATTGTGCAAAGAATTTAGCCGAATTGCAGTAAGGACAACCGCTTTGCTGTGCTCGAAAAGTTCTTCCGTTTGATAAGTTTTGAGCCTTTCAACCATATCTTTGTAATCGTCAAACAAACCATTTTCACGGATTTGGCAATACACCTCATCACTGATACCATCGGGCTTTTCGCCAAGCAAAAGTTGTGCCTTTATGTGTGATGAAGAAATATCTTTGCCTACGTAATCAAGCAATATAAATTCTCCGCCGAAAGTCGATTTTACACTCTGGATATTCTTCTTTGCGTCTTCAAAGCCATTGCGCGCACATATCGCAATCGGGCACACCGATAGCACCTCGGACGGATGATACCAAGTGTGCAAATGCTCTATGCTGTCACCACCGATAAGATAGATAATATCGCCGTATTTTTCTTTCAATATCGGCAAAACAAGCGCGCTGTAATTGTCCTTTTCTCGCACCCTTTCTATATCGTCGACAACAAAGTCAATACCCGAAAACGCCGTGTTTATCAACTTTACCCTTTGTTCAAAAGTCAAAAATCCCGCACCTTTATGCGGAGGAAAATACGTCGGAACAATGACAAGTTTGTCTGCACCCAACTGCGCCATCGCGCTATTACACATGTTTACATGTTCGATATGAGGAGGATCGAAAGCCCCTCCAAAAATCAATGTCTTACCCATATTTTAATTATACATTATTATCTTGTCATAATCAACAAATATATCCTCTTTCCTCTTTTGAAAAAATCAAAAATTGGCAATAATAAGTACGTGGCAAGGGCAATAGACATAGCAAGCATTACAATAATAACGCTTATCGCTTCATTTGTTTGGAGCGTGCTTTTGTTTGCCGATTGGAAAGTCGCATTGATATTTGCTTGCGACGTTTCAGTGTGTGTGCTTTTACTTATAAACGCTCTTACAAAGCACAAACGTACCCCATACGGCGAAGATAGACTTGCACTGGAATTTGCACTAAAAGGTAACGAATTTGTGATAAAAACCATATTAAGTGCTATAAAAAACGACAAAATCGAGAACGGTTGCAATTATATTTTGCTTGAAAATAGTGCAATAATCGCAAATTATAAGTTTTCTTCACTTTCGCCAAGTGACATTCAAAGTGTATGTGCACTTGCAAATAAATTGCAAAGAACACACGTATTTGTCATAACAAAAGCAATCGATAGAAAAGCGTATCAAGTGGCAAGCGCATTCGAGATAAAAATCGACGTGGTAAAAACAAAAGAGATTTTCAAGTTCCTAAAAAAGCACAACGCACTCCCTGCCCTCAATAAAGTCAAGGCAAAACCGTCAATACGTGTCTTGACAGAAATAATACTCTCTCGGCAAAATTTCAAACACTATGCGTTTTCAGGCGTCGTGCTTATGCTTGTCTCGCTTATAACGCCTTTTAAAACATATTATCTCGTCATCGGCTCAATATTGATTGTCCTTGCAATACTCTGTCTAACTCCGATAGGCAAAGGTACCCTATCCTCCCCCAAAGCACTTGATATACTCGAAAAAGAAAGCCAAGAAGAATATAAAAGAGAGTGAGTGCGTAATTAACTTTTAAATTTTAACCTTCCCGTCCTCACATTTTTCCAAAGCACACCCGTAACAAGCACATAAGCACGCTCGACAAGAGTGTGGTACGAACATGTTAAATTCCAATTACCCCCTCTTTTCGGACACGCCGGTATTTCTCCCTATATTTTACATTTACAATTCCCCCCCCTTCCTCACGTGTTTGCCCTATCACCGTTCCCCCTCTGCGAAAACTTGAGGGAACCCACGGCGCCTGCTCCGCAGGGGG
>CAZCKS010000083.1:0-2608 GCA_964499325.1 uncultured Bacteroides sp. | reverse complement strand
CGATTTTGGCAAGTGCAAGTTGCAGATTGTGCGCTCTGTCATTGGTTTTTTCAACATTCTTTTCTGCCATTGTTTTTCTCCTTTATATCCGTATCCGCGCAAAGCGCGTCTAACTTTTTTCAATTTGATTATATTTGTTCTCACGTCCCAAAAACGGGACATTTATTACAGCCTCAAAATATCGCCTTTGAGATAGCGTATAAGATAGAACAGCGCAACGTTTGATGTCGCTTTGCGTATCTCGTTTCTTGTGCCTGTAAATCTGCGCTCGAACACGGTTATGAAATCTCCTCCGCCGACGCCGATATATACAAGTCCGACGGGTTTTCCTTCGTCTCCCGTAGGTCCTGCAAGTCCTGTCGTTGCCAAAGCAATATCCACGGGACGTTTGCAAAGTCCCTTAACCATTGCGTAAGCCGTTTTTCTCGATACCGCGCCGTAATCGGCAAGCACGTTTTTAGGCACACCGAGTCTATCCGCCTTGGACATGCGATTGTAGCACACTATGCCCTCATAAAAGTTCGCGCTTATCCCCGGCACTCCCGTAAGACGAGAGCATATCTCTCCGCCGGTAAGACTTTCGCCAACCGCAAGTGTGCGATTGTTCATTTTAAGAAGTCTCGCACATATCTCTTCCAACGAGCCCTCGCAAGCGGAATATACCTCTTCTTCAAATGCGTTGTATACTCTGCTTTTTACCATTTCAAAGGTATGGCGGTCGCAATTTGCGCGCATGGTTATTGTAGCATCAAGACAATCTTCTTTTATATCAAAGTCCACGCCAAAACCGTCAAACTTTGCAAGTCTGCCTGTAATCTCGTTTATATTAAGTCCGCAAATTTTGACGATTTCCTGTATCATATACCAACATTTTGCGTATTCTAACGCACCCAATTAAGCATTTTCGCTTTGATTGTCCGCTTTGTTTTCGTCGCTTTTGTCGTCGTCTTGTTTCAAGACGTGTTTGTTTTTGACCAAATAATTTATTCCGCTATACACAGCAAAGAAGGAACCAAGATAGAAAACTATCGTGCCTATCCAAGCAAGCGATATATGTAGTCCTGCAAGCATCATGAACGTTACGCCCACGTCAAGCAACACCGTCTTAACCTTGCCAAAAATGTCCGCCGCAAGCACAAGTCCTCTGCTTGCCGCAATGGAGCGAAAAACGCCTATCATAAGTTCTCTTGACAAAATAACGCCCGACAAAATTGCGATAACGAGAGTGTTGTATGCAAAAACGCCGTCAAGTCCGTTCCTGAAATATACAAGGAGAAAGAGCATAATAACAATAACCACTTTATCCGCAAGCGGATCGAGAAGTTTGCCCAGCATAGATACGGTATTCGTCTTGCGCGCTATATAACCGTCCACAAAGTCTGTCGCACAGCATATTGCAAACAATACCGACGCAACAACCGTCAAAGCAATATATGCCTCTTGTCCTAAATTAAGCGTATTTGCAAGCACAAACGCAACAAGCGTCGGAATTATCAAAAAAATTCTTGCTATAGTGATTTTAGTTGCGAGTGTAATTTTCATTCTACTACTCTCCCTATGAGGTCTATGCCGTCTGTCGAGGTGATTTCCACATCGTAAAATGAACCAATTTGCACACTTTGCTCTGCGGTAAAATACACAACGTTATCGATATCGGGGGCTTGATTTGCACATCTTCCGACAAACGCTTGCATGTCGTAATCGATGTCGTCATAAATGACTTTTACAATCTTACCCACCTTTTCGGCATTTTTCCTTTGAATTATTTGCGATTGTATTTGAGACAACTCGTTTGCGCGAGCCTCTTTTATTTCTTCGTCAAGATGTCCTTTGAGCCTATCGGCAGGAGTGCCCTCCTCTCTGGAATAAGCGAAAAATCCTGCGTAATCGACCTCTATTTCTTTGACGAAATTTTTGAGTTTCTCATACTGTTCCTCACTCTCGCCCGGGAAACCGCAAATGAATGTCGTGCGCACTGCAATGCCTGCATTTTTGAGTTTTGCAATCAACGCCCTCACATCCTTTTCATTCGTGTGCCTATTCATACGTTTTAGCACTTCATCATCGATATGTTGAAGCGGAACATCCATATATTTGACGATTTTCGGATTGTTTACAACATATTCTATTAGCGCATCGTCCACCATTTCAGGATAGAGATATAACAATCTTATCCACTCGAAATCAAGAGCAGACAACTCGTCGAGCAGTTGCGTAAGATGTGATTTTCCGTCCCAATCGGTGCCATATCTCGTAACATCTTGAGCGACAAGGATAAGTTCCTTTACGCCGTCGTCGGACAACTTCTTCGCCTCTTTCAACAAGTCCTCTTGCTTTTCGGAACGATATTTACCGCGAATAGACGGAATAGCGCAATATGTGCAGTGATTGTCACAACCGTCGGCGATTTTGAGATAGGCATAGTGATAAGGCGTCGTGAGCACTCTGCCCTCGTAAAAACCGTCCGAGCAAGAGCAATCATATATCTTGTCGCCATTACACACCTTGTTTACAGTATCGCATATATCGTCATAGTCGGCAATTCCCAATATTGCGTCGATTTCGGGAAATTCCTTTTCAAGCACCTCTTGATAACGTTGAGCAAGAC
>CAZCKS010000082.1:0-2662 GCA_964499325.1 uncultured Bacteroides sp. | reverse complement strand
GAGGTAGAATAATTATGTTTATGAATATACAATTGTTCGCTCATAAAAAAGGTACAGGTTCTTCACACAACGGTCGTGATAGTGAATCCAAGAGACTTGGACCGAAGCGCGCAGACGGTCAATTCGTTCTCGCTGGCAACATCCTCGTTCGCCAAAGAGGCACGAAATACCATCCGGGCAACAACGTATCAATCGGCAAGGACGACACTTTGTTCGCACTTATCGACGGCGTTGTGAAATTTGAGCGTGTTGGTAAAGACAGAAAACAAGTTTCAGTTTACGCACAAGAGCAATAATCAATCTCTCCGCTCGATATTCGAGCGGAGTTTTTCTATTTTGCGGGATAATACAATATATTATACCGCGCGCACGCAAGAGAAATTATGCAGGAATTTTCCATACCCCAAACACCCACTTTTAATATTGTCGACACACTTGATTGCGGTCAGGTTTTTCGATATGTAAAACTTGACGACGGCTATAGGGTTATTGCACAAAATCATATTGCTTATATCAATGAGATTGACGGCACATACCATATTAAGTGCGACGATAGAGAGTTCTTTGAGAATTACTTTGATTTTGACACTGATTATGCGCAAATTCAAAAAGAAGTCGCAGACGGTGGTTTTTTGTCGGAAGCAATCGAGTTTGGAAAAGGCATACACATATTGCGTCAAAATCCCATTGAGGCATTGTTTTCATTCATAATTTCGCAAAACAATCATATACCTCGTATTAAGGGGATAATCGAGCGCATTTGCGATTCTCTTGGCGACGATATGGGCGAGTATCATGCGTTTCCCAACGTAGAAAGACTTGCCGAGGCAGGGGAAGAGTTCTATAAGGGAATAGGCGCAGGGTATAGAGCGCAATATCTCGATAGGGTTGCAAAGTCGCTTGTCGGCGTAGATGTTTGCGATTGGGATAGTCTTTCCACACAAGAGTTGCGTGATAAACTTTTATCCTTACACGGCGTTGGCAGAAAAGTTGCGGATTGCGTTTTATTGTTCGGATTCGGACGCTTTGACGTGTTCCCAGTGGATACTTGGATAAAGAAGATATACGAGAGTGAATTTGAGGGTGTTACACCTGAAAAAATGTCAATTCTTCTCGTGGAAAAGTACGGTAAATATGCCGGATTTGTCCAACAATGGGTGTTTTATTATAAAAGAGTAAAAAAAGTATAGACAAAATGCATAAAATGTATTAAAATGAGTTTATCAATACAAAAAGCATATTACAAGTCCGCTTTGTGCGACTTGGAAAGAGGAGAAAGATTATGGCAGCAAGCAAAAAATATGTGGTTCTTGCAGATATTGAAAGCGTAAGAGTTCCTTTCAGCGTATTCGCATCCGCTCTTGAAGAACTTTCTCGCATCGGCGAAATTGCAGCATGCAAATTCTATGGATATTCCGCAAAACGTACCAAAGACTATGGCGAGTTCATCCAAGAAAACAGTTATGACGCACTTTCTGCACTTCCCAAAAAGAGAAAAGGCAAACTCGACCTTCGTCAAGTTATCGACGCAGCCAGACTCGCTCAATTCCCGAACATCGACGGTTTCTTCCTTATCTACGGCAACGGCGACATCACTCCGCTCATCGCTTACCTTAAAGCATACGGCAAAGATGTAGTTGCAGGCGTTATCGAACCTGATAAGAACTCCGTTCTCTGCAACAAAGTCATCATGCTCGATGCAAAAGCATCTACACAAACTGTTCTCAACGCAGGCTACAAGAAAGTCAATGCAGCACCTGTTGTTAAGAAAGCGGCTGCTCCCAAGGCAGAGCCCGTGCAATATGCACCGCAACCTCAACCCGTTTATGCACAACCTGTTTACCAACAACCTGTGTATCAACAACCCGTTGCTCCTGCTCCGCAACCCGCACCCGTTGCACCGCAACCGACACAACAACAAAGCGAAGAGGCAGCACAAATGGCACTTTTGCTTGAACAATTCAATAAGATTATTGCAAGCGACAACTGAAAATTTGAGTAAAGACTATGGACGATATGCTAAGGCATATCGTCCTTTTATTTTACTCAAATTTTCAGTCCCTACCGCGCAATAAATTCGTTGCTATTATCTCAATGTGCTAATTTATCTTGCGCCAGTTTCGCCGAATTTCTTGCTTGGTGTATACTCGCTGCGCGAGAAAGGATTATTTTGAAAGACTATGTACAATATGCTATGGCATATCGTCCTTTTATTATACTCAAATTTCTAATTAACGTTTCCTTCCCAGGAGATTGCCACGCTTACGCTCGCAATGACAGTTTGGTAGTGTGCCTACGTTACAACAAGAAGATTTTGAAACGTGTATTAAAAAGCACCCGACGGGTGCTTTTTATCAAATATCTTTTACATTACTGTTTTTATAAGTGCAAAACTTAATTTTATATCCGTTGTCATCAATCTCTTCGCCCTCTTCTACAATGTGCCAATCATCGAGCAAGTCAAGGTTGTCATGGAAGACTTCCGCTTGTCCGTCAGCATCAACTTTTGTGACGTAGGCAGTGTCACAATAGGGGAGAAGGGTGTGATACATCATTGCTCCACCGATAACGTAGGTGTTTTCACTGTCATAAGTTTTTAACGTTTGCAAAAGTTCGGGGAGAGATTTGACAAGAATATATCCTTTCTCGTCGGCATCGGACT
>CAZCKS010000081.1:0-2725 GCA_964499325.1 uncultured Bacteroides sp. | reverse complement strand
AGTCATATTGGGGATATTCAAGAGCCATTTGTTCCATATATCTATCCCTCGTCACCTTTGCCACAATCGATGCAGAGGCAATCGAGTAGGAAAGCGCATCGCCGTGTATTATGCCGAATGTTTTGTAAGGGATATTGAGTTCTAATGCGTCGACAATAACTATATCGGGCTTTACGGGCAAAGTCATTATCGCCTCCGACATACACGCTTTTGTTGCGTTGAGAATGTTCATTTCGTCGATTTTATGATTATCATAGGACACTGTCGATACCGCAATCGCCTTTGAAAGGATTATGTCGTAAAGTTTTTCACGTTTCTTTTTACTGACTTTCTTACTGTCGTTGACGCCGTCGATAAGTTCTTTTAAATCCATAATTATCGCCGTGCAAGTGACAGGACCAGCAAGCGGACCTCTCCCCACCTCGTCAACACCGCAAATATAGCGGTATCCCTTGTCGAGAAGTTGGTTTTCATAAGTCATAAGTTCTTCGGGTTTAACCATAAATTCACCTTTTGTATAAAAACAGCGTTAATTTAGCGGTTTTTCAAGCATAATTTTGCCAAGTTTTCCCTTGCGGAATTCGTCGATAATCATGCGAGCAGTACGCTCATAGTCGGGTTGATTACCTTTGAGTTTGAAACCGCGCGACATTGCAATGTCTTCAAACACGCTTATAGTATCTTCCTTGACGTCTTGCAAGTTGTATCTGTCTTTCAATGCGTTTGGCGCAATAGTTTTCATCTCGTCGATGAAATCATAACAAAGTTCGCTCTCATCGAGAATATCATCACGAATAGAGCCGATATAAGCAAGGTGATGGGCAACCTTTTGCTCTTCAAACTTGCCCCACAACGTACCCGGTGTATCGAGAAAATCGACGTTGTCAATTGAAAGCCACTGTTTGCCTCTTGTGACGCCTGGGCGATCCCCCGTCACTGCCTTTGCCTTTTTGACCATTGAGTTAATGATTGTGGATTTACCGCTGTTGGGTACTCCGACAACCATTGCCCTTACGGATATATTTGCGCCCTTTTGGGCGTATTTTTCAATTTTATCGGACACAACCTGCTTGAGCCCTGCAACGATTTGCGAGCAATCTCCGCTTGTGCCAATAGCCTTTACATACGGCTTGCCTTCACGTTTAAAACGCTCGCACCACTCGTCTAAATCTCTTTTCTCGACAAGGTCGCATTTATTGAACACGTAAAGCACCCTCTTGCCTTGCAAGAGTTTGTTGAAAAGAGGGTTATCGCAAGAGTACACCGCTCTTGCATCGATGACATAAATGAGCGCATCGACAAGACGGAGATTGTCCTCCATCATGCGTATTGCCTTTGTCATGTGTCCGGGGAACCATTGTATATTCAATCGTGTCTCCTATATGTTTGGAATGTTAATATCACGGCAATCCAAACGTTTTTACTATTTACTATGATTTTTCGCAAATTGAGTTAAAGACAATCAATTTGCTTTTTTGAAAAAACAACGCCGTTATCTACGACGTTTTTTCTTCTTTGTCGGCAAAAATTTGCCGATTTCAAGGTCTTTAAAGAGGTCGGGACGAGACTTCATTGTCACTTCCAACGACTTTTCAAGACGCCATTTTTCGATGTCTTTGTGATTTCCGCCAAGCAAGACTTCTGGCACACTATAGCCCCTGTAAACTTCGGGACGTGTATATTGCGGATATTCTAAAAGACCGTTTGAAAAACTTTCCTCGCTTGTGGATTCCTCACTGCCAAGCACCCCGTCGATATATCTTGCAACGCTGTTGATTGTCACAAGCGCAGGCAATTCTCCACCGGTAAGCACATAGTCGCCAATGGACAATTCCTCATCGATGCAAATATCTATCGCTCGTTGGTCAACGCCCTCATAATCTCCGCAAAGAATGAGAATTCTCTTCTCTTTTGCAAGGCTTTCGACCTTTTGTTGATTGAGTACGTTTCCTCTGGGCGACATATAAATGCGCCACGCCTCGTGATTGGGATCCACCGCCTCGATTGCGCTGACAATGGGATCGGGCGTCATAACCATGCCCGCACCGCCACCGTAAGGCGTATTGTCAGTTTTCAGATGTTTATCCTTGGTATAATCTCTGATATTTGTGACTTCCACGTCAAATTTGCCCTCATCGATTGCCTTACCCAAAATGCTCTCGTTGAGGACGGAAAAATATTGAGGGAAAATTGTCAAAATATCAAATTTCATATCAATTAAACACCACTACTCTGTTGAAAATCGCGCTATCGACCACAAGTTTTCCTTCGTTTAAATCAACCTCTTTTATAAGCCCTTTAATTGCGGGAAAACTTAACGAGGCGTCAAGCGTCTTGACAACATAAACATCAGCCGAGCCGTATTGCAAAACATCGGTAACCTCGCCGATTACGTCTCCGTTTGCGATAACATCAAGCCCAATCATATCCACGATATAATACTTGCCATCGGGAAGTTTTGGCAAATCGTCACGCCTTGCTGTGATAAATTTACCACGCAAAAGTTCCGCCTTTTCGACGGTATCTATTCCATCAAGCATGACATATCCGATTGCACCTTCAAGCGAAATGCTTTTTACGAGGTACTCTTGTCCGTCGATTTTCAGTGCTTTAAGGTGAGAAAACCGTGCGGAATCCGAGGAGTAAGTCTCTATTTTCACTTCTCCCTTAAGACCGCGCGGTTTAAGCACCTTGCCGATTGTGAGTTCAGATTTCATCTTTCTCT
>CAZCKS010000080.1:0-2745 GCA_964499325.1 uncultured Bacteroides sp. | reverse complement strand
TCTCGTCTTGGCACTCAACCACTATACCCGTTGGCAAGTGCGTCATTCTTATTGCGCTTTCCGTCTTATTTACGTGCTGTCCGCCCGCACCGCCGCTGCGATAAGTGTCAACTTTTATATCATTATCGTTGAGGTTTACTTCAACGTCTTGCGCCTCGGGAAGCACTGCGACGGTAACGGTTGAGGTATGCACCCTGCCTTGTGACTCCGTCTCGGGAACTCTTTGCACTCTATGCACTCCGCTCTCGAATTTGAGTTTGCCCCACACTCCCTTGCCAGTGACCATAAACACAAGTTCTTTCGCCCCGCCGAGTTCGGTAAAGTTCATATTGACTTCTTCAATTTTCCAACGATTGTTTTCGGCGTAATGGCGATACATTCGCATAAGTTCGGTTCCGAAAAGTGCCGCCTCATCTCCGCCAGCGCCTGCGCGGATTTCCATAATGACGTTATTGTCCTCATTGGGATCTTTGGGCAAAAGAGATATTTTGAGATTTTCTGCGTCCTTGTCAAGTTCATCTCGCAAAACGTCGAGTTCCTCCTTGGCAAGAGCCTTCATATCCGCGTCCGTTTCGATTGCAATCATCTCTTGGCAATCGTCAAAATCGTGCTTGTGCCCCTTATAAACCGAGTATGCCTCAACTATCGGCATAAGGTCGGAATGTTCCTTTGAAAGGGCTTTGAATTGTGCGCCATCCGCAATAATTTCGCTCTGAGACAAAAGCGCACCTATCTCGTCATATCTTGCCTCGATTTTGTCAAGACGTTGTATCATTCCGTCACTGATTTTCATTTTCTCTTCACCGTAGCAATGCGCTCGACGCCCTCAATATCATTGTCGATAACAACGTCATACGCATTGAAAATTTGCTTGATACTATCCGCCTGCCCGATGCCGAATTCCATCATAAGCACGCCGTTTTCTTTGAGATGCGCATTAAGTCCGCTCTCTATAATTCTATAAAATTTCAAACCGTCCTTGTCGCCGTCAAGCGCAAGTTTAGGCTCGAAATCTTTGACTTTGGAATCAAGTTTTGTCACGTCCTCGCTGGGGATGTACGGCGGATTGGACACGATAATATCAAACTGTTTGCCCGACACCGCACTCCACATATCACCCTTGGAAAAGTCCACTCTCACGCCTGTGTTAAGCGAATTTGCAAGAGCGACATCCACTGCGCCCACGCTTACGTCGCATGCACTGACGTTTGCTTTTGTATTCTTTGCAATCGCAACGGCAATAGCACCGCTACCCGTACACAAATCGAGAACGTCTACACGCTCCTCTTTGCGTGAATTTATCTCTTCAATAGCCTTTTGCACAAGTTCTTCCGTTTCGGGACGAGGTATAAGCACGTTTTGATTGACGGATATTTTTATGCCGTAAAATTCGGTATAGCCCAACGCATATTGAAGCGGCGTGCCGTCTTTCATTCTGTTGGCAATTGATTCTGCGCTTTCGTATTGCGCCTTTGTAAGCGTTTTTAGAGAGGCAAGTTCGCTTCTCTTTACGCCCGTAACCTCTACAAAAAGCCAATCAATATCCGCATCGTCCGCACCTTTTGCGATGTTTGCAATACGGTCTCTTGCAATGCCGTACGGCACTCTGATGTCAAACTTTTTCTCTTCGAGATTGGGATTCGCATCCATTTCCATAACCGTCTTAAAAGCGGTAATGGACACTTCAAGCATATCTTCGGTAGGCTCTTTCGTCGTAAGTTTTTGAAGGAGCATTCCGGGCGCACGCAAAGCACGAGTGAGAGGATTGTCCCACTTCGCAAGAAGTTTCAAAATCTCATAAGATACGCCTGCCACAACGGGAAGGAAAAGCAGTTTGAATCCCAGTTTTATAAGTGCGTTAATTATCTTCGCTCCGCTCATGGAATCGGGCACGAAAAGCCCGCATCTTTCAATCATAAAGTTGATGAGCACAAACACGATTATACTTACCGACACCACCAAAAATAGGAAAGTCGTTCCGCAACGAGAATGCTCTCTGGGCATTTTCTTTGCGTTTTCCACCGTCAAATCAAGACCTCTTTCATAGCAAGTGATGACTTTGTGCTCTGCGCCGTGATACATAAACACCCTGCGCACGTCTTTCATAATGGTAACAAGCAAAATGTAGCATATAAATATGCAAAGCATAATAACGCCTTCGATAAGGCTGTACCAAAGGCTGTACAAATCCGACGATGCGATAATGCTTATATTATCGCAAATCGCACCTGCGATAAGATTTGGCAAAAATACAAACAAGCCCACTGCCAACAGCACGCCCAAAAGCACCGAGAAGCCCATAAGCACGTTCATCGGATTGATTTTGAGTTTGTCCGCCATCCATTTTTCAAACTTGGACGGCTCGGCGTAATCTCCATACACTTCGGCAGAGCGCATAATTATACCCGTGCCTTGAAAGAGTTGCGATATGAGATTTACCACACCTCTTATAAAGGGCAAGCGCAAAAACGCACTACGCTCCTTTGCGCTCTTGATATACTTGCTCTCGACGGTTATATCTCCGCTTTGAGAGCGCACTGCGGTTGCGATAGAGCGTTCGCCCTTCATCATAACGCCCTCAAGCACCGCTTGTCCGCCTATAGACGTACGGCGCACGGCTTTTGACTTTTTATTGATATAATTTTGTTGTTTTTTCATGCATTTACACTAAAAAAGTAAAATGCAGGCACCGTTGCGTGCCTGCACTTCCAATTAATCGAGATTGTATCTCTTCTTGAATTTGTC
>CAZCKS010000079.1:0-2778 GCA_964499325.1 uncultured Bacteroides sp. | reverse complement strand
TTTAGTCAAAAAATATCCGACATTTTTTGCAGATTGAGTATTGTCGCGCGCGCAATATTATGATATACTGTGTTTATATCTGTTATGGAGGAAATTATGAAAACAGTTAGACTTCGTACACTTTTTGAAGTGGGTACCACTCCGCTTGAAGAATATCCCCGCCCGCAGTTCGCAAGAGACAGTTACGTCACCCTCAACGGCGAATGGGATTATGCTATATTGCGCAAAAGCGAAAGTTTCGACGGCAACTATCAGGGCAAGATTCTTGTTCCGTTCTCTCCTGAAAGTTTGCTCTCCGGGCTTCCGGAAGGCACAAAAGTCACGCCCAACGACACTCTTTATTATCATCGCACGTTTGTGCTTGAACCGTCTTTTGTAAAAGCACACACCGTTATCCATTTCGATGCAGTTGATATGATTTGCTCCGTAAAACTCAACGGCGTTTCTATCGGCGAGCATATCGGCGGTTACGTTCCGTTTGAATTTGACGTGTCAAACGTCGTAAGAAGCGGAGAAAACACAATCGAACTTGTCGTCACCGACCCTTGTGATACCAAGTATCACACACACGCAAAACAATCTTCCAAGCCGGGTGGCATCTGGTACACTCCGCAATCGGGAATTTGGCAAAGCGTATGGCTTGAAAGTATGGACGCAGTGCACCTGAAAGATGTTACTATCGTCCCCGATATAGACAATGATACAATCAATTTCAAGTTCGTCAAATCCGCAGACGTGCCCGTAGACGTTATTATTTTGGATGGCACAAACGCAATATATTCCGGACGTTTCGAGGGTAACGACGCCTCTATTAAACTTGAAAATTACGAACTGTGGTCGCCTGAAAATCCAAAACTTTACGATGTTGCATTTAAAGTTGGCAACGACATTGTCAAATCATACTTCGGTATGCGCAAATTCAGTTGGGTGACGGACTCCAAAGGATTTAAGCGTATGGGGCTCAACAACAAGCCCTACTTCCACACAGGACTTCTCGATCAAGGCTATTGGTCAGACGGCATGCTCACTCCCCCGTCAAACGCCGCTCTCGAATGGGACGTCAAGATGGTCAAATCAATGGGCTTCAATATGCTCCGCAAACATATCAAAATCGAGCCTTTGAGATGGTACTATCACTGCGATAAAGAAGGTATCCTCGTGTGGCAAGATATGGTAAGCGGCGGAAGCAAGTACAACTTCCTCTACATCGGCTTGCTCGCATTCTTTGAATACCACATTAAGGACAACACTCCTCTTGCGTATAAAAAACTTGCTCGTGGCGACAAGGAAGGCAGAGATGAGTTTGAAAGAGAATTGCGAGTTACAATGAATCATCTCAAGAACGTCGTTTCACTTGCAGTATGGGTGCCCTTCAACGAAGGTTGGGGACAATTCGATTCCGTCCGCATCACAAACGAAATGAAAGAAATCGATCCTACCCGTCTTATCGACAGCGTAAGCGGTTGGAACGATCAAGGCAAAAAGACTGCCGATACAAAGAGTTTGCACGTCTATTTCAAGCCGATTTTCGTGCCGAGAAATGACAAGCGTTGCTACGTTTTGAGTGAGTTCGGCGGATATGCAATCAAGACGGAAGGTCACATGTATAGCCCCAACAACCAATTCGGATATCGCATATACAAGACGCACGACGCTATCAATAAAGCAATTAAAAAGTTGTACGAAAAGAACATCGTGCCAAAAATCGATAAAGGTCTTTCCGCTTGCGTATATACAGAGGTCAGCGACGTCGAGCAAGAGATGAACGGTCTTGTCACCTTCGACAGACAGGTAATCAAAGTTGACGTTGATATGATGCGAAAGATAAATGCGCAACTTGTCATCAAAGACTAATTAAAATTAGCAAAAATATAGTTAGACACTCAATCGGCACTTTATCTCATCAATATTTGCGATAAAGTGCTGATTGCATACAAATTGAGGAAATATAAATGAGTATTGCGGACAAAATTTTTATAGACACTTGCAGACAAATTCTTGACGAAGGCATAAGTGACAAGGACCTCGACGTGCGCCCAAAATGGCTTGACGGCACTCCTGCGCACACTATCAAAAAGTTCTGCATAGTCAACAGATATGACCTATCAAAAGAGTTTCCGATTATCACTCTTCGTCGCACTGCTTTCAAATCCGCAATCGACGAAATTCTTTGGATTTGGCAAAAGAAGAGCAACAACGTACACGATCTCAACTCGCATATTTGGGATAGTTGGGCGGACGAGAGCGGCTCGATCGGCAAGGCGTACGGCTATCAACTCGGCGTGAAAAGCATTTATCCCGAGGGTGAGTTTGACCAAGTGGACAGAGTGCTTTATGACCTCAAACATAACCCTGCATCGAGGCGCATACTTACCAACATTTACAACTTCCAAGACTTGCACGAAATGCACCTCTACCCTTGCGCATACTCTATGACATTCAACGTAACGGGCAACAAACTCAACGGCATACTCAACCAACGTAGTCAAGACACATTGACGGCAAACAACTGGAATGTCGTGCAATATGCAGTATTGTTACACATGTTTGCGCAAGTGAGCAACCTTGAAGTAGGCGAACTTGTACACGTCATCAGTGACGCACATATTTATGATAGACATGTCCCCATCATCGAGGAAATTTTGCAAAATCCGCAATATCCCGCCCCGACGTTTAAGATGAACAAAGATGTCAAAAACTTCTACGACTTTACCGTGGATGATTTTGAACTTGAAAATTATCAATATACAAAACTTGATAAGAAAATCGAGGTGGCTG
>CAZCKS010000078.1:0-2904 GCA_964499325.1 uncultured Bacteroides sp. | reverse complement strand
AGTGAAAAATATCGTGTGGAAAGCGGAAAGGCTCTTGCGATGGCATACACATTCCTTTCGGGCACGCACTTTGTTTATCAAGGACAAGAAATCGGAATGACCGCTCTCTATTTTGATAAATATCCAGAGGGAAGTGATCCGTGGGCGCAATTCAAGGACGTTTCCACTTTTTGCGTACGTGATTTGATGAAGAAATTTGGGTTCAGCGACAAGCATATATTGAATGTTGCGCACACCGCCGCCAGAGATTGTGCTCGTACCCCCGTGCAATGGAGCGATGAGGTAAACGGCGGATTTTCCACCGTCGAGCCGTGGTATACGGTTAATCCCAATTATACCGAAGTCAACGTTAGATCCGCACTTGAGGATAAGAATTCCATTTGGTATTTCTATCAAAAGGCACTTGCTCTGCGCAAGGAAAACAAGGATAGCGCAATATATGGCGAGTTCAAATTGTATTTGCCCTCTCATCGTCAACTTTTTGTGTACGACAAGATTTCAGAGGACGGCAAGAGCAAACTTACTGTAATAATCAACTTGTCCGATAAACCCGTGAAATATTCTAAAGTGGCAAAATATATTCCTAAAAACGGTAGAGAGATTTTGTCCGTATACGACGAGAAATGGTCGGACGGGTGTTTACTTAAGCCTTATGACGGCAAAGTTTTTAAGTCGGAGATTTAACACAAACACACTAAAACAACAAAATATCGGGTGGGCAACTCCTGCCCGATTTTTATTGGCAGAAATAAAATAAGCCATATATTTTGTTGCAATAAAGAAGATGTTGTGTTATAATCAAAACGATAAAAAATTATCGATACAGAGGTGTTTATGTATATAACTGACGGCATAAAATATATAGGAGTAAATGACCATGATGTCGATTTGTTTGAAGGGCAGTACGTTGTTCCGAACGGAATGTCCTACAACTCGTATATCGTTATGGATGAAAAAATTGCGGTTTTCGACACGGTGGATGCGTCTTTTAAAGACGAATGGCTTGCAAACATCAAAAGAGAGTTGAAAGAGCGTGTGCCGTCTTATCTTATTGTGCAACACATGGAGCCCGATCACTCCGCAAACATATTGCACTTTATGACAGCATATCCCCAAACAACAGTCGTTGCCTCGCAAAAGGCATTTGTGATGATGAAAAACTTTTTCGGTACGGATTTTCCAGACGGAAGAGTTGTTGTCGGAGACGGTGATACGCTTTGCACGGGCAAACATACATTTAAGTTTGTTACCGCACCCATGGTGCATTGGCCGGAGGTTATTATGACTTACGACATGACATCGCAAGTGCTCTTTTCGGCGGATGCTTTCGGCAAATTCGGTGCGCTTGATGTTGAGGACGAGGATTGGGCGTGCGAAGCAAGGCGTTATTATTTCGGCATAGTGGGCAAATTCGGCGCAAGCGTACAAGCGTTGTTTAGAAAAATCGGCGGTATAGGTATAAAGACAATTTGCCCGTTGCACGGTCCTGTTTTGAGCGAAAATCTCGCATATTATTTGGGGCTGTACGACACTTGGTCAAAGTATGAAGCGGAGGATAGTGGCGTTTTTATCGCATACACGTCGGTATACGGGCACACGAAAGGCGCAGTGGAAATATTGGCGGATAAATTGAGAGAAAAGGGAATAAAAACGGTTGTCGCAGACCTTGCCAGAAGCGATATGGCAGAGTGCTTGGAAGATGCGTTTAGGTATGATAGGCTTGTGCTTGCAACCACCACCTACAACGGCGGAGTCTTTCCGCAGATGAGAGAATTTATCAACACCCTTGTGGAGCACAATTATCAAAATAGAAGAGTTGCTTTTGTGGAAAACGGAAGTTGGACACCCGTGGCAAACAAGGTGATGAAAGGCATGTTGGCAGGGTGCAAGGGGCTTGAAATGCTCGATAGCGAAGTGAGAATAATGTCTGCAGTTGATGAAAATTGTCTCTTGCAAATAGACACGCTTGTTGAGGAATTGTCTAAATAAGGGCAAAAACAACAAAGCAAAAGCACAACAAAGCGCATAAAAACAGCGTAAAATAATGCAAAAATCAAGCAAAAATGCACGCAAAAAATGCGTGCTTTTTATATGAAAAACGGCACTGTAGCGGACAATATTCCCATCAAAACCATGTATATTATAAAGGGTGTGAATGAGTGCTTTTCTATAAGTTTTAGAAAGAATTTGATAGAAATAAGCCCTGATATGAAAGCACAAACAACACCAATCATTACCGCCTCAACAGATATGGAAAGCGTTGCTTTTCCCGTGATTAAATCAATGCTTTCATACAGCGCAGAGCCTATGATTATAGGGATTGAAAGGAGAAAAGAAAACGTTGTCGCCTCGTTTTTTTCAACACCTAGAAAGGTAAGCGCAGAGATTGTTGCACCGCTTCTCGATATGCCGGGCAAAACTGCTACACCCTGCAAAACGCCACTTAAAGTGCTTGTTTTAACATCTATAAGTGCCGATTTGCGCAATTTAAAGTTTTGACCGACAAATAATAAAATTGCCGTTGCCATAAAACCGCAACTTAAATATATTCCGTCCAAAAGGGCGGGAAAGCATGCTTTGAAAAACAGTGCGAGCGCAACGGTGGGAATGCACGCAATAACAATATAACCGTTGGTTTTGTTAATCGGATGTCGAACAAGCGGAACCCATTTTTTGCGCATTGCTATAAGCACCGCCACAAGCGTGCCGACGTGCAACATAATGTTGAAAAACAAATTCTCTTCGCCTATCCCGAGTTTTTCAAGTAGTAACAGATGCCCGGATGAGGATATGGGAAGGAATTCGCTTGCGCCTTGCACTATTCCCAAAACCAATGCTTGCCAAATTTCCATTTTCTCTTTACACTCTCCTTAATTTCGTTTATACTAAACTATTGTATTAAGA
>CAZCKS010000077.1:0-2933 GCA_964499325.1 uncultured Bacteroides sp. | reverse complement strand
CAAGCCGTTAGCGGATACGGCGGAGCGGACAAAATGCAAATGCAACATATGGTGCAAGCCTTGTTGCGTTTGAAGAGTATTCCTCGCCCTGACGATGCGGCGGACGCACTTGCGGTTGCTTTATGCCATGCGCAAATTGCAAGAACATCATCGGGATTCAGGGTGTGTTAAAAGCCGATTGCATTGCAAAAAGCATGTAAAATGCAAGAAAAATTGCATAAATAAACATACAAAATCGCAATAAAAAACGCAAAAATATGGCGTTTTAGGAGAGATATGTACAACTATATTTCGGGAAAAGTCGTAGACAAAACGTTTACGTCCATAGTCGTTGACAACAACGGCATAGGGTATGAAATCGGTGTGAGCGGAAACACGCTTGGTGATATCGATATGGGTGAAATTGCCAAGATTTACACCTATCTTTATGTCAGAGAGGACGAAATGTCCCTTTATGGCTTTTCTCGCCTCGAAGAGAAAAGATTGTTTATGCGCCTTATCGAAATCAGCGGTATAGGTCCCAAAATGGCGATGCAAATTCTCGGCGGATATGACCTTAAAACGCTCACTGTTGCCATTGCAAGCGGAGATATAAAGACGCTTTGCAAAATCAAGGGACTTGGTAAAAAGACGGCGGAACTTATCGTGCTTCAACTTAGAGAGCAAGTGGCGGGGGATATAACCATATTCGATGACCATAGCGACGTCACCACAAGCGACGATATCGCAGACGCGGTGTTTGCACTTGAAAGCCTCGGTATCTCCAAGACGGAGGCTGTGCGCCGAGCCACCGAAGCAAGCAAAACAGTTAAAGGTGTAGAAAACATTATTTCATATTGCCTTAAACAAATGGGATAATCCAATCAAATCACCAAATATAGGTGGAATATGATAAAATCACAATTCTCAAAAGAAAATCAAAATCTTGACGTTGACAACAGAATTATCAGCAGTTTGACTATCGATGAGGACGAACAAGAGAATAGTTTGCGTCCGCATACTATGTCCGAGTATGTCGGTCAAGCCAAGATAAAGAAAAATCTCGAAGTGTTTATCTCCGCTACAAAGGCAAGAGGGGACGCTCTCGACCACGTTTTGCTATACGGTCCTCCGGGACTTGGCAAGACCACTCTTGCGCACGTAATTGCAAGCGAACTCGGCTCTCAAATAAGGGTGACGAGCGGACCTGCAATCGAAAAAGCGGCGGATCTTGCGGCATTGCTCACCAACCTTGAAAAGGGCGACGTGCTCTTCATTGACGAGATACACCGTCTCAATCGCAATATCGAAGAGGTGCTTTATCCCGCAATGGAAGATTTTTCGCTTGATTTGGTTACGGGCACGGGACCTATGGCAAGAAGCATTCGTATACCGCTCAAACGCTTTACGCTAATTGGCGCAACGACGAGAGCAGGTATGCTTTCAAGCCCTTTGCGCGACCGTTTCGGTATGGCGTTGAGGCTTGAAATTTACAGCGATGAGGAACTTAAACAAATTGTCATGCGTTCGGCAGGAATACTCGGAATATCAATAGAGGAAGACGCCGCGCTTGAACTTGCGAAGAGATCGAGAGGCACTCCGCGTATCGCCAATAGACTTTTGAGACGTGTGCGCGACTTTGCCGAATATGAGAAACTTGACGGAATAAATATAGACATTACAAGGAAGGCATTGCACCTTATGGACGTCGATCCGCTTGGACTTGACGTAACCGACCGCACGGTTATCGAGGCAATTATTGACAAATTCAACGGCGGACCTGTGGGGCTTGACACTTTGTCGGCGGCAACGGGAGAGGAGGCATCTACGATTGAGGATGTTGTAGAACCTTTCCTTATCCAACTTGGCTTCATCTCGCGTACACCGAGAGGAAGAGTGTGTACAAAGAATGCTTATGAGCACCTCGGAAGACCTTATCCCGAGGCATAAAAGAGACAAAAACAAGACTTAATATATACAAAACAAACGGATAAAACACATATTATGCAACAAAATCAAACAGTACCTACAACTTTAACAACTCATGATTTTTATTATGATTTGCCTGAAGAATTGATTGCACAAACGCCTGTCAATCCGCGCGACCATTCGAGAATGCTCGTGTATAATCGTGCAGACGATAGTGTGCAACACAAACATTTTTACGACTTGCCGTCCTTTTTGAAAGAGGGCGACTTGCTTGTTGTCAATAACACGAGGGTTATCCCCGCGCGTATTTTCGGACATATCGAAAATCACGAAAGCGTGCTTGAAGTGTTGCTGCTAAAGCGTAAAGATTATACGCATTGGGAGACGATAATGAAGCCTGCTCGCAAGGCGCGCTTGGGGAGCGTCATACACTTTTGCGACGAACTTAGCGCAGTCGTAACCGAGATAGGCGACTATGGCGCACGCACGATAGAATTTAAGTTTGACGGAGTTTTTGAGGATATACTCGATAGGGTGGGCAATATGCCACTTCCGCCTTATATCAAAGAAAAACTTGCCGACAAAGAGAGATACCAGACGGTGTATAGCAAGGTGGAAGGCTCTGCTGCCGCTCCGACGGCAGGACTGCATTTTACACCCGAACTTATGCAAAAAATACGCGATATGGGCGTTGATTTTGCAGAGGTGTTGTTGCATATCGGGCTTGGTACGTTCCGCCCCGTGAAAGAGGAAAATATCCTCGACCACGAGATGCACACAGAGTATTACGAAATAGACGAAGAGAATGCCGAGAAAATAAACAATGCTATAAGAGAGGGTAGACGCGTCATTTGCGTGGGCACAACAAGCGTGCGCACTCTTGAAAGTGTTGCGGACGAAAACGGATATGTGCGCGCACAAAAAGGTGAAACGAATATCTTTATCTATCCCGGCTACAAGTTTAAGTGCGTAAAAGGGTTGATAACCAACTTCCACTTGCCCGAAAGCACGCTTATAATGCTTGT
>CAZCKS010000076.1:0-2990 GCA_964499325.1 uncultured Bacteroides sp. | reverse complement strand
CACGGTCGTTACACTCCCTCGGAATGACAATATAATAATTGCGCTCGCAATGACGATGTGGTAATGCTAAATATAAATACATACAAAACAGCAGTTTATTTTGCGCTTTTCGCAAGATAAACCGCTGTTTGTGTCGTTTACAAGCGTTTATTATTCCTCAATATTTGTGCTGGAATTTTCGCTATTTTCGCAAAACTCTTCTTCCGAAATTTCTTCCAAGACGTCATCGTTTTCTTGATTGCTGTCTTGCGTATCGCTTTGCTCCAAATCAAGTGCAGAGTCATCGTGTTCTTGTGTATAGTCTTGTTCAAAATTGAATTCGTCATAATCTTGCACGTCGTCTTGTTCGTCAATCTGGGTAGGCGCATTTTGTTCTTTTACTATTTCGATAATGGACAAATATGTCTTTGGGCGCATTTTTTCAAGTTTGCCGACATACAGCGCAAGCATAGCAATCGAGGTGGTCACTGCGGCTTGCACAACGTTTTTAGGCAAAGATATGAGTGCCGATTCAAGCGTGCCATAGAAGAGCCATTTGCAGAGGAAATATCCGCCAGCCATAAGCATAGTGCAAACTATGCAATTTACACCTGCAAGAGTGATCTTGACAGCGGTTTGTTTTTTTGTGGGAGTTTCGATTGCATCGAAATAGCGATAGATAAGTTGGAAAAACACACCTGCCAGCAAGCCTTCTATCGCCTTGATGATCAAGGTGTACAGCGCTGCGACGGGATAGGTGGTGAGATCGGCAAGGAATGCGCCAAGTCCGCCTGCTATCATCGCAGTGAGAGGATTGAACAACGCACCGCATATAAGTATCGCGCCATCGCCGATATTGAAGTTGTTTGAGCCGGCAGTCACTCCGATGAGAGTGCACACGTATACAAGAGCGGTCATAAGCCCGGTATAGGCTATGAATTTGATCGAAAATGTTTTTGCTTTCATAAAAAATCTCCGTTTTGGGCGGAGAAAGAGGAAACTCGCTGTCCTACGCAGACAACGAAAAACTACTCCTTCCCATACTGACTTTACAGGCGGTTGCGGAATCTCACCGCATCGGCTGTTGGGGCTGTTGGACTTGTCCGTTCAAGACGGCATTACCACCGGTTGGGATAACCCACCCAAGAAATAGATGTATTTGATGATGAAATTATAAAGCCACAATCTTGTGTTTGTCAATTGTTTGATTTTAACAAGTTGGTTTTGATTTTTTGTCATTGCGAGCGCAAGCGTGGTAATCTCCCGGGGAGGGAAACATTAACTTTTAATTAAAATTTCCCCCTTCCTCACGTGTTTCCCCTATCGCCGTTCCCCCTCAGCATAAATTTGAGGGAACCCACGGCGCCTGCTCCGCAGGGGGACACACTCGGTCTCGCAATTAAGGGCATTTCTTTTATTATGCCACTGCGCTTTGTGCGCCAGCCGTGGGCAACAACACGGCGCAGTCGCTTGTACTATACGTCGTGCTTCGACGCTCGCTACGGTCGCCGCCTTGCGGCTCCAACTCCCAATAAGCACAGTTGGTTAATAAGAACGCTTTAAATAAGTGCGCGTTTCAAAATTTCCTTGTCATTCTGAGCGTAGTCGAAGAATCCGGCCGTAGGCGCACACAAAACCGTCATTGCGAGCGCAAGCGTGGCAATCTCCTGGGAAGGAAATTGGTGTTAGTAATCAACGTGTGTCACTTTCGTTTCCACGAGATTCCCACGGTCGTTACACTCCCTCGCAATGACAAAATAATAATTACCCTCGCAATGACAATTCGTTGTGTTTTTATTTTATCCACATAGCGCGCAAATGCGCGCATTTGTGGATAAATAATCCTTGACATTTTCGGGGGGGGGGGGGGGGAGAATTTTATTGGAAACAACGAAAGTTGTAAAATTCGGAGGAAAACAAATGAAAAAGAAGATTTTTGCGTTGATAACCGCGCTTGCACTCGTAGCAATACTTTGTCTTTCGCTTGTTGCGTGCGACGATAACGACGGCGATTCTCCCAAGGCGATTAGGTTTACAGAGAATATGAGCAAAGAGGAAATTATCGAAAAAATCGGTGATATCAGAAATTGCACGGTTGAAGTCTACAACGACGTCAACGAAGACGGACATCACACGGGCACTGTTGCTTTGTACGGCACCTATTATTACGGGGAAGTCTTTGCTTGCTATTCAAAGCCAACGTTTAGCGCGTGGGAGTTTGTCGAGGACGGACGCTGTTATGGAATAGGCGAAGAGAGGTATGACGACGGAGAGGTTGATGGTTTTATTGACATCTTTGAAGCCACCGATGAAACGTTAGATTATTTTGAGGAAACCATAGTATATTATAGGGATATGGTTATCAATGCCGTAAACAGCGGAGAATACTCAATTGTTGACGGTGGTATTAAGGTGGCTGCCGACAATGGTTATAACAGTTATTATATCGTAAAGGATTGCAACTCCACAAAGATGCCGACCGTGCCCGAGAAGTACAAAGATTACAAAAACTTTGAGTTGACCACGGACGAAGACGCCGAATAAACTATGATAATTTTGCAATATAAAAGACGGGCGACTTGCCCGTCTTTTATATTGTCTTGTATTAACAATATATTTATTCTCGTAAAACCTGCTTAATATTGACAGCAATTCTTGGCTTTGATATTATATAAATATCAAAAGAAATTTGCGCAAAAGGAGCATATGTATGAGATTTGCGGTTGAGAGTGCGCCGTGCGATGCAGGCAATGTTTTGACATATGATAACATCAGAATTAGCGTGTTGAGCGATAGGATTATTCGTGTCGAAAGAGGCGAGTTTGTGGATGAACGCACGCAGCTTGTTGTGTGTAGAAATTTTGCAAATCCGCACTTTAATGTGCAAAAAGCGACCAGTAAAGTGCTTATTTCGACAACTGCTTGCACTTTTTGTGTGGACTTGGACGATTGTAAGGTGTTTGTAAAATTCCCTGCCGATAAAGAGTGGCGAGTGATAAGCAATAGCCAAA
>CAZCKS010000075.1:0-3186 GCA_964499325.1 uncultured Bacteroides sp. | reverse complement strand
TTTGGGCGCGTCAAGAGCAATGGCTCGTCAAATTGTCAACCACGGTCACATCACCGTAAATGGCAAGAGCGTTGATATCCCGTCCTACCTCATCAAAGTCGGTGACGTTATTGCAGTCAAAGAGAATAAGAAAGACTCCACAATGTGGGATGCAGTGAAGGAAACCAAAAACCTCAGCATCGTTAAATGGCTTGAATTCGACAACGCAACGTTGACGGGTAAGGTTGTTGCACTTCCTCAAAGAGAAGACATCGACCTCGACATTCAAGAGCACCTTATCGTCGAGTTGTACTCAAAATAATCTGATTGGAGGATACAGTTATGATGGATATCAGAAGTCCCAAGATAAACGTGGAAGAGAACGAAAGCAAGAATTATGCAAAATTCGTTATCGAACCGCTCGAACGCGGTTTTGGTACAACGCTTGGCAACTGCTTGCGCCGTATCCTTCTCTCTGCGCTTCCCGGTTCTGCTGCTGTCGGTATTAAAATCGCAGGAGTTGAGCATGAATTTTCGACAATCAAGGGCGTAAAAGAGGAAGTTACAGAAATCATCCTCAACCTCAAAACTGTTCGTTTCAAGGCAGTAGATAGTTTGGAGAAAGCAGGCAAGCAAGAGTGCAAACTTTATGCTAACACTGTCGGAACCGTTACCGCAGGCGACATTCAATGTGCAACAGGTATCGAGGTTATGAACCCCTCTCAAGTTATCTGCACGTTGGATGAAGGTGCCGAGATCGATATGTCCATATTTGTTAATTGTGGCGGAAGAGGTTATGTTCCCGCCGCTCAAAACAAGGACAGCCGCGAACTCATCGGTTATATCCCCATCGATTCAATTTACACGCCGGTTGTGAAAGCCAACTATATGGTTGAGAACACACGTGTTGAGCAAAGCATCGATTTTGACAAACTCACTTTGGAAGTTACGACGGACGGCACGACATCCGCAAAGGAAATCACCGGACTCGCAGCACAAATCATGAACAAGCATCTTGAACTCTTGTGTCAATTCACCAGCAAGGATGCGGTAACAATTACCCAACCCGGCACAGATGAGACAACAGAGATTTTCAAGAAGTCAATCGAAGATCTCGACCTTTCAGTGCGCTCTTATAACTGCTTGAAGCGTGCAAACATCCACACAGTCGAAGACCTCACAAAGCGTACCGAAGAGGATATGCTCAAAGTGAGAAACCTCGGCAGAAAATCACTCGAAGAAGTTGTCAAGAAACTCGAAGACCTCGGACTTTCTTTGAAGGTACAAGAGGACTAAGGGTACAGGAGGAACAAAATGTCTAAATTAGGAAAACGCACAGACCAAAGAATGGCTATGCTCAAAAACCAAGTCTCTGAACTCTTGTGGTACGGTCAAATCGAAACAACCGTCGATCGCGCAAAAGCAGTCAGAAGTCTTGCAGAAAAATATATCACAATCGCAATGAGAGCCTATCAAGATGACGTCAAAGTCACAAAGACGGTTACGGGCGCAAAGGGTGCAAAAACAGAAGTTGTTTTCACAAACGACGGTCCCAAGAAACTCGCAGCACGCCGTAGACTTATGGCAGAACTTGTTGACCTTCAAGAAGTTAAGGGCGAAAAAGAGTCCAAGAGCGCATACAAAGCACGCATTAAGGACACAAAACATCCCCTTATCGAAAAGATGTTCAAAGAGTATGCACCCAAGTATGACGCTCGCAAGAACGAACTCGGTCAAGGTGGCGGATACACTCGTATCCTCAAAACTGGCAACCGTCGTGGCGACGCAGCAGAAGTTTGCATCCTTAAACTCATCTAATATTTCATAGTTAGCAAAAGCCCGTCGATAGCCGATGGGCTTTTGTATATGTTTAATAAAACCCTTGTCGTCCGTGTGAAAAATGCGACATTGACGAGCAAATAAAAGTGTGTTATCATTATTTTTAGGACAAAACAGAGAACGGGAGGTTGTCTTATGTTTGAAAACGAATGTCAAAATGTCGAACTTGCTCAAGAACAAAATAGCCCGAGTAACGCACTTGCGCAAGAGCAAAAGAGCCAAAACAGCAAGGCAAACAGGTTGGCTATTGCATCGATAGTGTTGTCGTCTATAGGCGTTGTGATTGCTATTATCGCGTTAGCGTTTTGCGTGACATCACTGGTTGTTGGGGCAAATAGCGATAATAATGTTGGCGACGGAATCGGCTCGGTGTTGTTGTTCATTTATTCTTTTATCTTTTCCATTCCGGGCATGGTGTTTGGCATAACATCTCTTGGATTGGGCATTCCTGCTGTTGTAAAAGCAAAGGAAAAGAGCGTAAAGGGTAAAGGAATTGCAGGTACAGTTATGTCTGCAATGACGCTTGTGGCATGCATTTTTGCCATAATTGTCAGATTGATTGTTGAGATTTAAGCAAAATTGAAAAAGCGATTTAAAAAGCCACCGTATGTGCGGTGGCTTTTGCGTGTTATTGTTCGGGTTTTACCCACAAATTGTTGCGCTCGGGGTGATAGATTGCGCCGAGAATACGTTGCTTGGCAAAGGGGATATCTTTGCAAATGTCTTTAATAAGATTTTTCATATATTCGCGTTGAGATTCATGATTTTGAGGGCAGGGATTGTTGACGAGGGGCAGATTGAGCCTTGCGACCGTAGATTTTATGTCGTATTCTTCAATGTATATAAACGGGCGAATGAGAGAAATGCCCTTTTTGTCCATATATGCGGTTGGAGCAAAGCAGGAGAAACGTCCTTCGTACAAAAGGGATAAAAGCATTGTTTCGGCAACGTCGTCTGCGTTGTGACCAAGCGCAAGTTTTCCTCCGCCAAGCCTCAAAATTTCGTTGTTGAGCGCGCCACGGCGCATTTTTGCGCATAAAGAACACGGGTTGCTCTCCTTGCGTGCGTCAAAAATGATTTCCGCTATATCCGTTTTTACAAGGTGGTGTTTTACGCCAAGACTTTCACAATATGCTATTAGCGCGTCAAGTTCTTCTTGTTTGGTTTCTTTCAGCCCCATATCGATTGTGATTGCTTCAAGAGTGTAATGCTCGGGCGAAAAACGACGATATGCCGAAAGGGTGGATAGCAATAGTGTGCTGTCTTTGCCCCCCGACAAACCGACGAAAATCTTGTCGCCGTCGTGAATCATGTCGTAATCTTGTATCGCCCTGCGCATTGCGCTCAATATTTTTTGCATAACGCCTC
>CAZCKS010000074.1:0-3258 GCA_964499325.1 uncultured Bacteroides sp. | reverse complement strand
ATCAAGTAAGCGAGATTCTTACCAAGAATTCTCTTGACGAGGGTGAATATATTGCTCACGGCATTTTCGGCGTCGTCGGCGAGGCTTTGGGAACTTCTCCCATATATATCGTGCTTGCGATATGCACTGCGATTTTGACTTGGCATTTTGCAAAGAATTTCGGCGATAAAAAGTGGGGAATTATTCTTGCGGTTATTTGCGCTGTCGGCGGAGCGGTTGCTTGGTGGTTCTATATCAAAGATACTTTTAGATACGTGCTCGAACATGCCGCCGCAGAAGTTGGAGCAGCCGCAGGAGCGGTCGTGTATGAATACCGTCACGACGGTGCTGTTGTTGCGATAGAGTGGCTTATTGCTCTTACAATGCAGGCACTTAACGTGTTTGCTTTCAAAAATCTCAAAAAAGAAACCTTGAAGAAACTTTTCTGGTGGGTGATTGCGGTGATTGCCGCAACCGTTGTTGCAAACTTGCTCATTATGTTTGTAAAAGACCCCGTCGGAAGAATGAGATATAGGGCAATCAATTCCGATGTTGGCAAATTGCTCATTGAGGACGGCGTGGTGCAAGGTTATACTCCTTGGTATGTTTCCAATGGTCAGCCGAGCGATGACATTATTAAAATGTTTGTTGACAAGTATCCCGGAGCAAAGGATGCGTTCAAGTCATTCCCGTCCGGTCACACCTGCGCGGCTGGTATGTCGTATGCAATGATTATGCTTCCTGATGTAATTGATTTCAAGCATAAAAAGACCGCAAAAGCAGTGTGCTGGGCAACGCCTATCGCAATTACTGCACTTGTTGCAATCAGCCGTGTCGTAGTCGGTGCACACTATATGAGTGACGTCACGTTTGGCGGAACGCTCGCATTTGTATGTATGATTATTGCGCGTGAAATCTTTATTTGCAAGGGTAGTCACTTCTTTGCGCTTTTCCCCAACCTTACTCCCAAGAAATTGCAAGTTGCAGAGGGCGCGGAAGAAAATTCCGCTGTCGATACAGAAGAGTCTCTTGACAGTGAGGCTGTAAATGAGGATGTCGATTGCGAATATGATGCAACCGCAGAGCAAATCGAGGATGTGATTATATCTGGCGAGCAAGCGGATGACATCAGCAAAGAGATTGCCAGCAATCTACACGATGGCGGTATAATTGAATAAGCAAAACAATGCAACAAAAAAGTCCCCGTTTTCGGGGGCTTTTTTTATGGGAAAAATCAATTTTTCACAGTCCTAATATGTTTTTTTACAATGCGGTTATTGTTTAACCAAGCATTCCTCATGCGCATTTGGCGATGCCAATATCGTCTTATAATTGACGTATATCACTTGCCCCGGATGTGCGTTCGGCTTGCGCTTTACGTTGCGACGTTCGGTGTAATCCACCTCTATGTTTGCGCTCTTTGTGCTTGCCGTGATTTCGCTTGCGATTTTGAGCACATTGTCGGGGACTTGACGTCCTTGTGTTATAATAACGGTATGTGCGCCGTGTTCGTTTTTAAGGTGCATCCAAATATCGTTTGAGGAGGCGATTTTGAAAGTAAGTTCGTCATTTTGCAAATTGTTCTTGCCACGATAGACGCAAAATCCGTCAACATCATAGATATAGGGCGGTTCGGGCTTTGGCTTGCGCACTTTGTTTTTTTGAGATTTCTTTTTGCCTCCGCCGAGCATAATCAATTCCTCTTCGATTGCGCTTGTATCGCATTCGTATGGGAGTGAGGCGATTTCCTCTTCTATTGATTTTACGTATTCCAGCATTTCGTTATCGTCAACAAGTTTTTTGCTTACAAAATCCTTTGCTCTTTTAAGTTTATTATACTTTGTATAATAAGCGGTGGAGTTTTTGCTCGGACTCAACCTTGCGTCAAGCGGAATGGTTATCTCTGTTCCGTCATAATAATTGAGACACTTGACGTTTTCGTCGCCCTTGTTTATGCGATAAATATTGCTTACAATCAATTCGCCGTACAGTTTAAGCATGTCCATCTGTTCGCACTCTTTGAGGCGGTCGAGGTCTATTGCGATATTCTTTTCAGCCTTTTGGCGCAATCTTTTTGCGGTGACGGCAAGTGATTTAAGCCTTGCTTTGTTGCGGATATCCTTGTCGCAATCAGTTGTGAGGGCGTCGTATGCCTCGCTCATGCTGTCAAATGTTTGTACGTTGGATAAATCATCATTGGCAATCGTGCGATAAATCATAGGGTATACGTCTTTGCCGTTGATTATGCACGGACGATATTCGAGAGTGGAGTTTTCATCATTGAAATCTGCAAAGTTGCAAAATGCTTTTTCAAGACTTTGTCGCTCTTGTTGAGAGAGTGGGCTTGCAGTGTCGCCCACGTTTGCTCTGAGCAAAACTTCGTTGATTGTCGCACCGGAAAATCCCGATATATTGTTTTGAATAAAGCGGTGCAAATCTCCGCCCGAAAAATCGTCAAAAACGGCAAAAGATTTGTTTAGATAACTGATTTTCTTTTGTGCAACAGGGCGATAGCGCACGCCTCGCAAAACGACGTGGTCCTTTTCGACGTCAAGGGGCAAATGCTTTACGGCGTCCAAAATTGTTAAATTTTCGTCAGTGAAAACTATGTTGGAGTATCTGTTCATAATCTCGACGAAAATATAAAAAGTTGCGTCGTCGCGCATTTCTGTTTTCGCGTTGAATTTGATTGAAATAATCCTATCGTTGTTGTAAATTGATATATTCGCAATGCTTGCGTTTATGAGATATTTGCGCAGTAGCATGCAAAGATTTGGAGCAACAAGGGGACTTGTTTTTTTGCTTGACGTCAAATGAATTCGAGGTGCGCCTGCGTTGCAAGATAGGACAAGACACACGTTTTTGCCCTTCGAGCGCATAAAAAAGCGCAACTCGTCTATTTCGGGTTGTTGGATTTTGTCTATTCTTGCGCCGACGAGTTGGTCGTTCAACTCTTTTGCAAGTGCACTCAATGCAAACAGGTCGCTTCCCATAAAAATAATATTATCATCATTGCTTGAATTTTTCAATCGGAAAACTTATGTTGAGGCATTTTTTAGGATGCGAAACGTGTTGTTTGCCTAAATTTGCGCCGACATGAGCATTTCTACCGCTTAAAAGACAATTTCGGGCGCAAAATTAATTGATTTTTATATGTGCGTGTGATATAATCCTTCTACTTGTTAAGAAAATATATATCCGTATGCGCATGAACGCTTCGGACATGGAGGACAAATGGACTATACAGTAGAAAAGTTGGAAAAGAGCCAAGTCAAGTTC
>CAZCKS010000073.1:0-3365 GCA_964499325.1 uncultured Bacteroides sp. | reverse complement strand
TTGGAGCAAGTCGCAATGGATTTGCCCTTTGTGAGCGGATTGTTGGTGTACATAAGCGGGCAAATGCTCGTAAGTTTTGCACCGGTCGCAATAAGTCTTGCGTAGTTAGGCGTTGCCTTGAATTTTTCCACAACATCGGGAGCGGAGCAAACGATAGTCTCAAATGCGACTTTCTTTTTGCCGTTTGCCTTGAGTGCATTCTCAATCATATCCGTCCATTCGTTAAGTTGTGTGAACGTAAGGTGCGGACATCCGATAAATGCCATCGTTGCCTTGCTTTCGGGCTTTTTCCACATATTGGGATAACTCTTGTATACTCTTTCAAGTTCCGCATCATCGATGACGTATACCTTGGCATTCTCTGCAATAAGGCTCTCGCCTTGCTCTTTGGCTTCGGGAGTGAGATTGTCAATGTGATAAAGTCCAACAGCGCCATTTGATGCCGTTGCCGCACCGAAATCCTTAAGGTAGCCTTTTGCCTCGTCGGTAAGTTCGCTTCCGATCCACTTGTCAAGACCGTACACGTAAGGAACGTCCTCAACAACTTTCATGCCGATTGCGCTTCCGAGAATTTGTGCTTCGGGCTTTTTAGTTGTTTCGACTTTAACAATCCAAGTCGCCTTTCTTCCCTCGTCGGTGAGAAGACCGAATTCAGGCACACAACCCGTGATAGAACCGAACAAATCGAGCATACCACTGTTACGGTTGCATCTTGCGCCGAGAACGGAGTTTGCATAAACAACTGCGCTTGATTCCGCCCAAGAGAGAATGTCACCTTTCTTGGGAACGTTGCCGACTTCGTCGAGATAGCATGCGCACGTAAATGCGTTAGCGTCTTTAAGACCTACTGCTTTGAGTTGCTCTTCATATCTCTTTTGTTGAGAATACATGATCTTCTCGTTGACAAGTCTATCAAGTACACTGTACTTAACGTTTGCTCTGTCAAGCGGACGAGGATCAACCGTGAAGGTGCCTTGCGTCTTAATGCCGTCTGCGATAAGTCTATCCATTGTCTTGTACAACGGCTTAAGAAGACCGATACCGAAACTTGTGACAAGGTGTCCCTCTTTGTGCGTCACTTCAACCATACGTTTTGCTCCGAAAATGTCTCCGAACATAACAAGTGTTTCCATGACCATTGCCATCGTTTTGCCCTTTTTGCCATTCAAAATGTCGGCTTGTTCGGGCGTAAGTTGCATGTTATATTTCATAATTTCCTCTTTCGCGCGCACGTTGAAAGTGCGCGCACAAAATTAAATCTTATACTCATGCTTTATCGTGCTCTGCACGCATAAAGCCTTTTGTTAGATGCTCAATGCCTTTCTGTATGCACCGCGTACAGCCTCGAACACTCTTGCTCCTCTGTAACTGTCGCCGATATTATAAATCTCTTCGGCAGCACGCTCTTCGACGAGTTTGTAATAGAGTTTATCACAAGGTCTTACGCCCATTGCAAGGAGAACATAATCTGCCTCGACTTCTTTTGTAACGAATTTTTCCTTATAGGGTTTGAGTTTGTCGAGCGGATTTTCAACGTTTTCAGGCAAAATCGGCGTCCAAGTGACATAAGGATTCGGACGAGATTTGTGCACGTTTTCTGCGAGCGTAACTTTCTTACCCTCAATCTTAACGAGTTTGGTGCAGTTGAGAAGTTCAACATTTGCCTTTTCAAGATAGTGGATGATGTGACCGCGGTTTGCCGTGCAAGTGTGGTTCATGATATACTTTTGCATTTCAACAACTTTCGTATCAATACCCATCTCATATTTAAGTATATAAGCAGTCTCTGCGCCAACTACGCCACCACCGATAACGACGACGTTCTTTGCGTCCTTAACAAGGTCCGGATTATTGAGAACGTCAACTGCATAGATAACGTTGTCTTGATTGATACCCGGGATAGCCTTTTCGGGAGGACGTACTTGAGATGCACCGCTTGCAGTCAAAATCACATCGTATCTGCCCTTTACGTCGTCAACAGAAACTTCTTTGCCGAGCGTAATTGTGAAGTTCTCATCCTTCTTCAACTCTTCAACAAGATGTTCAAGATATGTGAGATAGTTCTTCATATCGAATTTGATTTTCGCCGTGGATGCAGGAACAAGGCTTCCGCCGATTCTGTTCTCTTTCTCGAACATGTCCACTTTGTGTCCGCGTTTAAGCAAAGTTTCGGCAGCAACGATACCTGCAGGACCTGCGCCGATAACGGCAACTCTCTTTTGTTTCTCCGCCTTTGGTACTTCAGGAGCATACTCCTCTTCAAATGCCGTGCGCGGATTGACTGCACATTGCGGATGTCCGCCTTCGACGAACTCGTTAAGGCATCCCTCTTGGCAACCGATGCAAGGACGGATGTCTGCGCACTTGCCTGCGTATGCTTTCTTGGGCCACTCTGCGTCTGCAAGGAGAGGTCTGCCCAGCATAACCATATCGCACTTCTCGTCACGCAATGCTTTTTCTGCAAGGTCGGGATAGCCGAGTTTACCAACAGCAACAACAGGAACATCTACGCCGAGATTGGACTTGATGTTATTATCCTTGAAGTACTTCTTGACCATTGCGGACACTTCGAGGAAGCAACCTGCAGGCATGCTCGCCGGCGGATGCGGGAGCCACCAGTTGTCATAGCATCCGAGGTCGACGTCGAATACGTCAACACCTGCTTTGACAAGTTCTGCCATATATTTAAGCGTTTCGTCCGCTTTTCTTTCGTTGATGAATTTGGAGAGATAAAGTCCGCTTCCCTTCTTCATTCTGTCGCCATAAGTTGCATTGAGTGCGACGGAAAGGTCGATACGGTACATAATCGGATAATTTGCGCCGACACGTTTGCGGATTTCCTTAATCATATCTACGCCAAAACGCATCCAATCGGCATATTTACCGAGGCTACGACGGTTGAATGCTGTATTTGTACATTGCTCAAGCAAATAGCCCTCATGGCCGTGCAAATAAACACCATCGATATTTGCCGCTTTAGCGTCCGCACTTGCTTGACCGACATTCTTGATAATCTTTGTCATAGAATGGTCTGAAAGTCTTGCACACGGAACTGCAGGCATATACCAGTTGGGATTGAAACTTGCGCTTCTGGGGAGTTTTGTTTGAGTAAGCAAGCATTGCGGATTGCCGACTCTTCCAAGACCGGGAGTTAATTGCACAAAGAACGTTGCGCCGTGTGCGTGGCACATTCCTGCCAAATCTCTCCATGCAGAATACACCGTACGAGAACGGTCTATACGCGGGAAATAGGACAAGTTGCCAAGTTCGATAAGGCTTGTATCGATACCAAACGATACAGGAATAAGACCTGAAGTGATAAGACCTACACCGCCCTTTGCACGCTCTTCAAAATATTTGAGCAT
>CAZCKS010000072.1:0-3493 GCA_964499325.1 uncultured Bacteroides sp. | reverse complement strand
GTTTCATTTTGATATTCCTCCGTCTTGAAGACTTTTATTTTCTTGTGCGCATACGTGTATATAATTATACAAATGCTTAAACATTATAAATAAAACAAAAGATACTGTCAAGCGAATGTGGGAAAGTCGAAATTTGGTTTAATAAATTAAGCCTGCAAAAATACTATGGGTTAATGAGTGCGCCCGAAATAGGTGTAGTACGAACATATAAAAATACAATATCACCCCTTCCCTTCGGGCTTTCCCCTATTGCTCAAATATAATCCATTTCCTTACAAAAGTTAGTCATCGTTCGCAAGAGGGGAAATCGGCACTCCCATAAATAGGGATATTCCTCTCATTATGCCACTGCGCTTTGTGCACCAGCCGTGGGCAACAACACGGCGCAGTCGCTTGTACTATCCGTCAAGGTCGGCGCTCCAAAGGCTCGTCACCTTGCGCCTCGTGTCACGTCTTCGAAATAGCACATAAGTGCAATAAGCACAGTAAAACCGCGCCAAATAGATGAGTTGCGCGAAAAAGCCCTTCATATCACTCGCCCAACGTACTTGGCGTACGTGACGAGGGAGATGAAGGGCTTTGACAAAGCAAATCGCTATTTGGCGCGGTTTTACATTTCTTGGGGGGCGTCAATACCAAGCAACCCCAACCCACACTTTATCACATTAGCAACTGCTTTGGTGAGGGCAAGACGAGCGTTGCGAGTGGGCGCATCATCTACAACAATGCGATGTCCGATATAGAAACGATTGAATTTTTCGGCAAGGTCAACAATGTGACGAGTGACGTAACAAGGCTCGCGAAGTTTTGCGGCAAGACGAACCGAATCGCCAAACGTAATGACGCTCTTAATGACGTCATAGCCCTCGTCGGTGGTGATTGTAGAAAGGTCGATATTGTCAAAATCAATATCCCCCCCCTTACGCATTGCGCTTGCGCAACGAGCATAAGTATATTGCACGTACGGTGCGGTTTCACCATCAAAGTTGAGCACTTTGTCATAAGAGAAAACAATATCTTTTATGCGGTTGTTCCAAAGCGCCGAGAACACAACAGCACCCACGCCGACGCTCTCTGCGATTGCGTCTTTGTCTTTGGTGTCGGGGTTCTTTTCCTCAATAATACTCTTGGCTTTTTCAACCGCTTTATCAAGCACTTCTTGAAGCCAAATCACTCTGCCGTTACGCGTGGACATTGAGCCGTCTTCCATAGAAACCATACCGAAAGCAATATGTTCCATATCCTCTGCACCTACAAAATCCATAAGTTTAAGTGTCTGAAACAGTTGTTTAAAGTGCAGATTTTGCTGATATGCAACAACATATAGGCACTTGTAAAAATCATAAGTTTTCTTGCGATAATATGCCGCAGCAATGTCGCGCGTTGCATAAAGCGTTGCGCCGTCAGCCTTTACGAGAAGGCATGGAGGCATATTGTATTCGTCAAGATTTACGACTTGTGCACCCTCGCTTTCCACAAGCAAATTTTTCTCACGCAATATGTCGAGACAAGCATCCATTTTGTCATTGTAAAAACTCTCGCCGTTATAACTGTCAAACTTGATTTTGAGCCTGTCATATATCTTGCCGACAGCCCTCATCGTCACGTCTTTAAACACATCAAAATATGCGGTTGCCTCTTGGTCACCGTCCTCAATGCGCTTAAACCATGCACGAGCCTCGTCATCCATTTCGGGATGCTCTTCACTCTCCTTGTGATAGCGCACATACAACTTATTGAGGTAATACTCATCATTTTGCGCAACGTCCTCAAGAGAAGACCACTTTCTCGTTGCCACGATAAGTTTTCCGAATTGCGTACCCCAATCGCCGAGGTGGTTGATACCCACTACGTTATATCCGAGATGCTCGAAAATACGATAAAGCGCACCGCCTATGACAGTTGTGCTCAAGTGTCCGATATGGAACGGTTTTGCAATATTAACCGAACTGTAATCTATGCAAATAGTCTTGCCCGCACCCTCATTGCTTGCGCCGACGTTTTCGTTATTTGCACAATCGAGTGCCATTTTTGCCACGACGTCTCTTGCAAAAAATATGTTGAGGTATCCACCTACGACCTCTACCTTTTGTACAAAATCAAGATTTTGCACATAGGGCAAAAGTTTGTTGGCTATCATAGGAGGCGCAAGCCTCATTGTGCGTGCAAATTTAAAACAGGGCAAACACACGTCGCCGAGTTTTGCCTCTTTGGGCGTTTCAAGTGCGCCCTCTATGTCTTGTGCGGTCAACCCCTCGACCGCAAGTGCTTGAGATAGTTCTTTTTCAAACATAATTACTCCTGATTATGGTTATATTGTGTTATACGTTTATCCTAAACAAAACAACGTCATTGTCTTGCATGACATAATCTTTGCCTTCACTGCGCACCTTTCCGCGCTCTTTTGCGACGTTAAAGGAGCCGCACTCCAGCAGCGTTGCATAGTCTACGATTTCCGCACGGATAAAACCTCTTTCAAAATCGCTATGGATTTTTCCTGCCGCTTGCGGTGCCTTAGTGCCCTTGACAATAGTCCATGCGCGCGTCTCCTTTTCGCCGGCGGTGAGATAACTTATAAGACCGAGCAATTTATACGATGCTTTGACAAGTCTGTCAAGACCACTTTCGGTAAGGCCATAGTCCTCCATAAACATTGCCCTGTCCTCGTCGCCGAGTTCGCTCAAATCTTCTTCGAGTTTGGCGCAAAGCACGATTGCCTCAGTGTTTTCCTCTTTTGCGATACGCTCGACTTCTACGGTGTATGCGTTTCCGCCAATGCCGTTTTCATCGGTGTTGGCAACATAAATAACTGGTTTTGATGTAAGCAAAAACTGTTCGTCCACAAATTGCTTTAAGTCCTCGTCCATATCGAGATTGCGAAGCGGTTTTCCGCTTTCAAGCCACTTTTGCATAATCGTGATACGTTCAACGTCCTCTTGATATTTCTTGTCCGCCTTGACCTTTGTCATTGCGGTTGCCATACGGCGTTCGAGAGTTTCCATATCCGCAAAGATAAGTTCAAAATTTATCGTCTCGATGTCACGAGCGGGATTTACGTTTCCGTCAACGTGCGTGATGTTGGCGTCATCAAAACATCTTACAACGTGCACGATTGCATCCACCTCACGTATATGCGACAAGAATTTATTTCCCAAACCTTCGCCCTTGCTTGCTCCTTTTACAAGACCTGCAATATCCACAAACTCCAGGGATGTTGGCGTAATTTTCTTGCTGTCGTACAGAGCGGCAAGTTTTTCAAGTCTCTCGTCGGGAACGGCGACAACGCCCACGTTCGGCTCTATTGTGCAGAATGGATAATTGGCTGCTTGCGCACCCGCTTTGGTGATTGCATTAAACAAAGTGCTTTTGCCAACGTTTGGCAAACCTACGACACCGAGTTTCATTTTTCTCCTAATGCACGTTCTTGCGTGCGGTATATCTTAATACAATAGTTTAGTATAAACGAAATTAAGGAGAGTGTAAAGAGAAAATG
>CAZCKS010000071.1:0-3605 GCA_964499325.1 uncultured Bacteroides sp. | reverse complement strand
AATACGAGGTGAAACCTATGAAAATATTATTTGTCGCATCAGAAGCAATGCCTTTTGTTCGCTCCGGCGGACTTGGCGACGTTGCAGGCGCTTTGCCAAAAGCACTCAACGCATTGGGCAACGATTGCAGGGTTATCATCCCTTTCTACAAAGAGGAAATAAGCGAAAGTTATCGCGATAATTTCCGCTTTGTAGCATCAACTTTTGTCGATTTGAGTTGGAGACGTCAATACTGCGGTGTTTATGAAGCGGTTTATGACGGAGTGACCTATTATTTTATCGACAACGAGTATTATTTTAAGCGTAAAGGTCTTTACGGACATTTTGACGACGGCGAGCGCTTTGCGTTTTTCTCAAAAGCGGTGCTTGAGGCACTTCCGCTTATAGATTTCTATCCCGATGTCATCCATTCAAACGATTGGCACACGGCATTAACACCCGTATTTCTTGATGTATTCTATCGTTTCAGCGAGGAATATCAACAGATTAAGACGGTGTTTACAATCCACAATATTGAGTTCCAAGGCAAATATGGCAACGGACTTATCAATGATATTTTGGGATTGCCGTCGTGGGCGTGTCCGCTTGTTATGAACGGCGATTGCGTAAACTATATGAAGGGTGGCATCGAATGTTCCAATGTCGTTACGACGGTAAGCGAAACGTATGCAAATGAAATTCTCGATCCCTTCTATTCCTACGGGCTTGAGGGTATTTTGAGCGGAAGAAGATACAAATTGCACGGCGTAGTCAACGGCATAGATCAAGTGTTGTATGATCCCACTGCGGACAAACGCCTGTTTGCCAATTTCACTGCGGAAAACTATCGCGAAAAGAAATCGGAAAACAAAAAAGCACTTTGTGAAATGATTAATCTGCCTTTTGATGAAAATCGTCCGCTTGTAGCAATGGTTACTCGTCTTACCGAGCAGAAGGGATTGGATTTGGTAGGCACGGTTATAGACGACATAATGCGAGCGGATATTCAAGTGGTTGTTCTCGGCACCGGCGATTGGAAATATGAGAGCATGATAAAATCCGTGGAATCGCGCTATCCAAACAAATTCCGCGCAATACTCGCATTTTCCGGCGATTTGGCAAGCAAACTTTACGGCGCAAGCGATATATTCCTTATGCCCAGCAAGTTCGAACCCTGCGGACTTTCTCAACTTATCGCAATGAGATACGGCTCCGTACCCGTTGTCAGAGAGACGGGCGGGCTTAAAGATACCGTGCCTGCATTTAATCCGGAAACGGGCGAAGGCAAGGGCTTTACCTTTAAGACGTACAATGCTTATGACATGTTGGACGCAATATGGCGCGCTTATGCCACATACAATGATAAGGACAACTGGGATAAGGTGGTAACAAACGGTATGAAATCCGATTTTGGATGGGAAGTCAGTGCACAAAAATATCTCGATATATACAAAAATCTTTGATTTTTGAAAAAATTGTGACGAGTGTGTCACAAAACGCTACTACATGGCAATATTTGTAGTAGTATAGAAAAAGAAAAAATAAAAATTTATATACTTTCGTCCGAGGGGGAAGCGGAAGGAAGGAAACGGAATGAAATTCAAAGTAACGCAACAGGAAATTAAGACGCGTATATCCGCTGTCTTGACTAGTTATTTCGGCGTTAAACCCGAAGATGCGAGCAAATCTCAAATATATCGCGCCACTTGTATGACGATAAGAGATATGCTCACCACCACGAGAGTTAATTTCAAAAAAGACTGCCACGAGAAAAACGCAAAGCAAGTGTACTATATGTCAATGGAGTTTTTGCTTGGCAGATCCTTGCGCAACCACCTCTTTAATATGGGCATTACGGATGTCGTGACCAAAGCGGTTGAAAGTTTTGGCGTAGATATGGAAGAAATCTATGCTTTTGAACCCGATGCAGGTCTTGGTAACGGCGGTCTGGGAAGGCTCGCTGCCGCTTATATGGATTCGCTTACATCGTGCGGTTATCCTGCAAGCGGTTTTTCCATATTGTACGATTATGGCATTTTTAGGCAAGTTATAGTTGACGGTTGGCAACTCGAGCGTCCCGACGAATGGCTTAAGGGCGGAGACGTGTGGCTCGCGCCTCGTCTTGAAGAGACGTATCAAGTCAAATTCGGTGGAGTGGTTGATCAAGATTGGAGCGACGGCAATCTCAAAATCACACAGCGTGATTGCACAATCGTTGACGCAGTCCCGTACGATATGAACATTTCGGGATACGATACCGATGCAGTTAACCGCATAAGACTTTGGCACTCGCAAGCCCCGCAAGACTTCGATATGAGTATGTTCAGCAAGGGCGAGTATGTCAAGGCAAGTGCGGCAAAGGCTATGGCAGAGTCCATCAACAAGGTACTTTATCCTGCCGATGACCATATCGAGGGCAAATCTTTGCGTCTTAAACAACAATATTTCTTTGTGTCGGCGTCAATTCAATCCATATTGCGCCGTCACCTCAAGACAAATCCCAACCTTGACAATCTTGCGGACTGCGTTGCAATTCACATAAACGATACGCACCCGACTCTTTGCATACCCGAACTTATGCGACTTCTCCTCGACGAGTATGGATACGGCTGGGATCAAGCGTGGGATATCACCATTCACACCATTTCTTATACCAACCACACGGTTATGGCTGAGGCGCTCGAAAAGTGGCCACAAAGCCTCTTCCAAAGTCTGCTCCCGCGCATTTTCCAAATCGTGCAAGAGATAAATCAACGCTTCTGCGGAGAACTTTGGCAATATTATCCTAATAATTGGGACGTTGTAAACCGCAATGCGGTGCTTGCAAACGGACAAGTGAAAATGGCAAATCTTTGCCTTGTCACCTCGCATACGATAAACGGCGTATCTGCACTTCACAGCGACATTCTAAAAAATGACGTATTTGCAGACTATTGCCGTATGCACCCCGAGAAGTTCACCAACGTCACAAACGGTATCACTCACCGCAGATGGGTTGCCCAAGCCAATCCGCGCCTTGCCGAGTTTATAACGGAACTTATCGGCGACAAATGGCTTAAAGAGGCGGACTCTTTGCAAGATTTGCAAAAGTATATGGGGGACAAGCAAGCCCTCAATCGTCTTGCCGAAATCAAGCGCGCAAACAAGGTTGACCTTGCAAAATATATCCTTGAGCACAACGGTGTTCAAGTCAATCCCGACAGCATTTTTGACGTGCAAGTCAAGAGATTGCACGAGTATAAACGTCAACTTCTCAACGCGCTCAATATCCTCGACTTGTATTTGCGCATAAAGGAAAACCCCAATCTCGATATCCAACCTCGCACGTTCATTTTCGGTGCGAAGGCGGCAAGCGCATACTATATGGCAAAGCAAATTATCCGCTTTATTTGCGCATTGGGCGATCTCATCAACAACGATCCCGATATCAACGGCAAAATCAAAGTTGTTTTCCTTGAAAATTACCGCGTTACGCTTGCGGAAATGATTATGCCGGCGGCGGAAGTCAGCGAACAAATTTCTCTTGCGGGTAAAGAGGCAAGCGGCACCGGCAATATGAAATTTATGATAAACGGCGCTCTTACAATCGGGACTCTCGACGGCGCAAACGTTGAGATAAATAAAGA
>CAZCKS010000070.1:0-3655 GCA_964499325.1 uncultured Bacteroides sp. | reverse complement strand
CGCTTGTCGAGAGGGGGAACGGCGATTGGGGAAACACGTGAGGAAGGGGGAAATTTTGAAATTAAAAGTTAATGTTTCCTTCCCAGGAGATTGCCACGCTTACGCTCGCAATGACAGTTTGGGACATAGCGCACAAACGTGTGCTTGCGCTCTTGGTGACAAAAAAATTAAACCCGACTTGTTAAAATCAAACCATTGACAAACACAAGATTGTGGCTTTATAATTTCATCATCAAATACATCTATTTCTTGGGTGGGTTATCCCAACCGGTGGTAATGCCGTCTTGAACGGACAAGTCCAACAGCCCCAACAGCCGATGCGGTGAGATTCCGCAACCGCCTGTAAAGTCAGTATGGGAAGGAGTAGTTTTTCGTTGTCTGCGTAGGACAGCGAGTTTCCTCTTTCTCCGCCCAAAACGGAGATTTTTTATGAAAGCAAAAACATTTTCGATCAAATTCATAGCCTATACCGGGCTTATGACCGCTCTTGTATACGTGTGCACTCTCATCGGAGTGACTGCCGGCTCAAACAACTTCAATATCGGCGATGGCGCGATACTTATATGCGGTGCGTTGTTCAATCCTCTCACTGCGATGATAGCAGGCGGACTTGGCGCATTCCTTGCCGATCTCACCACCTATCCCGTCGCAGCGCTGTACACCTTGATCATCAAGGCGATAGAAGGCTTGCTGGCAGGTGTGTTTTTCCAACTTATCTATCGCTATTTCGATGCAATCGAAACTCCCACAAAAAAACAAACCGCTGTCAAGATCACTCTTGCAGGTGTAAATTGCATAGTTTGCACTATGCTTATGGCTGGCGGATATTTCCTCTGCAAATGGCTCTTCTATGGCACGCTTGAAACTGCACTTGCTTCACTACTTAACCACAATATTTTTCAAGCGCTTGTATCTACTGCAATAGCAATGCTTGCGCTGTATGTCGGCAAACTTGAAAAAATGCGCCCAAAGACATTCTTGTCCTTTGCGCAAATAAGCAATAATTCCGATGTGCAAACGGATGTGGATGAGGAACAGAACGAGACAGACGTTGTAAATTCCGACGATAACGCAACCGATACGGATGATTTATCTGCAGTCGATTTGTCAACGGATAATGCCACCGACAATGGCACAAACATTGATAGCACAGAAATTGAAATCAATGAAGATTGGGAAGTCTCTGACATTGATGTCGACGAATAATAAATATTTCTATATTTGACACAAACGGCGTTTTATGTTGCAAAAATGCAAGATAAAACGCCGTTTGTGTATGTTTTATGTTTATGCTCAGCCGTAGGCGCACGTCATTGCGAGCGCAATTATTATATTGTCATTCCGAGGGAGCGTAACGACCGTGGGAATCTCGTGGGAACGAAATTGACACAAGTTGATTGCCAACACTCGTTTCCTTCCCAGGAGATTGCCGCGCTTGCGCTCGCAATGACAGTAAGAGACATAGCGCACGAAAGTGCGCACAACCAAGCCGATAATTTTGCGAAACTATGGCAAGACTTCACGTTATCTTGTTTTGATAGCAAAAATTCTCGGCGCGGTAGTAAATGTGAAGACAAATGCGGTTTTCGGCATTGAATTATTTCGATGCCGTCACCGCAATGCCGTCCGAACATTTGGCTGGATATTTCGGCTACGCTCAATATGACAAGGGAAATTTGAAATGGCACATTCCGCCAACAGAATAAAAACACGGGCGATTGCCCGTGCTTTTATTCTATCAAATTATCATAAATCAGCGAGTAGGTTACGGACGCCTTGTCCACCCAACTCTTATATAAATACTTTGCAAGTTGACGATTGGCAACAACCAGTTTGAGTTCCATAAGAGTGGTGATGTCGTTGTTGATGCGCATAATCACCGTATATGTGCCGTCCGCATTCTTTGAGTAATCGCAAAAGTATGATTGACGTTTCTTAAAGCGCATACGGTTTTCCCTTGCATACTGCACGATTTCCTCACGGATTGAGGATGGTATGCGAGTGAAGAACAAGGACAAGCAACTTACGCCGTCTTGCGTAATGTTGAGCATATCGCTCTTTGGTACTCTATACACAAGGTTGGTGTCAAGCAGTTCTACAAGATATTGCTTGCATTCCATATACGAAAGCCAGTTATTGTCTGAAGAACAAATGTCAAGCAAGGTGGATTCCGCAAGGGGGATAGCCATTTTGTCGAATACGAAAAGAATAACAAGTTTCTGAATCTTGCTATCAAGAGGCTGATTATTCATGCCGAAAGAATCTTGTACGTATTCCATAAATCCCCTTTTATACGCAAAATTTGCGCATAATAAATGCAACGTGCTTGCAAGTAAAAATAGTACAACGTAAAAAACGCTTTTTCAAGCGAAAAAATAATTTTTTTGTCAAAATACAATTTATGGTGTTGTAAAGAAAGGCTGTACACAATAACAAATCTATGTATGTTTCAATTCTCCTTGTCATTCCGAGCGTAGCCGAGGAATCCAGCCGTAGGCGCACCCCGTCACCCAGAGCGTAATTATTATATTGTCATTCCGAGGGAGTGTAACGACCGTGGGAATCTCGTGGGAACGAAATTGACACAAGTTGATTGCCATCACTCATTCCCTTCCCAGGAGATTGCCACGCTACGCTCGCAATGACGAGTAGAAAGAAGAATGACTGCGCTCAGAATGACAACAATCTGCATATATCAACCTACATCCAAATATATTTTATCGTGAAAAAAGCATTTAAAACAACCGCTTTATACGTCGGCACTGCAATCGGGGCAGGATTTTCATCCGGGCGTGAACTTGCTGTGTTTTTCGGCAAGTCCTCCCCTCTAAACGTCGCCATATCATCCGTGTTTATGTCCCTTCTTTGCGCACTCTTTCTCGTTGCCGGAAAAAAGGGATATATGCCAAAGGGCAGGCTCATACGCTTTGCCATTTTCCTTGCAGGGAGCATATCCCTTTGCTCCATGCTCGCAGGCGGAGATTATATAATGTATTCTCTCACATCTCTGCCCCTTGTTTTCGGCATTGTAATGACAATTCTTGGCGGAATAATAGTTGTGCTCGGCATTGAAAAAATACGCTTGCTCAACGTTGTTTTAGTGCCTATGATTGTCGTATGCATTGCGGTGATTTTTGCAAAACTCCCCACACCGTCGCATGCGCTTGCCTTCTCCCTTTCAAAACCTATTTTGTACAGCGGTCTCGATGTTTTGCTCGGTGGCGTGATTGTCTCAAAAGAGGGAGAGAACCTCTCTTATAAAGAGATTTTTACAAGTTGTTTGATGATTTGTGCTTTTATGTTTGGAATGCTTTATATGTTACAAACAGTAGTTTTATCTGACACAAACGACAGTTTAATGCCCGTTTTAGCAATTTCCGAACAATTACACCTCAAACCGATTTGCGGTGTACTAATAGCCTCGGCAATATTCACAACGCTTGTTTCTTCGCTTAAAATCGTCAGCGACGGATTGCGAGATTTCCTCTCCAACAGCAAGCGACTTGCTTTCTTTGCAACGGACGAACACAGGGCATTTGTTGTCTTCTTTTGTTTGCTTGTCGCCTATCCATTGAGTTTCTTTGGCTTTGACAATATCGTTGACAATCTCTACCCTTTCAACAGCGTTTGCGGTGTCATTTTGACCGCGCTTGTA
>CAZCKS010000069.1:0-3816 GCA_964499325.1 uncultured Bacteroides sp. | reverse complement strand
TTGATATAGATATCCTCTTTTATGATGATTTGATATGCGAAGATGACGATTTGTGCATACCTCATCCCGATATGCAAAATCGTGATTTTGTTTTGACACCGCTTATGCAACTTTGCCCGAATAAAGTGCATCCGCTGTTTAATAAACGGGTTGCGGATTTGAAAAGAACACTTGATGAAAAGTGATTGCAATACACTAAAAAAGCGACGGATTTTCCGTCGCTTTTCGATAGTATTTTTGTTGGTTTTTAGTGTTTTTTAATCGTTTTTAATGATTGAATATTAAAGCGTGTTAATCGGGAAGATGCTGATTGTTCCCGTTGTGTTGAGTATCAAAAGCACAATATATGTGATGTAGCCTGCCCACATAATAACGCCTTGCCATCTCTTGAATTTGCCCATCGCAAGTGCTGGAATAAGCGCAAATCCTGCCGCTGCCAAACAGAATGGGAAGTCAATGGTAAGTGATTGTGCATCTACTCCGAGCGGCTGTCCTGTCTTTGCGAGCGTGATAAACGTGCAGAGGGGGAGAATAAGAGAAAGGTCGATGATGTTTGCGCCTATAATATTGCCAACCGACAAATCCGATTTCTTTTTGATGATGGCAGTGATTGCCGTTACAAGTTCCGGCAAAGAGGTGCCTACTGCAAGGATTGTGACGCCAATGATGCCCTCGGGAACTTTAAGAGCACGAGCAAGTTCCGCACCGTTATCGCACATAAGTTGTGCGCCAACAAAGATTGTGCCTGCGCCGAGAATGAAAAGAACAATGTTTTTTGCAATATCCTTTCTTTGTATTACCATACCTGTTTTTTTGATGGTAATTTTTTTGCTTTCACAGTGTTGATAGTAATCGAACAATATGCCGATTCCCACTTGTTTTGGCTCTTCTTTTGGCATATCCGCTTGTGCTTCCAAAAGTTTTTGAGAGTGTTTCTTTGCGCTTATGACGTTTTCCACAAGGAATATCACGAACATTGCAAGAACAATGATTGCGTTCCACCAATTAAACTCTCCGCCTTGCGCACTCAAGCCCCAAAGCACGGCTATCGTTGCAAGAAGTATGCACACTTTTGCAAAGAAGTCTTTTCTGCTGAATTTGGGGGCGAGGAACACAAGCGATGTTGCCATTATGAGGGCGATGTTGCAGTTGACGGAGCCGACGGCGTTGCCGATAGCCATTTCCGCTTGTTCTTGACCTGCGGATATGCAAGATACCAAAATTTCAGGAATAGTCGTTGCCACGCTGACTATTGTCGCGCCGATGATGAAGGATGGAATGCCAGACACTTCCGCAATCCAACTTGCCGCGTCAACAAACCAGTCTCCGCCTTTTACGACTAACAAAATGCCGAGTGCAAGCAGGATGATGTAAGCGGGCATGGAGTGTCCTTCCATCATACTCAATACAGATTCAATCATATTACTCTCCGATGTGCAAATGCGCACCATGTAAAAATAACATTTTTATAACTTTGTGTCAATTAAATATGAAAGAACCGCTTTTTTAAGCGGTCCTTTCTATGTTGCGAGCAATTATTCTTCGTCTTTCTTTTCGTCAATCAACTCGACAGGGTACATACCTTGTTTGAGCAAATCACGGATTTGTCTCAAAAGTTCGTCTGTGGTTTCGGGCTTTTCGCTTTCGGCTTTTGCCGCTGCTTCTGCTTTTGCTTGTTCTTCTGCCTCATCGCGAGCGCGTTTGACGGCTTTGAGTTCCTTTCTTGTGGGGACTTTGCCTTTGAATGTTGCTTTTTCTTCATCGGTGAGCGAATCCATAAACTTTGCGTCGCGTTTAAGTCCAGTAAATCCACCGCGCACGGAGTTGATGATTTTTACAAGAGAGAAGAGCACGATTGCGGTGATAAAGAAGTTAATTATCGCCATGATAAACGCACCCCAGTCAATGTATACGGATTTTGTAAGGTCTGCAACTTCCACTGCACAGTTAACGCCGTTTGCGTCCTTGGGGACGAGCATTGTGATAAGACCTTCGATGTCGCCCATCGGGATTGCGCCTATAAGAGGCTTGAAAATGTTGTTGACAAGAGCGGTTACGATTGCGGTGAATGCCGCGCCTACAATCATACCAACTGCAAGATCGACAACGTTGCCTTTGGTGATGAATGCCTTAAACTCTTTGAGAAGTTTCCATTCAGGTTTCTTCATCTTTTTCATAAGTTGTTTCTCCTAAAGTTGATGATTAAAGGATAATACTTATAATTTATTAAGTCAAGCGTCTTTGCGCGCGCCTATGTTGACTATTGTATATGAGCAGGTGATTAGGATGTTTTAAATATTCGATTATAAAATTGCATCTGTTTTAAAATAATATTTCTTGACACGTCTGTGCGGTTTGTGTAGAATAATATCTGCTAGGGGTGCCTTTGGCTGAGATTATACCCTCAAACTTGTGAGTTAGTACTCGCGTAAGGAAGCAAAATACCAATCATTGCATCTTTATTAAAGTTCCCCCGGCGTATGTACGGAGGCTTTTTTTATGGATGTAAACACGTTGTATGAAAAGTTGCAAGGCGTGATGTTGTATCTCGCCGTTGCTATTGTCGTCTCCTTTGTCATAGTCGGGCTGTTGGTCTGGTTTTTCAAAAAGGAGAAGTTTGCCGATTTCAAAAAATACGCAATCGGCATTGCTACGGGTGTTGCCGTAAGTATGATTGTCGTGATTTCATACGTCAAATTCCAATGCAATCTCGACGATATGCAGTCAAGGCTGTTTTATCCCATACTTGCAACGCTTATCGTTGTTGGGGTAGGCGCAGTTGCTATGCTCGTAAGTTCGCTATTTAGCGATAAGGCGGTGAAAATTTGCTTTATCGTTACCGCTGTAGGCTTGCTCGGATGCTTTATCGCCATAATGGTTGAGATGAGCAAATATTATAAGAGCGTTGCCGACTATTATCCGAGCGCAAATCTTGTGGGAATGATAGTGTCTGCCGTCGTCTTTATAGCGATAATGGTTGTTGCTTGGTTCTTGGGCGATAAGCGCAATATGAGCGATACCCGCGCAATCGTGTACGGCGCAATCTCGATTGCACTCTCGTTTGCTTTGTCTTATGCTCGTATGTTCAAACTTCCGCAGGGCGGTTCGGTGACCTTTGCAAGCCTTCTTCCGCTTATGATTTATTGCTGTATGTTTGGCACAAGAAGAGGACTTATCGTATGCACCGTTTATGGCGTATTACAGGCATTGCAAGATCCGTTTATCATACACCCGATGCAATTTTTGCTTGATTACCCGCTTGCGTTTGGACTTATCGGTGTAAGCGGAATATTTATGGAAAAGGGTGTTTTCAAGAACAAAAAAGTGCTTGCTTTCTTGCTGGGCGGAGTGCTTGGCGTTGTGTTTAGATATGCTTGCCACGTGTGTTCGGGTGCATTCGCGTTTGCCGATTATGCCGACCTTGACAGTTACGGCAGCGTGATTGCTTATAGCATGGCATACAACTCATTTGCGTTTGTGGATATGATTGTCGCCCTTGTTTGCGGAAGTGCGTTATTTGCATCTAAATCGTTTAGAACGTCTATGCAAAAATCTGGCGACGTTGCGATGGGAAGTAAAGAAGAACAAGTCCCAGACGACGAAGAAGAACTTGACGATATAGATAGACAAATTATCGAAGCACAAAACGCTCAAAATATGCAAAACGAGCAAGAAGAACAACTTGCGAAAGATATAAGCAACGAAGAGTGAGTAATATTGCGATAAAATCAAAACAGCACGGATTGCCGTGCTGTTTTGATTTTTGAAAGGTTGAAAGGTAAACGATGAATTGTTTTTCATTATATATACAATTAA
>CAZCKS010000068.1:0-3930 GCA_964499325.1 uncultured Bacteroides sp. | reverse complement strand
GTTAACCTCTTCTGAACCACCAGACTATCTGGTGGTTTCGTATTACAAAAAAACGGAGACAAAATCTCCGTTTTTGTATTTTATTAATACGTTTCAATATGTTAAACTGCCGATTTGCAATTATATGCAGTTTTATCACTCATACAAACATGCGTCGTATCTGTCTCCGCCATCCGGAAATATCGCCACAATATCGCCGGTTATTTCTTTTCTTAAACGCATCGCAACGCTATACGACGCACCCGAAGAGATACCACATTTTACCCCATATTGTTTATATATTTGCTTTGTCGCGCTTATCGCGTCTTCGTCCGACGCCGTCTCTATTTTATCAAATCTGTTTACATCAACAATGTACGGAATAAAATTTGCACCGATACCCTGAATAGCGTGTGCCCCAGCATATCCCTTACTCATAAGCGGACTTGAAAGCGGTTCAACTGCGACAACTTCGCAATCAATGTGATTGTCCGTTATATACTTTTTTATTCCCATAGCGGTACCGCCACTTCCGACGCCTGCAACTATACATTTCGCATTGGGGACTTGTGCAAATATTTCAGGTGCAGTGGTATAATAATGAGCCTCGACGCCTGCAGGATTTGCAAACTGATTTACGAGCCATCCTCCGCTGTTTTCTATCTCTTTTGCTCTTGCAACCGCACCTGCCATGCCAAGGCTTTTATCCGTCAACACCAACTGCGCGCCGTATTGAGCAATCATATCCCTGCGCTGTTTACTCATACTTTCGGGCATAACTATGATTGTCTTTATTCCCAACTCTCTTGCCACATAGGCTAGCCCGATACCCGTATTTCCACTTGACGCTTCAACTATAGTGCCGTCAGCGGTCAATTCTCCGCTTTCAAGCGCACGCATAATCATATAAAGCGCAGCCCTATCCTTTATCGAGCCAGCAGGGTTTTTCGCCTCGATTTTGCCAAATATGCCGTTGCCCATGTCAAGAATCGGAGTGTGTCCTATTTTGCTTGCCATCAACTGCATTTTATCTTTCAAAGTCTTATCCATATATACCTCGAACGATTTTTCACCTACATTATACCATTTACGCATCGTAATAGACAATATTTTATAGAAATTTTACAACGGATTATATAACAATATGAGCCGTAATAGCGATTGCTACGCCATGCGTCAATCGTGTCAATACAAAGTGATGAAATCTTGCAGTGCAAGATGAAATCCAAGCACGCTTGGGTGAAATCTTCGGCGATTTGCCTCTAATGAAATCAAATCCGCCAATTTTAACCTGCCGACAGGCAGATTGCATCGCAAAGCGATTTCATTTGCAAACGCGAATTTATCCCGCCATTGGCGGATTTAATTGAAAAACACCCGAGAGTATCTCGGATGTTTTTCTGGCGCACCCAAACGGATTCGTAGCGAGCACGGCGAGCGTAATAGCGATTGCTACGCTCTGCGTCAATCGCGTCAGCGTAAGGTTTGAATACGTTTGGGGATTATGAAAAAAGCCGTCTGCTTACAGACGACTTTTTGAATGGCGCACCCAAACGGATTCGAACCGCCAACCGTCAGAATCGGAATCTGATGCGCTATCCAGTTGCGCCATGGGTGCATATTGCTATTTTATATTCTTTTGCTGAATTTGTCGAGAGTTTGTATATATTTAGCACTTTTTCGGCATAGAAAAAGCCACTCTGCAGAGTGGCTTTCTTTGCATCACTACGATTATCTAAACATTTTGAGTTGATTGTGGACAACCTCGATATCAAGTTTTGTATCCTCAATGATTTCGCCGTCAAGTTCAAATCTACTGTCATCGAGAGCCTCGATTGTGACTTTCTTTGCGGTGAATTCTCCGCCCCATTCTTGCGTGACGTGTTTACCACCGAGGAATTTGGCAAGGCGGAAGAGAATTTTGCTCTTCTTCATCTCGCTGACATAGCCCACCGTAAGCAAACCGTCGTCAACAACTGCGCCCGGACAAATAGGAATACCGCCACCGATAAATCCGCCGTTGCCGACACCAATCATAAATACACTCATATCTTTTGTCTCGCCGTCAGCGGTTATTTTGAGGTGATGGAATCTCGTATGCAACAGCGTGTAGAAAAGTGAATAATAATACGCCACTTTACCCTTGAGCGTCTTACATTGCGCATATTTGAGCAATACGTCAACGTCCATACCGCCACCACCAACATTGAGGCAACGATATTTGCACAGTTCCATATAGTCTACATATCCTACATTGCCTTTGACTATCGTATTTACAGCCTCTTCCAACTTGGTGGAATGACCGCTCTTTTTGATAAAGTCGTTACCACTACCGCAAGCAATAAGTCCCAGCGTAACGTTATCGAAATTATCAATACCGCACAGCACCTCATGGAAGGAACCATCTCCGCCCATGACGATTATATCTGTGTTTGGCGTTTGGGACAATTCGCGCGCAATCTCTGTTGCGTGTCCGGCATACTCGGTCTTATGGACAATATATTCTTTGCCGTTCTTCTTGAGAAGTTCTTCAACTTTTCCCAACGCTTTCAAAGTTTTGCCCTTACCGCCAGTAGGATTAACAATAATATTATACATAGGTATCTCCTGTATCTTTTGTATATGTATATTTTATCACTCACTCCAAAAATGTCAACTATTTACATTTTTATTATACAAAATGTCCGCTATTTGCGGACATTTGTAAGATATTGCATTGTTAGTCTCTGTTTTCAAATTGCAACTTGTACAATTTGTGATAATAGCCTTTGTTTTTCAGCAGTTGTTGATGCGTACCGCGCTCTATTATTCTGCCGTGTTGCAACACTATTATCTGGTCTGCATGCTGTATGGTGGACAACCTGTGCGCAACGACAAGCATGGTGCCGATATTGCGGATTTTTTCAAGCGAGTGCTGGATAACCACTTCCGTCTCGGTATCGATATTGGCGGTAGCCTCGTCCAAAATGAGTATTTGAGGCTTGTGTAGCACCGTTCTTGCAAAAGAAAGTAACTGGCGTTGTCCTTGCGAGAAGTTCTCTCCGCGCTCAATAACCTCTTCATCAAGCCCGTGTTCCTGCGTAGAAATGAATGTATCCGCATTTACATATCTACAAGCGTCTTCTATCTCCTCTTGTGTGAAATCTTCATCGTTTAAAGTGATATTGCTCTTAACCGTACCACTGAACAAGAACACGTCCTGGAGCATTTGTCCAATCCCTTTGCGCAATGATTTTACGCTTATAGTGGATATATCTATGTCATCTATAAGTATTTGCCCCTTTTGTATCTCGTAATTGCGCACGATAAGTGAAAGAATGGTTGTTTTTCCTGCGCCTGTCGCCCCCACAAAAGCACAAGTCTCTTTGGGATTTATCACAAAAGACACGTCTTTGAGTATCCAATCCTCGTCCTTATAGGCAAACCAAACGTTTCTAAACTCTATCTTGCCCTCAAAGTGTTCCACTTCTTGCGCATCAGGGCTGTCAACAATCTCCGGCTCGACGTCAAGCAAGTTGAACAGTCTTTCCGACGCAGTCATTGCCTTTTGCAAATTGTTGAGTTGGTCGGCAAGATTTTGTATGGGGTTAAAGAACCTCGACAAATAGAGATAGAATCCTACTATCATGCCCGGCACAAGCCCGAATACCGTACCCAACCAGAACGTAACCGCAATGGACGAAATATAGAGCAATGTAATAAATGGACGATACAATCCAAACGCCAACACCACTTTATATCTCACCTTACGCAACTGTTCGTTCTTTTGCAAGAATTCAAGGTCTTTTCTCTCTTGTCTGTTGAAAATCTGGATAAGTTTCATTCCCGACAAATTCTCATTGAGGAAAGTGTTGAGTTCAGAAATATATTGACGCTCTTTTGTAAAAATCTTACGCACGATTTTGCGGAACACAAACGATACGACAAACACCACCGCGATAAACGCCAACA
>CAZCKS010000067.1:0-3962 GCA_964499325.1 uncultured Bacteroides sp. | reverse complement strand
TCGTAATCTTGTATCGCCCTGCGCATTGCGCTCAATATTTTTTGCATAACGCCTCGAAAGAATATTTTCTTTGACAAAATTATATATAAATTAGTGTTAAATGGCAAGCGGAACAATCCAAATCGTCTTGACATAATCGGCGGTGTAAATTATACTTTGAGTATAAGCGAGAGGCACAAAATGATTCAGGATTTGATAAATCAAATAGCCGCATCTATAGGCAATCCGTATCTAACCTTGTACGTTATTTCCATTATCCCGATAGTCGAATTGCGCGGGGCCATTTTGACTATGCAAATTATGGGACTTACAACGATAGAGGAAATGTTGCTGGGCATGTTGTGCTGTATCGCAGGCTCTACGACGGTTATTTTACCCCTCATACTGCTTACAAAGCCATTCTTGCGCAGATTACGCCGTTCTAAATGGTTTTCAAAAATCGCAAAAAATATGGAATCCAATATAAAAGACAGGGCGGAGAGCGCGTATAGCGAGGAAAAATACGATCAAATAGAGAAAAAGCGCAAGCGTAAGCCTATGTCCAAAGACGGCAAAAAGTTCTTGGGATTGTTTATATTTGTTGCAATTCCTCTCCCGATGACGGGTGCGTGGACCGGCTCTTGCATAGGTAGTTTCCTCGATTTTCCGGTGTGGAAGGCGTCCTTATCCGTATTTCTCGGCAACATTGTCGCAGGGCTTATTCTTACTACGATATCTTATTTTTTGCCGAGCCAATACGCAGATGTTTTTCTGTACGGATTTGTGATACTGGCAATCGCACTTGCGGTAGTTCTTTATTTTTCAAGGGCAAAACGCGCAGACAAAAGGCGTGCGGAGGCGTTGGAGAAATATAAGACAAAGAGCGAGTATGAACTTGCCCTTCTTAAGCAAGAGGCGGATGCCGACGGCAAAGTGCTTATAAAGAAGGAATATATTGACGAAAACGGCGATAAACATATCGTCATCGGGCATGATGAAAAACGCAATAAGAATATCGTTGACAACGACGATGTAATATAATCACACCTTGCAAAACACAGCCTCATTTGATTATAAACGGTTGTGTTTTTCATTGTAAGGTTGTATAATATGCAAGTAATAAAATTTTGGGAGGCAAAATAATGCCATTAGTTACAACAACCGAAATGTTCAAAAAAGCATACGCTGGCGGATACGCAATAGGTGCTTTCAACGTCAATAATATGGAAATTATCCAAGGCATCGTCGAGGCGGCAACCGAAGAACAAGCACCGCTTATTCTTCAAGTTTCCTCCGGCGCAAGAAAGTATGCAAATACGACATATCTCACCAAGATGGTTGAGGCTGCAGTGGAGACAAGTGGTCTTCCTATTTGTTTGCACCTTGATCACGGCGATACGTTTGCACTTTGCAAAGACTGCGTTGACAGCGGTTTCACATCTGTTATGATAGACGCAAGCGCACATCCGTTTGAGGAAAATATCAGCATCACAAGACAAGTTGTCGAATACGCACATGATCACGGTGTAGTGGTCGAGGCAGAACTTGGCAAACTCGCAGGTATCGAAGACGCAGTCAACGTGTCTGCAAAAGATGCTGCATTTACCGATCCCGACCAAGTTGAAGAGTTTGTTTCCAAGACGGGCGTTGATTCTCTTGCAATCGCAATCGGTACTTCTCACGGCGCATACAAGTTCAAAGGTCAAGCACAACTCCGTTTTGACATCCTTGAAGAAGTAAGCAAGCGTTTGCCCGGATTCCCCATCGTTTTGCACGGCGCTTCATCCGTTCCGCAAGACCTCGTCAAAATTGTCAACCAATACGGTGGCAGTATGCCCGGCGCACAAGGTGTTCCCGAAGAGATGCTCCGCAAGGCTGCTTCGATGGCTGTTTGCAAAATCAACATTGACTCAGACCTTCGTCTTGCAGTTACTGGCGCAATCCGCGAGCACTTTGCTCTCAATCCTTCTCATTTCGATCCTCGCCAATATCTTGGACCGGCAAGAGAGGCGGTGAAGCAAGTTGTAAAGCATAAACTTGTTGATGTCCTCGGCTGCGATCATAAAGCGTAATCATTTAGCGAATAACTGTGTCAACACCCCGATATTTCAACTCACGTATTACATATACGTTAGGGTTGTCATATCGGGGTGTTTCCTTGTTCTTCATCTAAATGATTACGCTTTGCATAGACTTTATATCTATTTGGCGCAGTTTTAGACCTTGTGATAATTGTTCTAATTAAAAAATGGATATAATTTCTGTCAAATATTGATTCATACGAATAAAATGTGATACAATTTGTATATCAAAATTTTTCAAGGAGTTTTAAATGAAAAAGTTTTTGACGTTTACAATGGTTGCAATGACGCTTATATGCATTGTTTGCGTAGCAACCGCTTGCGGAGAAAAGGGCGATGATAACGATTCCACGCCGCAGCAACAATCGGAATTGTTTGATTACGAACTTGACGAAAGCGGAGAGTTTTATTGGGTGACGGAAAAAGATCGTGGTTTTGTACAAGAAGTTGTCGTTGTTCCGTCCGAGCATGACGGTCTTCCTGTTAAAGGGATGAAGAATCTTATTGTAGACAACAGTTCTGTTAAGGAAATTGTCATTCCCGAGTGCATTGAAAAGATACAGAGGAACTCTCTTTGGCATTTGACGAAGTTGGAGAAAATCACATATAACGCCATCAATGCGAATGTGTATAATTCAAGCGGTGAAGTTAAAGGCGAAATGATTTCATACGTGGATTATGAGAATCCCACGATTAAAGAACTTGTCATCGGCAACAAGGTTAAGCATTTGCCGGCGTTGTTCGAAAATGGTGACAATCTTAATGTAACCATAATCAAAGAATTGACTATACCGGCATCCGTAGAAACGAGCAATCTTGCTCTGTGGAGTGAAGAAGTTGCGGACTATGCACCTCTCAAAGTCAATATTTCAAGTGTGGAACAATGGTTGAAAATATTCACGCAAAAAGGCAATTATCTTGTCCGTAATAACTATATAAACCTATATGTAAACGGCACTCTTGTCAATGAAATGACTATACCCGATAGCGTTACCGAACTTACCCAATATAGAGCGTTCAGGAACATCAATGTCGACACGCTTAAGACAATAAAAATACATGCAGGTGTAGAGACGATATATGGTGATACGCTTTTGGGGAACACCACAATCGAAGTTGACGAGAACAACCCGTATTATGCCTCTCGCGATGGTATATTGTACGACAAAAACTTCACTAAAATAATAGCCATACCAGATGGTATATCGGGAGAGGTAACCATGCCTGCAACTGTGAATAAGGGCGATTTATCGTTTGGCAACTGCAAAATGAGCAAACTGGTTGTCGATTGTGATTGGAAATCGGTTGCATCATACAACCTTTTTAAATGTGCCAATCTTGAAACGATAGTGATTAACGGCACTTGCAATACTATTTGCACTTCGGCATTCTCCGATTGCCCCAATCTTAAGACGATTATTTTGCCGGCAACGCTTACAAAAATCGAAGGAAAATTCTGTGAAGATAGCACCAATGCGACGATTTATTGCATGGCGACATCGCGTGATAATATCACAGACAATAGGAAATCTGATGAAAAAGCCCGTGTAAAACTCTTGATATATTCAGAGTCGCAACCGACGGAAAATGCTTCCTCGTATTGGCATTTCGATACAGACGGTACAACACCCGTTGCTTGGGCATAAACTACAAGTGCATAAGGTATAATTATTGTCGGAGCCTTATAATGTGAGATAGAAAAAGCCATACTCTTGAGCAATCAAACTCATGGGTATGGCTCTTTTATTGTTTTAAGACGTTTTGCAAATCGCTCGACAAAACATCTATGATAGGGCGGTTAAACTTATTTCAAGTTTTCAGGGTTGAGACCGAATAGTTCGGGGATGACAAATCTTCCGTCTTTGCGGATTAGGACGTCGTCAAACCAAATTTCACCGCCAC
>CAZCKS010000066.1:0-4071 GCA_964499325.1 uncultured Bacteroides sp. | reverse complement strand
ACGCCGATATGCAAGATACCATGATGTGCGTTACTCTCGGTTGCAAGAAGAGCGAGATTAATAACGCGCGCTTTGAAAACGATGAGTTTTATCTTAAAACGGGAGATGAAATGGCGGAACTTTTCTCATGGTGTCCCGAGGCGATTGCCTCAACCAGAGAGATTGCCGACAAGGTTGACGGCGATTATTTTGTGACAAAACATCCATCGATTATCCCGAAGTATACCAATGACGAAATGAACGGGCGCGACGAGGCGCAGTATTTGAGAGATCTTGCCTTTGAGGGCGCAAAGAGAAAATACGGAGAGATAAACGAAGAAATCGTCAATAGATTGGAGTATGAACTCGGCGTTATCCACAAGTGCGGATTTGACGGATACTTTCTTATTGTGTGGGACTATGTCCACGCCGCCCAACAGATGGGTATACCCGTCGGACCGGGAAGAGGCTCGGGATGCGGAAGTATTGTCGCTTATAGTATAGGAATTACGGACATAGATCCTCTTAAATATCAACTGCTCTTTGAAAGATTTTTGAGTGAAGAGCGTGTTTCTATGCCTGACTTCGACGTGGACTTTTGCTTTGTCAGACGTCCTGAAATCATAGATTATTGCATAAAGAAATACGGCAAAGATAACGTATCGCAAATTATCGCATATTCCACAATGAGTGCAAAAGCCGTTGTGAAGGATGTCGCAAGAGTGTATGACATCCCATACAACGAGGCTGCGAATTGGGTGAAAGAAATTCCCACCGGTAAGGTGCTTTTGCCACAAGTTTTGACAGAGGGAAGCGAATTTTATAGCGAAGATTTTAGGAAACTGTACGAAAATAATCCGTCTGCAAAAATGGTTATCGACGTGGCTATGAAACTCGAAGGTATGCCGAGACAGACCTCGATGCACGCCGCAGGCGTTGTTATATGCGCTGATCCTATTGTAGAGCATTGCGCTCTGTCAAGAAACGGTCCTGTCGTAACTACACAATTCGATAAAGTCATCGTTGAGGAGTTGGGACTTCTCAAAATGGACTTTTTGGGGCTTAAAACACTCACGGATATTGACGAGGCACTCAAACTTATCAAGGCGGATAAGGGCATTGATTTGGACTTCCATAAACTCGGATATGAAGATCCCAAAGTGTTTGAACTTATCGCATCGGGCGATTGTGAGGCGGTGTTCCAACTTGAAAGCGGTGGAATGAAAAAGTTTATGGCGCAGTTGCAACCGGACTGCCTCGAAGACGTCATCGCAGGTATCTCGATGTATAGACCGGGTCCGATGCAGTTTATCGACTTGTTTGTAGAGGGCAAGCGCAATCCGCAAAATGTGCATTACGATCATCCGCTTTTGAAAGAGATTCTTGAAAACACGTACGGCTGTATCGTGTATCAAGAGCAGGTTATGCAAATCGCGCAAAAGATTGCAGGCTTCAGTTTCGGCGGAGCGGACATCATGCGCCGTGCTATTGCAAAAAAGAAACTTGAAATACTTGAAAAACAGCGTGATATATTCTTGCACGGCGGTACGCTTGACGGTGATAAAACGGGCAAATACGTTCCTGGCGCAGTGGCAAACGGTGTAAGTGAAGAGATTGCAAACCACCTCTTTGATCAAATATTAAAATTTGCAAGTTATGCTTTCAACAAGTCGCACGCGGCGGCATACACATTCTTGACGTATCAGACCGCTTATCTCAAGTGCTATTATCCCACGCACTTTATAGTGGCTGTCGTCAACAATCGTATCACCAATGCCGATGAGGTTAAGCACTATATGAACTACCTCAAGCGCACAGGCGTAAAGACGTTGCCTCCCGATATAAACCGCTCGCAAAAGAACTTCTCAATCGAGAACGACAACGTGCGTTATGGGCTTATGGGCATAAAGAACGTCGGCGAACAGGCTATGGAATACGTGCTTAACGAGAGAAAACAAAACGGCGAATTTAAAGACATTCGCAACTTCCTCGATCGTTGCGCAGGACAAGTCAATAAGCGTATGATTGAAAGTCTTATAAAGGGTGGCGCAATGGATTGCTTTGGCAAAACACGCGCAACGCTTATGTGCTCGTATGAGAGAATAATGGACACCGTGCTTGCTGATAAAAAGAGTAAGATTTCGGGGCAAATGTCTCTCTTTGACGAACTTATCGAGGATACAGAAATCAAGTATACCGAGACGGAGGAATACTCGAAGGCTGATATTCTTAAATACGAGAAAGAAGTGCTGGGAATGTACCTTTCGGGACATCCGCTCGACGACTACAACGACGATAGACATGAGTTTGATTTCGATACGAGCCAACTGTTTGTCGAACAAGCAGACGAGGACGGAAACGTTGAAATGGCAGTGGATCAATCTCTTTCAGGCAAGAGTGTCAAGTTTGGATGCGTAGTGTCCTCGTTTGAGAAAAAAGCGACGGCAAAACAACAAAAGTTTGCGGTGGGTAGAGTTGAGGACAGAATGGGTTCCATTTCTTTCTCAATGTATCCGCGCGCTTATGAAAAATATGGTGAATTGCTCGCTTCGGACACTCCTCTTAAAATTGTGGGAAAAATCGATTTAAGAGATGAGAGTGAGCCCAAAATCAGCATAGAAAAAGCCGAAATATGGCAAAATGCCAAAGCCGAAGCAAAGATGTCAGCACCGCAAAAGAGCCAGAGCGACGGCATATTGTACGTGCTCTTGCACAATGCTGTGGAAAAAGATATGGTTGTGGATATTCTTGCGCTTCATCCGGGCAATACGCCTTGTCAAGCGCAGGTAAAACAAAACGGTGTGTCGAGGCTTATGCAATTTTCGCAAAAGGTGGAAATTTGCGAAGATTTGCTTGCAAGATTGCAAGACGTATTGGGGGCTAATTGTGTCAAATACGTTGTGAAAAAATGAAAATATAAATTTTATATAAAGAGGTAACCTTATGGCAAGAAACAACTCTAAAAACAAGAAACTCGCCGTGTTGACTAGCGGTGGAGACGCAAGCGGTATGAATGCATGCGTGCGTGCATGCGTGCGCTATGCATTGAGCGAAGGCTATGAAGTATACGGCGTAAAACACGGATACAAAGGACTTGTCAACGACGAGATTTTTAAGATGGAATACTCAAGCGTATCAAATTGCGTACACGCCGGCGGCACAATTTTGCGATCTTCTCGCTGTCCCGAATTTAAGGATAAAGAAGTTATGGCAAAGGCGGTGGATAATCTCCTTTCAAAGGGCATCAACAATCTTATCGTAATTGGCGGAGACGGCACGTTCAGGGGTATGGAGGCAATACACGAGAATACGTCGCTCAATGTCATCGGCATTCCGGGAACCATTGACAACGATATGGGATATACCGATTCTACAATAGGTTTCGATACGGCGTGCAATACGGTTGTTGATGCAATACTCAAATTGCGTGATACCATAACGTCACATGACAGAATTATGATACTTGAAGTTATGGGCAGAGAGTGCGGAAACATTGCTCTTAACAGTGCTGTTGCAGGCGGAGCGGAATATGTTATTGTGCCGGAAGTACCCACTGATGTGGACGAGGTGGCTCAAACAATCAAGCAAGGCTTTGATAAGGGCAAATCGTCATCCATAATCGTGCTTGCCGAGGGCAAGACGGAACTTACCGACGAACTCACTCAAAAGATAAGCGAGGCAACGGGACGCAGAGTAAATCACATGGCTCTTAAATGGATGCAAAGAGGTGGAAATCCCACCGTTGAGGACAGAGTTCTTGCGGCGAGAATGGCTCATAGAGCAGTGGAACTTGTCGAATGTGGACAAAGCGGAAGAGTTATCGGCATCAAGGGCGGAGAAATCTTTGATACAACCGTTATCGAGGCACTTGAATGCAAGAAAGGCTTTGACGAAAAACTCTACAAACTCGCACAAATAATCAGCAGATAACCTTATAAAAAAATAAAAATTCACATATTCCGCCTTGTGCGGAAATCGCAAAAGCGAAAAAGGAGACAGTATGAAAAATTTGAAAGGTGCTTGCATGTTCGGACAAAGCGGTGGTCCGACGTCGGTCATCAACAGCAGTGCCGCAGGTGTTTTTACCGAGGC
>CAZCKS010000065.1:0-4133 GCA_964499325.1 uncultured Bacteroides sp. | reverse complement strand
AATATAGTTAATTCTAAAATAACTGTTAATATCAAAAAAGTCAACGCATTTGCCATCTTTTAAATTGACTTGCGCAACAATATCTGAATCGGCGCAGTCTTCATATCTCGACGGCGGAGGTAATACATCTATAGACGGGGAGCGCAAAAGATTGGAATAAAAAGACGCAATAAGGCAACTCGATATCAATCTATACTCTCCCAAAAGGCGAGGAGTTTTACCAGATTTTATCGCTCTCTCTCGCAACAGTTTTGCCATAATCATTGCGCTGTCGTCCCAATCGTTGCAAGAGGAAATTTCAAGCATTTTCAATGCAAGCGAGGCGTTATCCTCGCACGTCTCACAAGCAATGACTTCGCTTCTTTGGACATCCAAAACCTTCAAACAGAACTCGCGCTCAAACGCTCTCAATGGCATTGAAAACAAATTACCATAAGCCGACGCTATACGCTGTTTTGGCATTTTATCAATTATATTTGTATCAATAAACACTTGATTTGGTTGAATATCACACATTACCGTATCATCGGACACACTGCATAAAAAACAAGACCATTCTGTTGCAAGTGCCTTGCAAATCGCTTTTGCGACTACACATGATTTGGCGTCTCCGATAGCAAAAACATATCTTACATATTCAGGTACTTTTGTAATTAAAAGAGCATTATCCTCCTTAAAAACATCCTGCGTTTCGCTCGTAAAAACCCTATATCCGCCCTTCTTAAATCTATCCGAAAGTTTGTGCGCAATCTCCTCGAACTCTTTCTCATAAACGACAAAAAGCACACCTTCATCAAACACCGAGCGGAGCAAACCTACTATTTCGTTTTGCAAATTTTTGCCCGTATAAACCTCGGTATCTTTTATTGTGCGCTTGCATATTTGACAGTTTTCCATATTAGCCTCCTATGCAATATTAGCATGCTTAAGAAGGCGAATATTTGTGGATTTTATGTCATTTTGCCACTTGTTGTCTTTTGCTTATTTCTTGAGATAAGTTTTGCATTTTGTAGAGAAAATTCCGTCCTCGACCTTTATTTGCGTATTGGCGCACAGCCCAGAATTGTTAAAGGCGCAATTACTCGCACTACACTGCACAAGGCTTTCAAGGTCTTTGTCAAACACATCGTCGCCTGCCTCTACGTCTGCAAAATTTTGAGCCAACGCACCACCGTCTCTTTTAATACGACTAATACACTTTGCGTTTTCGTTGATAGAGATAACGCCTGCAAGGCAAATGCCTTTTATGTTATGTTCACAATTTGACGTAGTACAATTAATTTTTTCCATATTTACCTCCGTATCTTTGTGTTTATTATGTCCAAAAACAAAATAAATACTCGATTTTTAAGCGCAATTTCACTTTCTATTGAAAATTGCCCAATAGTGTGCTAAAATATACAAAAAAGATTTCCTTTGCAAAGCAAAGTATAGGAGTTTGTATGAAAGTTATACTTCTCAAAGATATGAAAGGAATGGGCAAAAAGGGCGACGTCATCGAAGTCAACGACGGCTACGCTCGCAATTTCCTCATCAAAAAAGGCATTGCGCAAGAGGGTACGCAACAAAACGTGTACGTCGCAGAGCAACGCAAAAAAGCCCATGACGCAAAGATTGAAAAGGAACGTCAAGAAGCCAAAGAACTTGCCTTGCGCCTTAAAGACATCGTTGTAAAAGTGTCTGCAAAAGGCGGAGAAAACAACGGCAAAATGTTCGGCTCCGTAACCAACGAGATGATAAGCAATGCGCTTGCCTCATTGGGATTTGACATTGACAAAAAGAAAATTGAAATCAAAGAAAGCATCCGCGATTTCGGCAATTTTGAAGTGCTTTTGCGCCTCTACCCCGAGGTTACGCAAACGCTCAAAATACAAGTGGTACGCGCCTAAATGTCGCAATATCTCACCACGCTCGGCATAGGCGATTACGCCGTATATCAAGACACCGACGATTATGCTTTTTCGCAAGACTCGGTGTTTTTGGCGTCTTTGGCTAAAATATCCGCAAAAGACAACATTCTTGACCTCGGCACGGGCAGTGGGATTCTTGCAACGCTTGCCATTGTCAAAAAAGGCGCAAAACACGCCGTTGGCATAGAAGTGCAAAAACGCGTTGCGGATATGGCTCGCAAAAGCGTGGGATACAACCACCTTTTGGACAAAATCGATATAATCGACGGCGACGTAAAGGATATCAAAAACCTCGTCAAGGCGGAAAATTTTGACGTGGTGCTTTGCAATCCGCCCTACTTTGCAAGCGGACAACAGGCTACCAACAAAAATGCGTCTCGCATAGAAAGCAATGCAAGCCTCGACGATTTTATAAAAGCAGGCGCATACTCATTGCGCTTTGGCGGAGATATGTGGATTGTCCAAAAACAAGATAGGCTTGCCGCCCTATTTTATTCACTCAAATCACACAACCTTGAGCCGAAAGAAATGACATTGGTCTATCCCAAACTCTCAATCGGCGTAGACGTTGTTATAGTCAAAGCGCGCAAGGGCGCAAAAGAAGGGCTTGTCACCTCTTCACTCATCGTTATGGACGAAAACGGCAATTACACAGACAAGTACAAGGAGATGTATATCTGATGGCAAAATTATATATCGTCGGCACACCGATAGGCAATTTGCAAGACGTAACCTTACGCGCACTCGACACTCTCAAAAGCGTTGACGTTATCGCTTGCGAAGACACACGCCACTCTCTCCCCCTCCTTCAAAAATATGACATTCATGCGCAACTCGTTGCATATCACAAATTCAACGAGCAAGAACGTAGCACTCGCATAATCGAAATGATTGAGAACGGCAAAAACGTCGCGCTCATCACAGATGCGGGTATGCCATCCATAAGCGATCCGGGCGCCGAACTCATCTCCAAATGCCACGCACAAGGCGTCGAAGTGGAAACAGTCCCCGGTCCGACAGCGTTTGCAAGCGCAATTTCACTAAGTGGTATAAAATCAAGCGGTTTCACCTTTTTAGGGTTTTTACCCGAGAAAAACACAGATAAAGTGTCGATTTTGTCAAAAGCGTCACTTTCAGGCTTGCCGATTGTTTTGTACGTCGCGCCACACGATTTAATCAAAACGGCAAAGACTTTGCTTGACGTTCTCGGTGATAGAAAGGTGTATGTGGTAAGAGAACTTACCAAAATTCACGAGTGCGTGACCATCACTACCCTTGCCAATTTTGAGTGTGAAGAACGTGGCGAGATAGTGATGATTGTGGACGGAATGGATGCACTCAATCCTCTTAATGACCTTACCATTGCACAACACTTGCAACACTATATCAACCTTGGTGTTGACAAAAAAGAGGCAATCAAAATAGTCTCTCAAGACCGTGGCATTCCCAAAAACGAAGTCTATCAACAAGCATTGAATATGTAATTTATTAAAATCCCTTGCCCATCTTGGCAAGGGATTTTTCCTTTCGCACTCACTTTGTTAACTGCCCCCCCAGAACGCAAGCGTGGCAATCTCCTGGGGACAAAACAAAATCTCATTGTCATATTAAGCACAGTAGAAATATCCAGCCAAAGGCGCATTGCCACTTTTCGCTAATATGCACGCCCGACAAGTGTGTAGTGCTAACACTTTTATTTGCAATATCACCCCTTCCCTTCGGGCTTTCCCTCTCAATATTTTATTTACAATTTCCCCCTTCCTCACGTGTTTCCCCTATCGCCGTTCCCCCTCTGCGAAAACTTGAGGGAACCCACGGCGCCTGCTCCGCAGGGGGACACACTCGGCATTCGCCCAAAGGGCATTTCTCTTATTATGCCACTGCGCGCACTGCGCAAGCTTCGCAACAACATTGCTTGTGCGCTTGTACTACCGTCTCGGCTCAGCGCTCGCTACGGTCGTCGCCCTGCGACTCCAACTCTGAATAAGCACCTTCCGTTAATAGGTATGCTCTAACACAGTTATTCGCTAAATAATATGCTTATGTAATAATAGTATCAAATAGATGAGTTGCGCGAAAAAGCCCTATGTATGGCAACCCTAACGTACTTTGCGTACGTGAGTTGACAAACATAGGGCTTTGACAAAGCAAATCGCTATTTGAGGCTATTATTTGAAGTAGCGGTTGAGCAAGCCCTCAAAAGCCTTCCCATGTCTTGCCTCG
>CAZCKS010000064.1:0-4262 GCA_964499325.1 uncultured Bacteroides sp. | reverse complement strand
GACGGCATCGAAGCCCTCAAAAAACGTGGTTGCAAACATATCAAATTCCTTGCCATCATCGGTGCTCCCGAGGGCGTAGAGAAAGTGCATTCCGCACACCCCGATGTAGAAATCTATGTCTCAACGCTTGATCGTCAACTTAACGAGAACGGCTATATATTGCCTGGTTTGGGGGATGCCGGCGACCGCATTTTCGGCACCAAATAAGCGCATTAAATAGCGCCTAACTTTGTCAGCACCCAGATGTGCAAAAGTCGTGTACGCAAGGTACACTTGGCTTTTGTCCATCAGGGTGCTTTCTCGTTATGCATCTATTTATTGCGCTTATTTGTATGTGAGCAAGTTGCAATTAAATTGTCAAAGCCCTGCATCTATCAACTCACGTATTACGTATACGTTAGGGGTGCTATATGTGGGGCTTTTTCGCGCAACTCATCTGTTTGACGCCTTATTTTTACATAAGCGCACTAAATATAGCAAATAACTTTGGACGCGATTGACGCTTTGCGTAACAATCGCTATTCCGTCACTTTGTTCCTTACAACACCTATCCGCTCCAAAATCACGTACGACGTGTACGTTGGGTTTTGTTTCGGATGGGCGTTTCCTTGTTCTTTATCTTAACAGTGGCTTATTCAAAAATTATATTTGTCAAAGCCCTAAAAATTATCAAGTCGGTATTTACATTTTTTTTAAAGCGTGATAATATATTTTACGTAGAACATACCTATATATCAAAAAACAGAGAGGTTTGTTTATGGCAAAAAGGGGCGACTATTTCGGACTGAGTTATATCGTAAGCGTTATATTGGCAATTATTCCTGTCACTTCATGGATTTTGGGCTTTGTCACAAGATTTAAAGAGGGCAAAATCGTTGCGGGTCTTATTCGTCTTATATTTGGTTTTACAATCGTTTGGGTACTGGACATCGTCTTTATGATTGTGAGCAAACACATTTGCAGAATTTTGAATATTTGATATGACGATTATATTTGAAAACAAAACTTATCAAGACAAAAGGCAAGCATTAAACGAGTTTGCCTTTTGTCATTTTCCGCTGACGCTGACTATTGACGACGTGACTATGACCTTTGATTGCTTTTCTGCTCTCGAAGATTATATTTTGACAAAATAAGGTGTTTAATATCTCAAATCGATGATATAAACGTTTTGTTATTGCATTAAGTCAAGTTTTTTGTTTTGACGGAACATAGTTTACAATATTGAAGAAACACGTCTTTGCGACTTAAACAAGGACGATTGAGGTTGAATATGTCTGACGAAAATATTGCCGTTGTCGACGCGCAAAACAATGAATGCAACTCTTCGGCTCCTCAAAGCGGAGAAGAAAAATTGTCTACGCGCAATCTGTTGATGTTTGCGCTTGGCACATTTGGAAGAGACTTTCTATATAATTTTTTCAATGGCTATCTTTTGTCGTTTTGCGTGTGCACAAAGCACCTTGATACGGCTCAATTTACCGCAATTACATTTATCATAATTGCCGCAAGAATCTTTGACGCATTCAATGATCCGATTATGGGCGGTATCGTTGAGAACACGAGGACCAAATGGGGCAAATATAAGCCGTGGCAACTTATAGGCTGTGTGTTGACTGCAGGTGTTATAGTTGCGCTATACACCGTGCCTGCCGAGGGATGGGGATTTATTGCTCTTATTGGTGCAATGTATTTCCTCTTCTCAATAACATTTACTATGAACGACATTTCCTATTGGGGAATGATGCCCACGCTTACAAGTAATGCACACGACAGAGACAAACTTGCATCGTTTACGCAAATTGTTTGCGGAGCGGGCGGAGGACTTGCAGGACTTATCATACCTACTCTCACAAACGGAGAACATGCAATAGGCGGAAGTGCAGAGACAGGCTTTGCAGTTATATCCGTAATCGCCGCTGTGCTTATGCTTGCGTTCCAAATGTTTACAATTTTCGGCGTTAAGGAGAAACCGCTTCCTAAAAACCTTATGAAAACGCCTCCTATGAAACTTAAGGATATGTTTAGGGTGCTTTTCAAAAATGACCAACTCTTGTGGTGCGCGCTTGTTTTGCTCCTTTTCAATATTGGTACAAACGTCGTGGGTGGCGGACTCGGAATGATGTATATCTATTTCGAGTACAGTTACAATGGTATGCTTTGGACGGTGTTTGGCATAGGATATGCGATTGTGTCCACCTTGTTTACGCTTGTATATCCATGGCTTGCAAAGAAATATGGTAGAGATAATTTGTTGTATTCTTGCGGACTTGCAATAATCATCGGATATGCGCTAATGATGGTGTTCGGGCTTACAATCCCCAATATTTTCCTCTTTGAAGTGCTCGGTATGCAAATCACATTGAGATTCCTATTTACGATGCTTGCGTATACGATTGCCGGTTGGGGTGGCGGATTCTATATGATTATGGTCATCAACATGGCAAACACTGTCGAATACAATGAGTATAAGACGGGTAAGCGTGATGAGGGATTGATATTCTCACTGCGCCCCTTCACGGCAAAGATGGGCTCGGCGCTTATGCAAGGACTTGTATCGCTTGTGTATATAATTGCAGGAGTGCTTACATATACCAACCAATTTACGGACATAGACAGAAATCTCTTGGACAAGACGCACGAAGCCGTTGTGGCAGAGTTGCAAGCGGATCCGAATGGGCAAAAGAGCATAATGATATTGCTTGTATGCACTTGCCTTATTCCAATGGTGTTCCTTGCGATTGCGCTTATCATCTATAAGAAAAAGTGTTTCCTCAATGAGGCAAAAATGGAAGAAATCGCAGTGGAAATTGCAAGAAGAAAGAGCGAAGAGTGCGTGGACGTTGTCGAGCAAGACGTGCAAACGCTTGATACTACCGAATATGAGGAATTGGTATACGACGAAGATATTGCCAATGATGTCGTATCTAACACGGAGACCATGGAAGAATTTGCCTGCGACGAGGCGAAAGAGCCTGTTGACGGAGAGATTTGCATTGTTACATCCAAAGAGACAGATGTAAATGCCGCAAAAGACTAACGTGCAAAATACAATCTAAAAAAATTAAACGAGGTGCCTTGTTGCGCCTCGTTTTTATAAACCGAAAAATTCATTTGGTGTAATATCAAAATTTTGACAAATAGCAAGAATACAGTCATAAGTCGGTTTTTTATTACCAAGCAACCATTGGCTGACTGTAGTTTGATTGACACCGATAATATCCGCAAAGCGTTGCTGGCTCAATCCTTTTTCTGTCATAATTTGTTTTATGACATCGATGTAGGCAAAATTTGAATTTGTATTCATATTATAAGTTTAAAACAGATAAGGTCATAAGTCTTGACATAGGTCAAAAGACCTATTACAATATAACTATGACTTTAAATGAAAAATTAACTATTGAGTTTCAGCCTTTTGACAAAGAAGTTGTGGATTTCTATAATTTGCTATGTAAAAAAATGGGATGGAAAATTGTAAAAAGGTTTAGTAGCATTTATTTTTGTTATCCCAACGTAACTGATAGGGATGAGAGTGTTTGGTTCATTAACGAATGTAGTCTTAACACTGATATAGAAAGACGCTACGGTTGTTCTTATATTGTGATAAATGATAATAGTGTTGTGGAGCATTTCCTTTATAATTATACGAAAGCAATCGATGATAAAAGTAATCGAATAGTTTTTCTAAAAACAACGAATGGTTATGAACAATATGGGACTTTTGAATTTGTCGAAACAAAATCGCAGATTGTGGGAAAATTAAAAATTTATACACAAAAATTTATAAACGAATAGACGAAAATTGATTAAAAACTAACGATAGTGTTATATTTATAAATAAATATTGGTATTTGGGCTTATTTTGTTTGACAAAAGATTTGCTTTTTGGTAAATTAAATGTCGAGCCGCTCGAAAGTGGTTTTTAAGTCAATCAAAGATTGCACCTATGTCGGCGAGACTGGTTAGAGGAGGTAAAACAATGTACGCAATAGTTGAATGCGGTGGCAAACAATACAAAGTCGAGAAAGACATGCTCGTCAAGGTCGAGAAAATCGATGCACAAGTCGGCGATGTGGTTGAACTCAAGGCTCTTATGTTTGTCGACGACAACGGAAATGTGAAAGCAGGCACTGATGCACAAACTGTTAAAGTAAGCGCAAAGGTCAACGCACAGGACAAGTTCCCCAAAGTGTTGGTTTTCCATTATAAGTCCAAAAAGAACATCAGAAAGCGTCAAGGTCATCGTCAACCGTATACCGAGT
>CAZCKS010000063.1:0-4447 GCA_964499325.1 uncultured Bacteroides sp. | reverse complement strand
CCATTTTCTTTCTATCTTTCTTACTACGAGCAATCGGCTTATCGACAGTGCCCTCGTCCTCTTTGAAATTGCCGTCGCAAAGCCCGTAATATATGCGTCTTGCGCTCTTTTTCTCTATTTGACTTGCAAGGCTCTTGTGCGCCTCGTCGTTTTTTGCCACAACGAGCAATCCCGACGTATCCTTATCCAATCTATGCACAATGCCAGGACGGATAACGCCGTTAATACCGCTCAAACTGTCAAGGTTGTAAAGCAGTGCGTTTACAAGGGTATCATTCTTTTTATACGAACTCGCCTGATGCACAACCATGCCTTGCGGCTTATTGACAACCGCCATATATTCATCCTCGTACACGATGTCGAGAGGTATGTTTTCAGCCTTGACTTCAAGCGTTTCGGGAGCAGGCAAACTAAAATCTATTTCGTCGCCTTTTCGCACTTCTAAACCGCTCTTTTTCTTGTTTTGACCGTTGACAAAAGCACCGTCTTTTTCAATGACGGTCTTTGCATTGGAGCGAGATATGCCCCACTTTTCGGCTATGAATACGTCAAGCCTTACGCTTTCTTTGTCAACGATGTGCGCCACTTTTTATTCTCCGTCGCAACTATTGTTTTCGTCCGATTTTTCCTCGTTTTGGCACGCGTTATCGCAAGTTTTTTCCTGCTTTTCCTCTTCGCCACACTCACTGTCCGCAACTTGTGTTTCGATTCTTTCATCTTGTTGAGGAGTGACTTCAAAGGTGTAGTCGTTTTCAGATCGCAACATTGGATTGAGGTTTATAGGCGCGTCGAGAGGGTCAATAATCTCTTCTTTTTGCGAATTTTTGGCTTGTTCCGCCTCAAACTCCTTTTGATTTTTCTTCCCCTCTTTCAACAGCATAACGATAAGCACAATTATAAGCATAAACGCACCGATCGTAACAAAAGAATCCGCCACGTTAAATGATGGGAAATCTTCCCAGAATGCAAACTGTATAAAGTCGCGCACATAGCCCAGCGCAATGCGATCCACAATGTTGCCTATACCGCCACCGATAATAAACACAAGGGATACGCGTAGCCACTCGCTCTCTTTGAGAGCGAAAATAAGATAAATTGCAAGCGCAATCACAACTATAAACGTCACAACCGTGAGCGCAACTGTCTTGCCTTGGAATATTCCAAAACCTGCGCCCTCGTTTCTTACCATCACAAGGTTGAAAAGTCCAGGGACGATGTCGTCTTTATATCCGTATGCGTCGAGATATTCCCACGCATACTTTTTGGTGAGCAGGTCTGCAAGCAAAATCACGCCGACAACGGCAAGTTCGACAAGCAAAATCCACCAACGTGTTTTTATCGTCTGTTTCCATTCGGCAAGTTTCTTTTTGTAATCTATTTTTTCCTTTTCTTGCATATCCGCTCCTTATGCCCTCAACTGCGGAGGAATTGTAATCGTCACGCCTTGTGGCGCAAAGAGGAAAATATTTTTTGTGATTTGTTGAATGCTACCGCCCACGGCATACACCGCACCGCTCATAAAATCGAGGATTCTATACGTCGATTGTTGGTTGAGGGTGGAGAAATCCACTATGACTTGCTCGCGCATTTTCAAGTGGTCGATGAGAAGTTGCACGTCTTGATAGGTTCTGGGAGAGTAAATCACCACACCGCCTGCATTGCTCATACTCATTGCGCTATATTGCGGTTGATACGCTTGTGGCGCAGACTGATATTGAGGGGTGGTTTGAGGGCGTGAAAACGCTCTTTGACTATCTCTTTGATTAGAATCGTTACGATAATATCTTTCGTCCATTTTATCACCTTGTTTTTGCACTATATAACAATTTTTATTTACAAAATTTCTTTGGGCACATACACTCTTTCACCAAACAGCACCCTGCCCAGTCTTATCATATTCGAGCCGTGTTCGAGTGCAATTTGATAATCACCGCTCATGCCTGCCGATAAATATTTTATGTCGGTAAAAGGCATGTTTTTGCTCTTTACGTCCTCATAAATACGTTGTAGTTTGTCGTAAAGCACGTGCAGTTTCGCTTTGTCGTCGAGGTTGGGAAGCACACTCATAATGCCCTCTATTTTTATGTGCGGATAGTTTTCCATTGCGGATATGAAGTCTATGACTTCATCGGGCGAGACGCCGCCCTTTGTTATCTCCGCGCCCATATTGATTTCCACAAGACACGGCATAACGATATCTCGCTTGCTCGCTTGCTTTTCAATCTCTTTTGCAAGGTCTTCCCGGTCAAGCGAATGGATGAGGGCAACTTTATCGATTATGTATTTGACTTTGTTTGTTTGCAGTTGCCCTATGTGGTGCCAACAATATCTTTCGTCATACTTTTCGACAAGTTCTTGCACCCTGTTTTCGCCCAAGACAAAATCGGGCGCAACCGAAACAAACTCGTCAATAGTTTGTTTTGTTTGCGTTTTTGTCGCCGCTATAAGCGTAACGGGTTGCGAATGTTTTGCAACCTCATCACGCACCTTTTGCAAATTGTCAAAAAGTATCATTTATTACACCGCAATTATTCGACAAAGAAATCTCCGCTTACGGTATCGAACACAAATTTTTCCTTTTTGCCGTCAATTACGTACTCGACTTTTATAATATTCTTGTCGATATATTCCGCACTGACAACCTTTCCGTCAAATCTCTTGTAGGAGTCAAGCAACACACTCAAATGCGCGTCTGTGTATGCGCCGATGTTGTCGCTCACAAACAACACGTCGCCGAAGATGTGGTTTACTTTTGCAAGCAAAAGTTTTTGTTGTTCGCTATACCCTGCCTTTTTCAAGCCGTCATCTCTAAGGAAGAAAACGTCGGGGTCGTTTGCCCAAATACGTCCGTTAAGGTGACGACGGAACACGCTGTTTGTCATAGCCATTTTTGTGGAGATAATTTCTTGATTGGTGACGGTAACGTAGAATTTTTCCTTAAACGTGTTTTCCGCATCGCAACTTATACGGCAAGCGTCGACTATGCCGAACGCAGGCGCAAGAGGCACACCGCAACCCAAAATAATCTTATCACGGCAACATTCACGCAAAAAGTCCATTGCCTCGCACATCAGTTGACCGCGCGTTTTGCCGTTTCTGGGCTGAATTGCCGTTGCGTACAAGAAATCGAGTTTGACCATATCGAAGTGCCATTCGTCAAACACCTTATCAAAGAAAGATTTGATAAACGCTCGCACTTCTTCTTTTTCAAAATCGAGAGCATAAAATCCGCCCCAAGCAATTCCGCTGACAATCGGGCGAGAATTGTCGTCTCGTACTAACCAATCGGGATGCTCTTTTATGACTTTCGCTTTGAATTGCGCCGCAAACGGTGCGAACCAAAGCCCCGCCATAAGCCCTTGCTCGTGAATCTTGTCCACGATAGGCGCAAGCCCGTTGGGGAACTTCACCGCATCTATCTCCCAATCGCCTATCATAGTCTCGTAACCGTCGTCGATTTGGAAAATATTTGCGCTTTGTCCCGCTTTCTTCAAGCCGTCAAGGTCGCGCAAAATAATTTCTTCGTTGATGTTTTGATAGTAGTTGTACCAAGATGTATAGCCTGCAAGATGTTGCACCCTACCAGTGTGCTTTTTAGGATATGCGTCAAAGTATTTATCAAACACCTCGTCATAAGTGCCTGCAAATTGCACAATGTCAAAGAGCGTGTATTCTCCATCGAGAGTAACCCCCTCAACATCCTTCACCACCGCAAAAACGTCTTGCGCAAAATCGGCATAGAAAATCGTATAACCCGTGCGCTCGTCAAGCGAACCGATCAAATCCACATTCTCATGATTGCGCACGTATGTGTAAGAAAAACTGTGGAAAAGTCCCTTTCCGTATTCGGTAAAGTGATAATCTCCGCTTGCTCCCGAAAACGTCCTTGCAATCGGCAGATTTGAAAGCGTGCGCAAGCCGTATTGTCTATCCTTTACGGTATACTCTCTCGATGTTGTCCAAGATTGAAAACCGTTGGCATAAAATCTGTCAAGCGGTTGATATTGACGTTCATAAACGAGTTGAGCCTCTATCATCTCAACCGCAGTCTTTGAGGTCGCAACTATTTTCACAGAGTTGTCCGCACCATTATCGACTATGTCGAAAATCTCATCGCAATAACCTGATTTTATGCAAGAAAAATCAATATTTTCTTCGCAATATTTTCCGTTTAGACGATACACGATTTTGAGAGTATAATCTTTGATATTCATTAACTTGCCCTCACAACATAATAATTTAATATATCATAACAAATAAGTTGTAAAAAGTAAACAGTCGCAAGCAAAGATTTGTAGATACTTAAAAATATCCTTGTCGTTGGTGTTATAAAATGCGCACACCTGTTCAAGGAGCACTTATTAACGAAATATGCCAATTCGAAGACGGAACACGAGGCGCAAGGCGCCGAGCACTTGGAGCGCCGACCTCGTCGCACACAAGCCTT
>CAZCKS010000062.1:0-5655 GCA_964499325.1 uncultured Bacteroides sp. | reverse complement strand
TTGATTGCTAACAGTATATTCCCGCTTTTGCTAAAAGTCAATAGTTTTATGCAATATTTTTTTGATTTTTTCTAAAATTTGCGTTATACGTCCCCTCTTGCATTATATTGATATATTTATAATATAAATTTTATTATTCCATAAAAAAACACCCCAAATTTTAGGGTGTTCATAATCTTGATAAAAAATTCACTCAATCCATTCTTTCAAGCAAAAAACTTACGGGACGGAAGCCGTCGTTGCAAGATATCATTGCCGAATAGGGGTTTTTCATCCAGCCGTCATAGAAATTGCCCTCTCCCCTTGCAAGTGCCTTTGTGAAAGGCGCAACACTCTGCCACGCACTATCGCAAAATCCGCTCGGACATTCTCCGTCAACTGATATAAATACATCGCCGACATTCACGTCGCAAGTGTGTTCGATGGGATTTTCATATATCTCCATCAAATCCTTATATTCGCTCTTGCGCACTGCAGTGATTTTAATTTTCATATCTACCTCTATATGGTTGTTTCAATCGACAAGCGGCTATTTGTTACAGCGATATATTCATTTCTCGCATTTTATCGCGGATAATCGTATATGCTATACTCGGCTCGCTTATGTCAAGCACCGCTTTTTCAAAGGGACATGTACCATCCCCTTGCCTATTTATTATGTTTTCTACAAGGTTGTCGTATTGCACCTCGACATTGTACGACTTTAACACCTCAAGTGCGGACTTGCTTATAACGCGTGCATATACCGCCCTTACTTTTAGCAAAACATACAAAAATGCCGTTGCCTTGCCAATAACCTTATCTGCAGAGCAAAAACCCGAAAAACTCTCTCCGCTCTCAACCAGTGCGACGAGTGGCTTGACACCTCGTTGCTCGGACGTCAAAAATTCGACGTCACTGTAAAGCACGCAAGTGTATTCTCCCGAAAGCAATATTTCTTTCGCCTTGTTCAAATCTCTGCTTAACTCGCTCATTTTATGTTCAATCTTTGAGTAAAATCGCTCATCATTTCGCTGATTTTGATATTTTGCGGGCACACCGCCTCGCAAGAGCGACAGCCTATGCAAGCAGACGGCTTTTTATCATCTGGAAGCGCGCCTATTGCCATAGGTGCCAAAAATCCGCCGCCGGAGAAAACGTGCTCGTTGTAATGCTCTATAAGCGTCGGAATATCAAGTCCCATCGGGCAATGAGACGTGCAGTAACGGCAAGCCGTGCACGGAAGAGTATTCTTGGACGTCATCGCCTTTGCCACGCCGAAAAGCGCATTTATTTCGCTCTCATCCAACGGTTTTTCGCTTTCATAAGTAGCAATATTTTGTTTTAATTGTTCCATATTAGACATTCCCGACAGCGTAACCGTGACGCTCGGAATAGATTGCAAAAAGCGGAACGCCCACTCTACAACGCTCGCATCAGGACGTAAGGTCTTAAGAGTGTCGGCATACTCTTGCTCTATCGAGGCAAGTTTTCCACCTCGCACAGGCTCCATAACCCACACGGGGATATTCCACTCGTTCAGCATTTCTACTTTCGCCTTGGCGTTTTGCATCTTCCAATCAAGCCAGTTGAGTTGGATTTGTCCAAACTCCATATCCTTGCCGTATGCGTCGAGAAAACGCCTCATCGTTTGAAGAGTGCCGTGCGTTGAAAAGCCGAGATGGCGGATTCGCCCATTTTTCTTTTGCTCTATGAGATAATCGTATATGCCGTGCGACCTATCGAGATATGCGTCGATATTCAGTTCGCATACGTTATGGAAGAGATAAAAATCGAAGTATTCCACACCGCACTTTTTAAGTTGCTCCTCAAATATCTCCTCAACCTTGTCTATATTGCCCAAGTCATACCCCGGGAATTTGGATGTGAGATAGAAACTTTCACGCGGATATTCTTTGAGCACTTCGCCAATAACACGCTCGGAATATCCGTCGTGATATCCCCAAGCGGTATCGTAATAGTTGACGCCCTTTTCCATTGCATAAGCGACCATTTCACGCACTGCGTTTTTGTCTATTTGAGAATAATCGTCACCGCATACGGGCAAACGCATACACCCCATACCGAGTGCGGAAAGTTTAATACCTTGAAAATCTCTATAAATCATATAAACACCTCGATATTTTTCTTAAAATATCATATCACACAATCAATCGAAAATCTACCCTCAATATAAAAAATCGGAGTGACAATTAAGTCGTTCCGATTTGTTTGCTATTAAAAGAATATAAAATATTACCTACACAAAATATTATTCCACGCTTCATCATCAATTTGCTCGTCTTTATACAGTTTCCGCATATCTTCGTCCGTAATCTTGCGAATTACTTTGCACGGATTGCCCGCGGCGATACACCAATCGGGAATATCTTTTGTTACCACACTCCCTGCACCGATAACTACGTTGCTCCCAACGTGTACGCCCGGACAAATTACAGAACTACCGCCAATCCACACATTGTCACCTATCGTCACGGATTTGCCATATTCATAACCAGAGTTTCTTGATATAGGATGGACCGGATGCCCTGCGGTATAAATAGACACATTCGGACCAATCAAACAATTATCTCCTATTGCAACTTTTGCAACATCAAGTATCGTACAGTTTGCATTTACATAAAAGTTTTTCCCGGTTGTTATATTTTTTCCGAAGTCACAATGAAACGGAGGCGTAATATGCGCATCGCTTTCTCCCAAAAGTTGACTTGCAACAGCATTAATTTCTTCTATAGCGGTTCTATCCATAAAATTGAGTTTTTGCAAAAGCCTGCGACACTCTATAATTTCCTCATACACGGCATCGTCTGCAATATACGCCATTTCTTTGTTTCTGCGTTCTATATTATCCATTTTTAAACTCCGATAAAGTAAAATATATCAATAAAATCATTTTACCACAAAATCTAAAAATTTCAATAAGCAACATTGGCACACAATGTTACAACGTCATTTTCGGATAACGTCAATTATTTTGACAATCGCCCTGCTGACTTTTCATAATTTGCTTTCGTTCTCCTCCTTTATATATTTTTTATGCGAGAAAGCCGTCACAATTTGTGGCGGTTTTCTCGTATGCGCACGTGCGTGCGCCCGTTCCGCGCGCGCCCGCTAAATATATACTTACGATAGTAAGTGTATTCTGTATTTATAATATATAAACAAGTGGGGTAAATTTTCCGCTTGAAAAGATAAAAGAAAACACCCACGTTGAGTGAGTGTTTGGAGCTAGTGGCCGGATTCGGACCGGCGACCTGCTGATTACGAATCAGCTGCTCTACCGACTGAGCCACACTAGCAATTTTCGATTGCTTATGGATTATATCAAACTTATTTGAAAAATGCAATCTATTTTTGCAATATTGCTTGACAAAATTCTCCACTGCGATTTATATCACAAAAAAGCAATCTTTTTATCCATCTATATTAGGCTTATATAAACAAACGCCAATATAAAAGCGCACAAGTATCACTTATACCCTGCAAGACTTATCCGACATTTATTTCGTCTATGTCGACGTCGGCGTTAAATTGTGCATCATACAGTTTTTTGTAAGCACCGCCCCCGGCAAGGAGTTGCTCATGAGTGCCTTTTTCTATGATTTCGCCTTGATTTACCACAACAATCTCATCCGCGTGGCGCACTGTTGAAAGCCTGTGTGCGACCACAAGCGTCGTGCGCCCTTCGCATAGCGAGAACAGCGCCTTTTGGATTATCGCCTCGGTAGCGTTGTCAAGAGCACTTGTTGCCTCATCCAAAATAAGAATGGACGGATTTTTCAAGAACACGCGCGCAATGGATAATCTTTGCTTTTGACCGCCCGAAAGTTTGACGCCCCTTTCCCCTATTTGCGTATCGTAACCGTCAGGCAAGGACGAAATATACTCGTGTATATCCGCCTTCTTTGCAGCCTCTATGATTTCCTCGTCCGTTGCGGACGGTTTGCCGTAAGCGATGTTCTCTTTGAACGTGCCCGTAAAGAGGAACACGTCTTGTTGAACTATACCGATATTTTTGCGCAAACAATCGTTTTTGATGTCGCTTATAGGGGTATCTCCGATATAAATCATTCCGTTTTCAAGCGGATAGAACTTGGGAATTAAGTGGCAAAGCGTTGTTTTTCCCCCACCACTCGCACCGACGAAGGCATACATTTTTCCGTTGGGAATTGTGAGGTTGATATTCTCCAACACGTCCTTGTCGTCGTTGTAGGCAAAAGTAACATCTTTGAACATGATATCGCCGTCAAGACTGTCCAAATCCCTTGCGTTTTCACTCTCTTCCTCAACGGGAATATCCATAATTGCGATAAAACGCTTAAAGCCCGTTACGCCGTCTTGCAACTGCTCAAAGAACTGTATGAGCGTTTGCACGGGAGAAATGAACAAGTTGATTGAAAGCATAAAGGAAACAAGGTCAACATAGTCGAAGTTTTCCGCATCGTAAATGCAAAACAGCGCGCCCGCAAGCAACACTATGACATTGTACACTTGAGTAACGAAATTCATACTTGATGAAAACATACCCATTGCTTTATATGCTTTGGAGCGAGCCTTGACGTAGTTTGAGTTGTTACTCTCAAAACGCTCCTGTTCCCTGTCCGCATTGGCATAAGCCTTTGTCACACGTATGCCTGCAATGCTGTTTTCAAGTGCAGCGTTGATATTGCCTATCTCCTCTCTGCTCTTTCTAAACGCTTTTGTCATATTCTTTCTGCATGCAAACGCAATGACGAAAAGCACAGGCAAAAATGCGAATACTATAAGAGAAAGTTTCCAACTTATCGTGCAAAGATAGGCAAAAGAACCTATTGTAACAAATGTAGTGATAAAGAGATTTTCAGGACCGTGGTGCGCAAGTTCTGACACGTCGAAAAGGTCGTTTGTCATCCTTGTCATCAGTTGTCCGGTTTCGTTGTTATCATAAAAGGAATAAGGCAATTTTTCGAGATGCGCAAAGAGGTCACTCCTCATATTGGCTTGCATTTTGACGCCCATTACGTGACCGTAATAGTTGACATAGTAGTTCATACCCGCGCGCAAAATGTATATTGCAAGCAAAACGCCCGATAAAATCAGCACTTCACTCAAAATGCCGTTGGGAATACTCTCACGCAATATGCGTTGCGAAACCATAGGATAAAAAAGTCCGCTTACCGAGAAGATAAGCGAGCATAACATATCCAATACAAAGGTGCCTTTATGTGGCTTGTAATACGCAACAAAGCGTCTAAAAAGATGCTCTTGACTGATTTCTTTTGTTTTTTTCATATTTATCACTGATTAGTTGTTAATATTTCTCAATTTTTTAAGCACTGCTTCAAAATACGCCGGCAAATCGCACTCGAACGTCATGCGTTCTCCTGTATGCGGATGTGTGAGAACAAGTTTTTTTGCGTGCAAAAGTTGTCCGTTCTTATACAGCACCGTTGAACCGCCGTAAACTTCGTCGCCGACTATAGGATGATGTAGGCTTGAGGCGTGCACCCTTATTTGATGAGTGCGCCCCGTTTCGAGTTCAAATCTCACAAGGGTATATTTCCCAAAGCGTTCAAGCACTTTGTAGTGGGTAACCGCCCTACGTCCTTGCTCGTCGATTGCCATTTTCTTTCTATCTTTCTTACTACGAGCAATCGGCTTATCGACAGTGCCCTC
>CAZCKS010000061.1:0-5734 GCA_964499325.1 uncultured Bacteroides sp. | reverse complement strand
GCGGTGTCCCCTCCACAGCGTTGAATGACCGAGAACGAATTCTCGGTCAACTCTTTTGTGAAAAATGTTGCTGTCGATATGCCGACTTTCATTTATTCCTCTTCGCCCTCGTCATAAACGTTGGGTGCGCCTTTTTTATCCTTGTCCCAAATGTCCTTTTGCTTTCTCATTTGACCAAGAAGTCGAGGAATGACCTCGTCTACGTTGTCAAACGGAGAGCCTGACATTGCTTGTGCGCGATAAGTAAGACCTTTGCTTGTGACAACCATATCTGTTGTGTAGTCGCCGTTTTCGTATGTCACGGTAAACTTGACGTCCACATCGTCGTCGCCAAAGCGTCTTTCAAGTTTGGCACACTTTTTTTCGGTGATTGCCTTGAGTGAATCACTCGGATTGTAATTTTTGCCGAAAATTTCGATTCTCATAAAGTAACCTCCTAAAGTTCTCTATATGTGCATTATAGCAAATATATTTTATATATTCAATAGCAAAAAGCAATTTTTCGACATGCTATTTTGGATTTTGTGCACGGTATAACCCGCTTTTGCTCAAATATCGGATGCCTCATTGCTTTTCAAACACAAGCGTATCGTCTTTTACGTCGACGACAACCTTATCGCCTGCTCCGATTTCACTCTTGATGAGTTTCTCGCTCAATCTATCCTCGACAAGCCTTTGAAGGGTGCGTCGCAACGGTCTTGCGCCGTATTCGGGATTATAACCGACATTTGCGACATACTCTTTTGCGCTGTCGGTAAACTCGACAACAACTCCTCTTTCTTCCAATCTGCTTGCGAGGGATTTGAACATAATATCCGCAATGCGCAACAAATCCTCTTTGCCGAGTTTTGAAAACACGACGATTTCGTCTATACGATTGATAATCTCGGGCTTCATTGTGTTTTTAAGCGCTTGAATATGACTTTCTCTTATCCTCTCTTGCTCGCTTTCGATTCTCTCTGCGCTTGCAAATCCAAGAGTGCGTTTGGGTTCGCTTGCCTCTTTTGCGCCTATGTTGGATGTGAGAATTACCACTGTATTTTTGAAACTTACCGTGCGACCGTGGCTGTCGGTAAGAATACCGTCTTCAAGAATTTGCAGAAGCACGTTGAAGATGTCGGGGTGACCTTTTTCGATTTCATCGAAAAGCACGACTGAATAAGGCTTTCTGCGCACCTTTTCGGTAAGTTGTCCGCCCTCTTCAAAACCTACAAGCCCCGGTGCAGAACCTATGAGACGAGACACGCTGTCCTTTTCCATATACTCGCTCATATCCACACGGATAAGCAAATCTTCATCTCCGAAAAGTGTACCTGCAAGCGCTTTGGCAAGTTCCGTTTTGCCAACTCCCGTCGGACCGAGGAATATAAAGGATCCTATCGGACGTTTGGGATCTTTAAGCCCTGCTCTTGCTCGCTTAATCGCTCTTGCAACCGCACTGCATGCGTCGTTTTGTCCGATAACTCGCGATTGCAATGCACCTTCGAGCCCGACAAGTTTTTCACTCTCGCCCTCGGTAATCTTGTTCACGGGAATACCCGTCCAATTACCCACGACCTCTGCTATCTCGTCCTCGCCTATGCAAAGCGTCATTGCGGATTTTTTCTCTTTCCACTCTATTTGCGCCTTTTCAAGTTTTTCTATGCAATCGTCACGCAGTGCTTTATATTTTGCGCACAACTCAAAGTTGTCTCTGCGTTTCGCCTCGCTTAAATCAACGTCTGCTTGCTTAATTTTAGCCTCTAAATCGCGTATCTCTTGCGGAGTAGTAAAATTAAAGATTTTCTTCCTTGACGACGCCTCGTCTATAAGGTCTATCGCCTTATCGGGCAAGAATCTGTCCGCAACGTATCTATCCGACAAAATTGCCGCCGCCGATATTGCCTCATCGGTTATAGTAACGCCGTGATGTTTCTCGTATTTTGCACGCAATCCTTGCAGTATTTCTATTGTGTCGCTAACGCTCGGTTCTTCAACCAAAATCGGCTGAAAACGGCGTTCTAACGCACTGTCTTGTTCAAATTGCTTGCGATATTCTTCAAGCGTCGTCGCACCTATCGTCTGCAATTCGCCTCTTGCAAGCATGGGCTTAAGCACGTTTGCTATATCCAACCCGCCCTCGCTTGAGCCTGCCTTTAAAATTGTGTGTATTTCGTCGATAAAGAGCAACACGTCGCCTCTGCGTTTAATGCCGTTGAGCGTCTCTTTAAGCCTCTCTTCAAAGTCACCTCTATATCTTGTTCCTGCAACCAACGACGTCAAATCAAGCGAAAAAACCGTTTTGCCCCTCAATGCATCCGGAACGTCTCCGCTTACGATTGCCTGTGCAAGCCCATCGATAACCGCGCTCTTACCCACACCCGGCTCTCCTATAAGCACGGGATTATTCTTTGTCCTACGGCAAAGCACTTGTATCACTCTTTCCGTCTCCTTGCCTCTGCCGATGACGGGATCAAGCCTGCCTTCTCTTGCTTTTTGAGTGAGGTCGGTGCCGTATTTAGACAAATCAAAATCTTGCTTTTCCTCGCGAATATTGTTGTTTTGCTCACTCTTTGTCGCATTTTCCTGTTCGCCAAAATATTGCGACACATATCCGCTCAAAACATCGTTTACGCTCTCTTGTGCCACGTTTGCAACGCACATTGCGGGATTTCCACCGCCACCAGACACTATCGCATTGTAAGTGACGCGTTGCAGCGTTTCCGGATCCACTCCGCATTCTCTCAATACGTTTGACGCAACCGACGATGTCTCGTCCAAAATCGTGTATAAAATATGCTCTGTACCAACGCATGACGAGCCCAATCTGACAGCAACATCCCTTGCATTTTCAACCGCTCTTCCCGCTCTTGCCGACATCTCGACATTGGGGCGCAACGGCATAGGATTGAATACTCTTATAACGTCGCTCTCATAAACGCCTGCGCCGTTAAGAATCTTTTGCGCAGAAGTGTTTTCTACGCTCAAAAGTCCGTACAAAATATGTTCGGTGCAAATAAGTCCGCCCGTGCGCACGGCAAGTTGTCCCGCAACGGTCAATACCGCGCGAGCATTGTCAGAATACTTTATCATTTTTCCTCCGCAAGAATCTTCCTTACGATTTGCGCGCGCATTTTGTCACGCTCCTCATCGGAATTTCCGCCAGTGATTATACTCAATGACGAAGAGGTGCAAGACCATATCATTTCGTCAAGTTTTTTAGTGTTTTTTATGGGTAAAATGCCCAATATTACCCCCAATTTTACGTCAACGAGAAGCCTCATAAGTTCTTGAGAACTTAATGTATACGCACCCGTCAACAGCGCATAACTTCTCGATATTCCGTCCAAAAGCGCGGTTTGCTTTTCTCTGACGAGTTTCTCAAGGGCGACTCTTTCAAGAAAACACATTCTTACAACCGCTTGTTCCACTTGATTGATTATGCTCTCCTCGCTCACGCCCAACGTGCGAGAGTTTGAGATTTGATACATATCGTACGCTGCCTCGCTTCCCTCCCCGAAAACTCCGCGTATGGTCAAGCCGAATTCCGTCTTAAAAGTTTTGAGTGCGTCCTCTATTGCGCCCGCTCGTTTGAGCGCAGGCAAAAACAACATAACCGACGCTCTCATTCCCGTGCCCAAATTGGTGGGACACGCCGTCAAAAAGCCGAGTTGTCTATCGTAAGCGATTGGCAATCTTCTGATAAGTTGCTCGTCATAGGCGTGCAATCTTTCGTATGCTTTTGCAAGGTTAAACCCCTCTTCCACACACTGTTCTCGCACGTGGTCCTCTTCGTTTATCATAATCGATATGCCAAACTTTTTATCCCCCTCAAGCACCACCGCTCCTCTCGCCTCGTTGTTGGCAAGATTGAGGGATATGACGTGTCGCTCTATAAGCGCTTTCTTTTGCACTTTGGACAGTTTATTCATGGGCAAAAGGCGCGCGTTAAATATGCCTTGCGAGGCATAATACGCCCCGTTCATAAGGTCTACACATCTGTTGTCCGTAACCTTTTGATAAGAGGGAAATTCCAATCCTCTAACGTTTCTTGCAAGTCGTATGCGAGAGGATATGACGTTGTTTTCGATCAATTCGCCGATACTGCAATCTTTTGCGCTTTTAAGATAAGTTTTATTGCAATCAGCGCCATCAGACTTGCTCTCAAAAAGGACACCGTCCAAATCACACGTGCTATGTACGTGAATCGCAGGTTGCGCCCCTTGTAAATCCTCATAGGCTATGTGCTGTGCGCTCAATGCGCTCTCAAGAGCAATTCCTCGCATTTGTTCATAGCAATCGGCACATCCGAAAAGAAAACAGTTTTGAAAACTCTCAATATCACAACCGCATTTTTTGCACTCTTTTCCTCGTCTTGCAAGCGACTTTTTCGCTTCTTCATGAGGGTTTTTGCCATTTTTCAGCGCATGCGTATAACACGCCTGACAATAGACGTATTCCACGCTTTTATTATTCTCTACGACGCGGTCGACGAGAGTCGCCTCTCGCTCTGCGCATATATCGCACTTCTTTTGCATTTGTTACCCTCAAGCGGTGTGCTCGAATTATTTTAGAGCGTGAAGATACCGTTCAAAACTATCCTTCAAACGCTCATCACGCAAAGCAAATTCAACGGTTGCTTCGAGATAGCCCTCTCTGTTGCCTATGTCATATCTTTTTGCGTCAAACTTGTACGCATACACATCCTCTTGCTTTGCAAGAATGCTTATAGCGTCCGTAAGATACTTCTCCCCGCGAGTTTCGCCCGTGTTCTTTATTGCCTTAAAAATGCCCGGTGCAAGCACGAATCTGCCCAGCGAAACAAGGTTTGACGGCAATTCTCCCAGAGGTTTTTCCACAATGCCGTTAATCTTTGTAGCACCGCAAATCTCGTCGCCGTCGGCAATCATAACTCCGCATCTGCGAGCGACCTCTTCAGATGTGCTTTGACATCCGACTATGGTCGCGCCAAGCCTCTGATATGCGTCGATAAGTTGCCTTGTAACAGGGGGCGTATCGCCGTCGGTGTACATGACATCGTCGCCGAAAAGCACCGCTATCGGCTCGCCGTCGGCAAACTCTTCGCAAAGACTTATCGCATTGGCGTTTCCACTCATCTCCGTCTGCGTGACAAAGTGTATTTTGACGCCGAAATCACGATTGGCAAGCGCATAAGAAACTTCATCCCCTATTGCCTGCAATCGCTCGTTCAAGGCTTTATTGGGTACAAAAAGGCGTTTTATCTCCTCTTTTTGCGGAGAAACGACTATCATTACCTCCTCGATACCGCTCTTTTGCGCCTCCTCGACGATATAGCAAAGCGCAGGAGTGTCCACTATTGGCAACAACTCCTTTGCAACGACTTTTGTTGCCGGAAGGAATCTTGTTCCAAACCCTGCGCAAGGGATGACGGCTTTTCTTACTTTCATAAAAATCCCCCGATTTTCGTTTTTAATAGGTTATGCGACAAAATTGTCGCAAGTGATTTGCAATAATCAAACCGAAAATCACTTTTCGTATCCGTGAGGATGCGTCGAATGCCACTTCCAAGCAGAAGAAATAATGCTCTCAAGGCTGTCGTATTGCGGTTTCCAGCCAAGTTCACGTTTGATTTTCTCGCTTGACGCAACAAGAGTCGCAGGATCTCCGGGACGTCTTGCCTCAACCGTGCGTTTGATTGGAATACCCGTCACCTTCTCTGTCATATCAATAACTTCCTTGACGCTGAAACCGTTGCCGTTGCCAAGGTTGTAAT
>CAZCKS010000060.1:0-6113 GCA_964499325.1 uncultured Bacteroides sp. | reverse complement strand
TCTAAGTTTAACCATAACAGTTATCCTCCATTTGTGATAAGTTTTATTTTATATTTTAAATATAATTCGTTATTAGAAAGGCAAACCTTTCATTCCGCGCAGACCTTTCATTCCGCCCTTTTGCATACGAGCCATCATCTCTTTGGTCATTTCAAACTGTTTCAAAAGTTGATTGACTTCTTGTATGGATGTACCGCTACCCTTTGCAATGCGCTTGCGATGAGACGCTTTGATGATTTCGGGATTTCTGCGCTCTTTGATAGTCATTGACTGGATGATTGCCTTGGTGCGTGCGATTTGCTTTTCGTCAATTTGCGCATTTCCTTTTAACTTCCCAGAAAGCCCCGGTATCATAGACATCATATCTTGCAGATTGCCCATTTTTTTCATACTCTCAAGTTGAGCAAGATAATCTTCGAGATTGAATGAGTTTTCTTTAAGTTTCTTGGTGAGTTTAAGCGCTTCTTCTTGGGATATTGCTTGCTCTGCCTTTTCAATGAGGGTGAGCACGTCGCCCATACCGAGGATTCTCGACGCCATACGCTCGGGATGGAACGGCTCAATGTCCTCCATCTTCTCGCCCGTACCGCTGAATTTGATTGGCTTGCCGGTGACGGCTTTGATGGAAAGTGCCGCACCGCCTCTCGTATCGCCGTCAAGTTTGGTCATAATAACGCCGGTGATGTCGAGTTTTTTATTGAACGTATCGGCAACAGTAACCGCGTCTTGTCCTGTCATACTGTCAACGACAAGCAAAATCTCTGTGGGCTTAACCGCATTCTTAACGTTGACAAGTTCCCCCATCAACTCTTCGTCGATATGCAATCTGCCTGCGGTGTCGATTATCACGGTGTCATAACCGTTTTTAAGAGCATATTCGATACCGCCATTTGCGATCTTGACGGGATCGATTTGTCCCATTTCAAAGCATTCCGTCCCAGCCTTTTTTGCAACGACTTTGAGTTGTTGTATTGCGGCAGGTCTGTATATATCCCCTGCCACAAGCAAGGTCTTTTTGCTCTGTTTTTTGAGATAAAGAGCAAGTTTTCCGCACATCGTCGTCTTGCCGGCGCCTTGCAAACCGCACATCATATACACTGTGGGTTGTCTGTCGCTAACACCGAGTTTTTGATGCGTGCTACCCATAAGCGCGCAAAGTTCTTCGTTAACGATTTTAACAATCTGTTGCGCAGGCGTAAGCGATTTGAGTATCTCCTCGCCCAGAGCCTTTTCGCTCACTCTTGCGGTAAAATCTTTTACAACGCCAAAGTTGACGTCCGCCTCGAGAAGCGCAACACGAATTTCGCGCATTGCTTGTTTTATCTCAAGTTCCGTCAACTTGCCTTTGTTGCGAAGTTTTGAGAATATATGATTCATTCTGTCGGATAAACTTTCAAAAAGAGCCATATTATTCCTCCAATATCTTTTTGATTTCCTCAACGCGTGAAAGCGTATCGGGATAGGCGCTGGCAATATCGTCAAGGCAACGCCCTATGCGTTTGTCCTTTTCGACAAGATGAAGAGCGTTTTCATACTCTTCAAGGTGTTTCTCGCCCTTGTTTATGCCGTCAAGCACCGCCTGACGAGATATGCCGACAATGGATGCGATTTCGCCAAAAGACAAATCCTCGTCATAATGCATAACGAGCATCTCGTTTTGTCTATCCGTGAGCAACGCACCGTAGTATGTTCTCAACACTGAAATCTCAAATCTGTTATCCATACTGTCAAACACTCTTACTTGACACCATAATACGCCAATAAATAGAAGGTGTCAAGCGTTTTCGCTCGACACCTAAAAATATTTTATTTAACTGAACCAATTAATTGAAATATTAAAAGTTATTTCAATGAATCTTTATACTTTTTCGACCATGCTTTCATTTCTTTTGCATGAGGGACAGCAAATTGGCTGTAATCGTTGCCTCCGATAAGTCTTGCGACCTCATCAGTATCGTCCTCAAGCAAATCGACATGCGTAAGCGTTTTTCCATCACGAGTAGATTTGGATATTAGATAGTGATTGTCTGCCATTGACGCAAGCGAGGGCATGTGCGTGACGGCGATAACCTGCCTGTTGCGGGAGATGTTACACATCTTTTCGGACACGACTTGCGATACGTTGCCCGATATACCCGTGTCAATCTCGTCAAATACCATTGTGCCGATTTCATCAACTTTGGCAAGAATATTCTTAAACGCAAGCATAAAGCGTGACATTTCACCGCCGGATATGATTTTTGCAAGCGGTTTAAGCGGTTCGCCGACGTTGGGAGAAATCAAAAATTCGACCACATCCGCTCCGTTTGCACTGATTTTATTTACATCGTCAGTTGTTGAGATGTTTACGCTGAATGTCGAACCGCTCATACACAAGTCGGACAATTCTTTGGTTATATCCTTTTCAAATTTGACGGCGATTTCTTTTCTTGCAAAGGTAAGTTTGTTGGCACAATCGAGCAAATTGTTTGACGCAATTTTAATCTCTTTTTCAAGAGTGTCCACTCTGTCGCTTGCGTTTGAAAGAATGTTTGCCTCTTCGCATGCTTGTTGATAGAATTTCTGCAAAGCGTCATAGTTTTCGCCGTATTTATGCAATATATTGCGTACAGTATCAAGCCTTTCTTCTATCTTTTCTGCAGAGCGAGCGTCAAAATCAAGCCTTTCAAGCATATTTTCCAACGTGTCACTAATGTCTGCTATCTCAACCTTTGCACTGTCAAGCCTATCGGTAAGAGGAGTAATGTCATCGTCAAATGATGAAATAGTGTTGAGCAGATTGGAACAATTCTTTATCGATGCGCTTACACTTGTGGAATCGTATCCGTCAAGAATACGTTTTGCGTCCGACAGAGCAGAAATGATTTTTTCCATATTGCGGATGCGTTTGCGAGCAGAAAGCAATTCTTCCTCTTCGCCATCTTTTACATCCGCCTTTTCAATTTCCTCAATTTGATATGTAAGTATATCAAGACGTCTTTCTCTCTCGTTCGCGTTTCCAAAGCGTTGCAATTCGCCTTTCAAAGAGGAATACTTGTCGTGTGTAATGCGCACACTTTCCTTAATCGACGAAATAGATTGATCACCTATGTTGTCAAGAAGCGCAATGTGGTTTGCACTTTTGAGCAAGGATTGATGTTCGTGCTGTCCGTGTATGTCAACAAGTAGTTCCGTCAATCCTTTAAGGATTGAAAGCGTTGAAACACGTCCGTTTATACGGCACTCGTTCTTGCCATCCACACTCATTTTTCGGCGCAAAATAAGCACATCTTCCGCCTCTATGCCAATGTCGTCGAGATAAGCACCGATATGTGGCGTCAGATAGTCTTCAAATACCGCTTCAACAATCGCATGGTCAGTGCCATAACGGATTAGTGTCTTGTCCGCGCGCTCTCCCAATACGAAATTAAGCGAGTCGATAATTATCGACTTGCCTGCGCCCGTTTCACCGCTCAAAACGTTGAGACCGCCCTTTAAGGACAGTTCAAGTTTGTCGATGAGTGCGATATTTTCAATCGAGAGTTGTGAAATCATAGTGTTGTTTATCCGTAAATTCTATTTGCCTCAAGCAAATCTTCAAGACGACGACGTATTGCATCAACGTGTTCGATACCGTCAACAGCCACGAAAATGGTATTGTCGCCTGCGATTACGCCCAAAACCTCGTCGTAAGAGAGTTTGTCGATAAGTTCGGCGGCGGGACCTGCACTTCCGACCTCTGTGCGCAAAACGATAAGGTTGCCTGAACTTCTTATGGACAATACCGTATTTTTAAACATGTTGAGGTATTTGTCCGCAGGGTTAGACTCCTTGGATGTCTGCACGGCATACTTATATCTTCTTCCGTCATGTGTAAGCGTCTTGATGATGCCCATATCTTTTATATCTCTCGATACTGTCGCTTGCGTGACAGAAAAGCCTTCTTGACGCAATCTTTCAACGAGATCTTCTTGAGTGTCAATGTCGTATTTTGAAATAATGTCCAAAATCTTGAGTTGACGATTTGTTCTTGCCATAGTATCTCCTTATCCTTTGAGAATCAACCTTGACAGGTTGTGCCCCAACTATTCATCTTTGTGAGTAATTTTTTATAAAAGTCATCTCCGCTTACGGCGATGAATTGTATCGATTTTTGCGATTTTGCGATATTCAGCCTCTCTCCGTCAGAAAGCGTAAAGAGCAGTCTACCGTCAACAAGCACGTCCGCTTGATTATCCCCCTCAAGTTTGAGGGAAACCGTCGAGCATCCGCCCACAACCAACGGACGAGCATGCAATGAGTGAGCGCATACGGGATTTATAAGCAATGCGTCTACATCGGGTGCAAGTATAGGCCCGCCGGCAGACAACGAATATGCTGTTGAGCCTGTAGGCGTCGCAACAATGGCTCCGTCGCCATGATAGCGGTCTACAAACTTGTCGTCAACGAACATCTCGATAAATATCGGACAAGAATTTTTGCCCTTTATCGCTACTTCATTTAATGCCATAAATGAGCCGTGCGCCGTTGACATTTCAAGCAAAATGCGAGTTGTTGTACGTTTTTCTTTCATTGCTAAAAGAAGAGCGTCTTTTGAAACATCCTTTTCACAAGAAGTCAAAAAACCCAGATTGCCCAAATTGACGCCTAAAAGCGCAACTTCCTTGCCGGCGCACATCCCTACTGCGTCAAGCATTGTGCCGTCTCCGCCAAAAACCACTGCCATGTCTGTGCCGTCTTGTATGTCGGCTCCGACTTCGATTTCGTACAATTCAAAACTGCCGTCATTTTTGACGGCATCAATAAGTGCAAGGCGTTCCTTGCATTTTTTCATTGTATCTTTAGTGATTATAGCAACTTTCTCTTTCACAATGCGAATTGTACAACAAAGAGATTTTTTATTCAAGTATAAAATGAATATTTTATGTTTTTTTGCAAATATATTCATTTTTGCCTTTTAATGTGCAAAATTTATACAAAAAATGTGAATTTTTATTGTCAAATCGCACAGTCAAATCTCAAATCGCACACGCGATATTATCGTTGACTTTTCAAAAGGTTGTTGTATAATTTACTTATGTTTGAATTTTTGCTGTGCATATCCGAATTTGGTACAAAACTAATCGCGGGGCTATCCGGGATTGTTTTTGCTATTATAATCGTTGTGTGCGTTATCGTGTCAAAAAACAAAAAATCAAAGGATAACTCTTCCCTCGAGACAAAGGCAAAAGTGCAAAATAAAGAGGCACAAAACACTCCTGCTAAAAGCAAAAAACCAAAGAAAAACAAGGATAATGCAAGTGCACTCCTGCAAGAGAACAAACAAAACAACAGTTCCTCCGAGGACACACAGGATGATAATTAATAGTCCGATTTTGATTATAAGCAAACATTATCCCGGTAGGAATTTTCTAAAAGCGATAACCGCAAAATATTGTAAAATTAAAGTACCATACAATGTATGGCTTATTTTTTTAGCAACAAGAGATATTCAATATTTTTATTTTCAAAGCGGACGGGCGATGTGGCAATTCCCTCAATCTTAAATCCTGTCTCTATTGCATAACTCTTCACCGCCTCGACTGCTCTTTGACGGAGTTTTTCGGTCTTTACTATTCCGTTTTTATCAAGCGCACTTTTGTCAAGTTCAAATTGAGGTTTGATTAAAACTACAGCATAGCAATCTGTTTTCAAAATGTTATACATAGACGGTAAAGTATGCTTTAAGGATATAAAACTTAAGTCGCTACATACAAAATCAACTTGCTCTATCGCAGGTAAATCTCTTGCGTTTGCTCTTAAAAATGTAACTTTTCCGCTTAAAAGAAGTTTTTCGTCAAGGGCGCATTCTGCAACGTCGATTGCAAGCACGCTTTTTGCACCGTGACGAAGTAGACAATCGGTAAAGCCGCCGTTGGAACATCCAACATCCGCACAATCTTTATTATCAACGTCAATAGAAAAACTTTCAAACGCCTTTTCAAGTTTATATGCGCCTTGAGAGGCGTATTGCATATCGTCAACTATTTTCACATCTGCGCTTTCGTTAATGTTGTATCCGCTCTTTTTGACGATTTTTCCGTCAACTAAAACCGCACCCGTCTTTATCAAATTTTCGGCATAGGTGCGGGATT
>CAZCKS010000059.1:0-6265 GCA_964499325.1 uncultured Bacteroides sp. | reverse complement strand
CAAGGTCGGCGCTCCAAGTGCTCGGCGCCTTGCGCCTCGTGTTCCGTCTTCGAATAAGCACAGTATGTTAATAAGAACGCATGGAATAAGTTTGCATTTTAATATTTGCCGTGTGTATTAAAAACATTTTGTACAATAAACGCCCTAAAAACACACTCATCGTGTTATTAAAAATAAAAATTTTTTATTGTGTTAATTTCGTTTGACAGAAGTGGTAAATTATAGATATAATGCCCGTATCGTAAGAGCAAACCAAATCGCAAACGCACATCTTGCGGTTGATGTACCGCATTAGCCCACATATTGTGGAAGGAGCGCGCCATGAAGATTTTGGAAGAACGCATCTTGCGGGACGGTAAAGTGAAAAAAGGCAACGTCCTCAAGGTGAGCAGTTTTCTCAATCATCTGATAGATCAACAACTGTTGGACGAGATTGGTAAGGAGATTTGCGGGCGTTTTTGCGGAGAAAATGTAACTAAAATTCTGACCATAGAAGCATCGGGCATAGCCATAGCATGTGCAGTAGCACGCTATGAGTGCGCACCGGTGCTTTTTGCTAAAAAGAGTAAAACTATAAATATAACCTCAGACTGCTATTGTTCTGAGGTTTTTTCATACACGCATAAGGAGTCGCGGACGATTATGGTCGAAAAAGACTTCTTGACGAAGGATGACAGGGTGCTTGTTGTTGACGATTTTCTTGCCAATGGCGAGGCAATATCGGGGCTTACAAGTCTTGTTGAGCAAGCAGGCGCAACGCTTATCGGCTGTGCGGTTGCCATTGAAAAAGGATTTCAAGGCGGAGGCGATGCCTTGCGCGAAAAAGGGATAAGGGTGGAAAGTTTGGCTATTATAGACGCAATGGACGAAAATGGACGCATTGTGTTTAGAAAGCAATAACGCACACAATGCCGAAAGGCAAAAATAAAGGAGAAACGTATGAAAAAGAAAGTATTTGCACTTGTGCTGTGCTTGGCTCTTGTAGCATCGATGGTTTTTGCGCTTGTTGCGTGCGACAATAGGAATGACGATGTCGAAACCGTCGCGCTTCCATCCTATGAAATCGAATCGCCGGATTATTCCGACCTTCAAATCCCGAGCAGTTTCAAAATAGGAATGATTTGTTTGCACGACGAAAACTCAACCTATGACGCAAACTTTATCAACGCAATGAAAGAAGTTCAAAAGGAGTTAAACCTTTCTGACGAGCAAGTTATCATTGTTACGGGTATTGATGAAAGTGCCGCATGCTACGATAAGGCAAAAGAACTTGCAAACAAAGGTTGCAGTATCGTCTTTGCCGATTCATTCGGACATGAGCAATATATGTTGAGAGCGGCTGAAGAATATCCCGATGTTTTGTTTGCACATGCCACGGGCACACAAGCACATGAAGTAAATCGCCCCAATTTCGTCAATGCTTTTGCATCCATTTATGAAGGCAGATTCCTTGCAGGCATCGCCGCTGGTATGAAACTCAACGAAATGATAGCAGACGGCAAATTCAGTGCTGACGAGGCAAAAATCGGTTATGTCGGCGCATTCTCTTACGCAGAGGTCATCTCCGGTTACACATCTTTCTATTTGGGCGCAAAGACAGTATGTCCGAGCGTGACAATGGACGTTTCTTTTACAGGCAGTTGGTATGACGAAATTGCAGAGAAACAAACTGCAATCAACCTTATCAACAACGGCTGCAAACTTATCAGTCAACACGCCGACTCTATGGGCGCACCTAACGCATGTGAGGAAAAGGGCGTGCCGAACGTGTCCTACAATGGCTCTACAGTAGACGCTTGCCCTGATACCTTCATCATATCTTCAAAAATCAACTGGGCACCTTATTTCAAATATATCATTGCTTCCAAAGTAAACAACGAAACTGTTGCAACAGACTGGGTAGGCACGCTTAAAAACGGCGCCGTACAACTTACAGACCTTGGCAAAAACGCAATGGCAGAAGGCACTGTTGAGAAAATCGTCGAAATGCGCGACAAACTCCTCAATGGAACACTTCATGTTTTTGATACGGATAAAGATAATTTCATGACTGTAAACGGAGAAAAACTTACTGGCGAAAATGTCTCTGACGGATATTTCCACGAGTCATACGTTCGTTCTGCACCGTATTTTGATATTGCAATCGACGGGATAACATGCTTGAACGTTAAATACTAAACAATACAACAAATAGGGGGATAAGCGAGAAAAACTCGCTTATCCCGTTTTTGTTTTTCAAAGAACAGGAGGCAATCAATGATAGGAGATATCATTGTTGAGATGAAAAACGTTTCCAAAAGTTTTGGAAGCACAATAGCCAACAAAAACGTTGATTTTGACGTTAGAGAGGGCGAAATTCTTGCCGTTTTGGGCGAAAATGGTAGCGGTAAAACCACTCTTATGAATATGCTTGCAGGTATTTACTATCCCGATGAGGGACAAATTTTCGTAAGAGGCGAGGAGGCTGTGATAAAATCACCGGTTGATGCGTTCGGTTATAAAATAGGAATGATATATCAACATTTTAAACTTGTCGATTTATTTACCGCTTGCGACAATATCATTTTGGGAGAGAAATTCCACTATGATATTGCAGGTGAAAAAGCGAAAATCAAAGAGGAAAAAAATGAAAGCGCAAAATCTAAATTTGTGGCTTTTTGCAAATATTGCGCATTGCCTTTTAAGGCGGCAGGCGCGTTTGTAAAATTTGATTATCTCAAGCGTAATCGCGCAAAAACACTTCAAAGCACGATTGACAAATACGGATTTAATCTTGACCTTTCACGCAAAGTATATGATATGTCGGTGTCCGAAAAACAGACTGTCGAGATTATAAAAGTTTTATATAGAGGCGCGGATATCCTCATCCTCGACGAGCCGACTGCCGTCTTAACTCCGCAAGAAACAGAGAAATTGTTTGATGTTCTTCGCAAAATGAGAGAGGATGGAAAGTCAATTATCATCATCACACACAAACTTAACGAGGTTATGGAGATAAGCGACAGAGTAGCGGTGTTGCGCAAAGGGGAACACGTTGCAACCGTTAAAACGCAAGAAACCAACGAGCAAAGTCTCACGGAAATGATGGTTGGACAAAAGGTGGAACTTGAAATCAATCGTACAACTCCGCACGACAGAGAAAAAAGACTTGCGGTTGAAAACCTCTCTTGCAAGAACAGAGAAGGTGTTCTTGCCCTCAAAGATGTATCGTTCAATGTGTATTCCGGCGAAATCCTTGGTGTTGCAGGCATTGCCGGAAGCGGACAAAAAGAAATGCTTGAGTCTATAGCAGGGCTTGTTAAACTCGATGGTGGTGATATAAGATATTTTGATCCCAAACGAGGGGGAGAAGAGGTGGATTTGCGCTCCAAAACTCCTGTACAGATAAGAGAATTGGGCGTAAGGCTCTCGTTTGTCCCCGAAGATAGGCTGGGTATGGGGCTTGTGGGAAACATGAATCTTGTTGACAACATGATGCTTCGCTCTTATGAAAAAGGACATTCCTTTTTCTTGGACAGAAAATCTCCCAAACGATTGGCAGAAACTATTGTTCACGATCTTGAAGTATCGACGCCGTCTGTAAAAACGCCTGTCAGACGTTTGTCGGGCGGAAACGTGCAGAAAGTTCTTGTCGGACGTGAAATTTCTGCATCGCCGACAGTTCTTATGGTTGCATATCCCGTGCGAGGATTGGACATAAATTCATCTTACACCATATACAATTTGCTTAACGAACAAAAAGAAAATGGCGTTGCGATAATATTTGTCGGAGAGGATCTGGATGTGCTCTTATCGCTTTCCGATAGAATTTTGGTCGTATGCGGTGGAAAGGTGAGCGGTATGGTCGACGCAAGACACGCCACCAAAGAGCAAATAGGCTTGCTTATGACGCAAGTACCCGATGACGTAAGCATGTTTGACGATTGTCAAGAGGAGGAAGAATACAATGACTAAAAACATAAAAGAACCATTGTTTCACCTTGTAAAGCGCACTGATTCCAATGCAAAACGCGCATGGCTTATCAGAATAGGTGCATTTGTAATATCTCTGCTGTTGTGCGCAATCGTCACAATAAGCACGACGGGACAAAGTTTCGGATTTTATTTCAAATACTTTTTTACAGGAATATTCGGCTCGTCCATGCAGGCGTGGAACGTGTTTAGAGAGACTGCGATATATCTCTTGCTCGCACTTGCGGTTACTCCATGTTTTAAGATGAAATACTGGAATATCGGCGGAGAGGGACAAGTGCTTATGGGAGCATTGGGAGGCGCAATCGTAACCTTTTATCTCGGCGGACAGATTCACGACGCCGGGACGATAATAATTGCGCTTGCAACATCTATTGCATTTAGCATTGTTTGGGCGGTTATACCTGCAATTTTCAAGGCGATTTGGAACACTAACGAAACGCTCTTGACGCTTATGTTCAATTATATTGCGATATGCTTTGTGAATTTCTTCATAAAAAAAGCAATACCCGATGGAACGGGAGATATGCACTTCAGCGATGGCGTTATACCTCCGATTGCAGGCAACGAGTATATCCTTATAATTCTGGTGTCTGTAGTTATCGTCGCGCTTGTTGCAGTATATTTAAAATACAGCAAGCACGGCTATGAACTGACTGTTGTCGGAGAGAGTGCAAATACAGCAAGATACATAGGAATAAACACGAAAAAGGTTATAATTCGCACGCTTGTGTTATGTGGCGCGATTTGCGGAATCGCAGGCTTTTTGCTTGTGTCTGTGCGCAATCATTCGCTTAACAGTACAAGCACGGTGGGCGGACGAGGCTTTACGGCAGTGCTTATATCTTGGCTTGCACATTTCAATCCTATCGCAATGGTGCTTACGTCTTTTCTTGTCGTATTTGTAAACACGGGAGCAAGCGAGGTGGCGACATACGGCAGGCTCGGCAACTCCTATCCGTCAATTATGACAGGTATTTTCTTTCTGTGTATAATTGCAACAGAATTCTTTATAAATTACAAAGTGATATTTAAACATTCGATTTATGGTGGAAAAAGTGTCGATTTGAGAAAAACGGCAGAATATCTTCCACAATCTGACGATGATGTTGCCGTTGGTGCAGGCAACGAGAATGCAGTGGAACAATCCGATTGCGAAGGCGGAAACGGTGAGATGAGTGCTATAAGCAAAGAATGCATGGAGGAGGCTTGATATGGTTGAGTTGATTACGCAGGCAATTCGTATAGGCGCAGTATTTTTGTTTGGTTCAACTGGCGAGACGCTTATAGAAAAATCGGGGCATCTCAATCTGGGAATCCCCGGGACTATGTGTATGGGTGCTGTTGGAGGATGTATAGGCGCAAACCTTGCATACAATGCAGGCGGTAGCGATTTTGTGGTTATACTTCTTGCGATTGTTATGGCAATGATTTTTGCAGGCGCAACGGGGCTTTTGTATGGTTTTTTTACAATCACTCTTCGTTGCAATCAAAATGTTACGGGGCTTACCATTACCACATTAGGTACGGGTGTGTTGGGCTTTTGGGGGAGACTTATGGCAAAAGACAACATAACCTTTATGCGCGCGAGCAAATGTTTTACTGCACCTATGTTCGGAAGCGTTGGCGATGACGCTTTTTCGCAAATTTTCCTTTCGCACGGAACGCTTATATATCTCGCAATCGTGATTGCAATCGTATGCGCCATTGTGCTTAAAAAGACAAGAACTGGACTTTCGCTTACCGCAGTAGGTGAAAATCCGTCGGCGGCGGATGCGGTTGGCATCAATCTTAATAAATACAAATACATTGCCTGTTGCCTTGGCTCTGCCATTGCAGGTATAGGTGGTGCGTGTTATATTTTGACATGCACGCGCGGTTCGCTTGAATATGTGGTTGACAGCATAGGCTGGCTCGCGGTTGCCTTGGTTATATTCTCGTTGTGGAGACCGGGACTCGGTATAATCGGCTCTTTCGTGTTTGGATTGTTGTATATTATGCCAAACTATGATATTATCCCCACGACACTTGCAGGGAAAGAACTTGTTAAGGTCATTCCGTATGCGGTGACAGCGCTGGTTCTTATAGTAATTTCTTTCTTCAAAAAGAAGGAAACACAGCCACCGTCGGCGCTGGGAACGTCGTATTTTAGAGAGGACAGATAAGAGATAGGAATTTATTTGAAAAATACGCTTAAAACGTTTGACATCAATGATTGAAAAATTGTATTATATGTGTGTTCCAAAGACAGCAAGTGGCGAAAGCCGTAAGAAAGAAAACGCTTGCCGAGGAC
>CAZCKS010000058.1:0-6518 GCA_964499325.1 uncultured Bacteroides sp. | reverse complement strand
TCATTCGCCTTGCAAAAGAAATCACCGACGAGAGCGAAGAAAACGAGCAATAATCAATAGCACCATATAGATAGAAATCGCAAATCGGCGCAATCTATTAACAAGCAGAAAACGGCATTCTCCCATATTGTTTTCAAAACAAAACGCGGATAAAATCACTCGACACCATAAAGGAGGGCGAAAAATGAACAAAAACGAAACTAAATATCAAAACACCGCCCTTCTTATGGACGAGGCGTTGCTCCTTCTTCTGGAAAAGAAGGAGTATCCATATATCACCGTCAAGGAAATATGCCAAAAGGCAGGCGTAAACCGCTCTACATTTTACTTGCACTATGAAACGATTGACGACTTGCTTAAAGAATGTATCGAGATGATAAATTCTCGCTTTAACGGCAAGTTCAAAAGCGATGCGAAGTACAACGTGAAAACGGCAAGCAAGGAAGATAGTTTTCTCATAACCCCTCGCTATCTCACGCCTTATCTTGAATTTATCAAAGAGAACAAACGTGTATACGTGCTAATATCGCAAAATCCAAGCCTTTTCGGCGCGCAAAAGACTTTTACCGGCATGTACAAAGACATATTTTCCCCTGTTCTTGACAAGTTTGACGTCAAGGAAGTGGACAAACCGTATATATTTGAATACTATTCGCGCGGAATCGTGGCAATAATAATGAAGTGGGTAAGCCAAGACTGCAAACGCCCCATAGAGGAAATCGTTGCACTTATCACATCGTGTTTGCCTCGCCAAAGCGCACAAAAATGAAACATATTATCCAATGCGGAATAATTTCAATCTTCACCGCACTGCTTTTTGCAGTGTTTAATCTTGTTACAGGCATCATCAAAGGCTACGTATTTGGCACAAGCATAGCAGGATACTATTTTATCGTCTTCTTTGTGCGATTATACCTTTTTATAATAGAGCGCAAACAAATCACATCGCAAAAACACCTTGTAGCAATATCCTCTCTTATGCTGACGTTTGACATATTACTTGCCGTCCCGATTGCGCTTATGGTCTTTCAAATGCGCACCTATAGCCTCGGCATGATAATTGCAATCGCCATCGCAAGTTACGCAACCTACAAAATTTCATCTGCGATATACAACCACGCCAAAACACGCAAAAGCGACGACAAACTTGCGCACATACACACTTCAATCAACCTCATCGATGCGCTTGTGTCGATATTGCTTCTTCAAAACACACTTATCGTCGCAAACGCCGAGCAGTATACCCAAACATTGCACGTTATGACAATGATAACAAGCGGTGCAATTTATCTTGTGATTATAATGTTATCGATCTTTAACCTTATTCATACTATTAAGCACACACCACCACAAATTGTTTAATATTATTAAAATAATTATGCTTGAAAAATATGTAGTACGAATAAGCACATTACGTTAATAAGTACGTCTTAAATAAGTGTGTTTTTAAATTTCCGCATGAAAATAAAAAAGCGCCCCAGAGTGCGCCACCAAGCCGATAATTTTGCGAAACTACGACAATATTTCATGTTATTTTATTTTGATAGCAAAAATTCTCGGCGCGGTAGTAGATGTGAGGACAAATGCGGTTTTAGACGTTAAATCTTTCATTTGACATCCTCACCGTGATGCCGTCTTAACATCTTATTCGTCCAAGTCATCAAACGGAGTATCGTCATTATCAACAGTATCATCTTCAGATGTCGTGTTTTTCTTGCGCAATGCCTTGCCGACAATCTTTGCCATACGCGGATAAATAAATTGAAGGACATAATCGATTGCAACAAGTATAATCGTGCCAAAGAGAGCAATCATCCAATATTGCACTTTGTCTATTATCGACTCGTCCAGCACTATATTTCCACACAGGAAATATAAAATTGCCAATGCGCCGTTGATATAGATAACCTTTGCAATAAGCGCAATCCACCATTTGACTTTTTGCTTGTAATTTGCAAAGAATCCCGTGATTATCGCCATCGGTCCGAAATAGACTACATATCCCATAGTAGCGAAAATGTCGCCTGCGACAAGCAATGACAGTCCAGCCGAAACGAGATAGGCAAAAATAGCAGAAAAATAATACTTTTGAGACATCGGCACCATAATTGCAATGCCGGCAGCAATAAAAAACGCTATCGTACTAAAGCGCACGATAACGCCAAGCCAAACCATAAGAAGAGCCACCGCAGCGGAAATCCCTGCGAGTGCAACAGCGTATATAGTCTCTTGTCTTGTGGTTTTACGTTTTCTCATTGTTTTATGAATTGAGATCACTATATAAGTACGATATTAGCACAACACAAACAGGTGTAGTACGAACATATTTAAATAGAATTTCCCCCTTCCTCACGTGTTTCCCCAATCGCCGTTCCCCCTCTTCGTAAACTTGAGGGAACCCACGGCGCCTGCTCCGCAGGGGGACACACGGCGCGGTTGCGGTTCGCAACCGCTATACGTTGCCGTTGGCAACCATCGGCATTCGCCCAAGGGATATTCCTCTTATTATGCCACTGCGCGCACTGCGCAGGCTACGCAACAACATTGCTTGTGCACTTGTACTGCCATCTCGGCTCAGCGCTCGCTACGGTTCCAGTTACGTCTTCGAATAAGCACACTGCGCTAATAAATATTTCCGACAATGCGTTTTTTGTAAAAATGCGATATTGAGATGAAGAGCAAGGAAATGTCTGCCCGAAACAAAACCCAACGTACACTTAGTACGTGATTTTGGGGCGGGCAGGCATTGACACGGCTATTCGCTCAATAGCGTGTTTTTATTAAAAATGCGATAAATAGATGTATAACAAGAAAGAGTTGCTTTTGCAAACAGCCTAACGTATATGCAATACGTGACTGGATGCAAAAGCGGCTCTGACGAAGTTAGGCGCTATTTAGCGCATTTTTAGCAACAGCGAATGAGGTCGCCACCCATACACTCACAACAACAATCCGCACACCAAAGTGCTTGACAAGCACGGCACATGCCTTCGGTAACATCGGCGTCGTGTTGAGAATAGGTGCGAGTGGTCTTGGCGTTATTGTGATAGGTGCCCTTGGAACCCTCTTTGTCATAAGGACGGGAGCCGTCCATCTTCTTTTTCAAGTTCTCAAGTGCACGCGAATACTTGGCGTTGCTCGGATCCATTTCAAGGGCAAGTTCCAGTTGTTTCTTGCTGTCATTGAGCCAGTTTTTCTCATAGAAAACGATTGATTGGAAATAGTGCCATTCTGCACTGCGATAAGACATCTTATCGAGTTCCCTTTGTGCGGTCTCGACGTCCTTGTTGCGAATGGCTTGCTTGACGGATTCAAATTGAGAATCGCCCTCTCCCTCGACAGTGGACGCTTCTTGAGACATCTCCATTGCTTGTTGATAAGCGTTGTCTAATTGTTCAAGCATACGAGCGGCGTCCGCACCGCTTTCGCCCTCATCAAAAACGTGCGCTTGATAGTAAGCGCGTTTTGCCTTATATGCCTCCAAAATTTCACTTTGAGACGCGTCTTTAGATATGCCTAAAATCACAAACGGGTTAGTTGGCATTTATCTTCTCCTTTGAGCAGTCGCTCCATTTGCATTTTTATACCCAAATAAATGGTGTTTGACAGCACGCCCTCATACAATACAATGTCCATAGCATTGTAGCAGGCGACCATCTTGTTATATGTCGATTTTAACAGAAACGACAGTTCATCTACATTTTTTGCAAGATAATCTTGCTTATCGGTGCATTTGCCATAGTTTAGCAACAGAGGATTATACCTATGTTTTTTCTCGTCTTTTTCAACGTCGTCAACGGCGTCCATAAGATAAACGAGCCTGCCGAGGTTGTACATAAACGTGTCGATATTATCATCTGTTTTGACAACCTCGCGAGTAATGTCACGCATAAGCGAGGCAAAGCAATCCGCCACTCTATCTATACTGTCGCATTTCTCTTTTTCAAGTGCGTTGAGGGATGCAAAACTCGCCTTCATAAGTTTGTCGATTTTGGGCAATCGCTTTGATGCTTTTGCCTTGCGTGCAAACAATCTCCACTTGATGAAAATGCGCGACTTTTTGCCGTCGGTCACATCATCCTCGGCGTTGTAGTATACGAGCATAACGGCAATATCCGCCATAATCCTCGACATCTCGTCCGCCTCTACAACCACTTTTTTCTTGCCGTTGTAGGCGCAAAGTTTGCGCTCGAACTTCACTTCTTTGCCTGCAAGAGAGTGACAAATCACGTTGAAAAACGTCACGTCATAGTTGGTGCAAAGCCTTGTAATTTGCGAGCCAGTCTTGCCGAGCGTCTTACAAAGTCCGCAATAAAATGCTTGAAAGACGTTGAAATCCTTTATATACATATTCTGTTTATCGGGTATTACATATCCAAACATTTTGCTTCCTCTATGCTATATTACACCGTTTTTGTTAAAATCACCTTAAAAGTTATACTTGAACAAAGCCCACCTTTCTATACACTTTTGAAAGGGTTTTGTTGGCTATGCGCATTGCTTTTTGTGCGCCGTCACGCATAATCTCTTCGAGATAATCCTTGTGCGCCATATAGTATGCGTGTTTTTCTTGAATAGGACGAAGATATTCCACCACGGCTTCACCCACTTTGGTCTTGAAATCGGCATAGGACGCCCCAGCAAATATGTCTTGCACCTTATCGAGCGGAGTGTCCGTGATAACGGAATAAATTGTGATAAGGTTGCTTATGCCAGGCTTGTCGTCGGAAAGAACAATCTTGTCATCGCAATCGGTGACCGCTCTCTTAAATTTGCGCATAATCGTATCAGGATCGTCCAAAAGATGAATAACGCCGTTGCTGTTGTCGTCCGTCTTACCCATCTTTGTGGTGGGATCGAGAAGATTGTAAATCTTTGCGCCCACAGTCGGGAAAATTCCGTCGGGCACGACAAACGTGGGCGAATACTTGGAGTTGAAACGTCCCGCTATATCACGTGCAAGTTCCAAATGTTGCTTTTGGTCTTTGCCGATAGGCACGTAGTCCGCTTGGTAAAGCAAAATATCCGCCGCCATAAGCGTTGGATAGGTAAATAATCCCAGATTGACGTTTTCGGGTGCTTTGAGGCTCTTTTCCTTGAATTGCGTCATTCTACTCGCCTCTCCGAATTGAGTATTGCAGTTAAGCACCCACGCAAGTTCGGCATGTTGAGGGACATGCGATTGCACAAACAACACACTCTTTTGAGGATCAAGACCTATAGCAAGGAATATCGCCATAAAATCATACGTGCGACGACGCAAATCTGCAGGCACGTTGTCCACCGTGATTGCGTGCATATCCGCAACGGTATATATACATTGATAGTCGTCTTGCAGTTTTACCATGTTCTTAAGTGCGCCGATATAATTGCCAAGTTGCAAATCCCCCGTAGGCTTCAGTGCACTGTAAACTGTCTTTTTTTGATTTTCCATATTAAACCTCTATATCGTTTGCAATATCCAAGACAACTTGCTTTGCCTCGGCACTATCGATTATTCTCGTATGAATTTCATCTCTTTCTTCAAGTTCCGCAATACCCTCCGGGCAATCGAGTGCGGTGAGATTGTACAGTTTGATAATCGCCTTGTATGCGTTCTTCTCTCTTGTACCCAGCGCACCGAGCACATCTTGAGGGAACTTATACGGGCTTGCCGTTGACAATATAACGGTGGGGGTTTCGTCGTCCGTCTCGCAAGAATAGTCATTATATACACTTGCACCAACCGCCGTGTGCGTGTCCATAACGTAATCGTCAAGGTCAAAGAATGTGAAAATCGCGTTCTTTGTATCCTCTTCGTCTGCCCATCCTGCCTCAAACAAGTCCATGCGAATATCTTGGGGATTTATCTCGAATTTTCCCGTCGCGCGCAAACTTTCATACAACTCGCGCACCCTTTTATCGTCTCTTCCCGTCGCTTCATAGATAAGCCTTTCAAGATTGCTTGAAATAAGAATATCCATTGACGGCGACATGGTCTTGTAAAAATCTCGCTTAACGTTGTATTCTCCGTCGTTGAAAAGATCGGTAAGAACGTTGTTTGCATTGGACGCTATAATAAATTTCGCCACGGGAAGCCCCATGCGATATGCATAATATCCTGCAAGCACGTTTCCGAAATTGCCGGTGGGAACAACAAAGTTGATTTTATCCCCCAACGCAATCTCATCACTTGCGACAAGATCGCAATATGCCGAAAAATAATATGCTATTTGCGGAGCCAATCTGCCCCAATTTATTGAATTTGCAGAAGATGTTTTTATATTGCGTGCACCGAGCGCGCTCTTAACTTCAACATCGTTCATAATGCGCTTGACTGCGGATTGTGCATCGTCAAAATTACCGCGTATGCCGTAAACATGAACGTTGTTGCCCTCTTGCGACACCATTTGCACGCGTTGCATCTCGCTCACGCCTCGGCTTGGATAAAACACCGCAACATGCGTGCCCTCAACATCTTTGAAACCTTCCAAAGCCGCCTTGCCCGTATCTCCGCTTGTCGCAACCAAAATCAAAGT
>CAZCKS010000057.1:0-6730 GCA_964499325.1 uncultured Bacteroides sp. | reverse complement strand
GCTTTCTATCTATATTGTGCTATCGATTATTGCTCGTTTTCTTCGCTCTCGTCGGTGATTTCTTTTGCAAGGCGAATGATATCCGATGCGTATTTGTTTTTGTCCTTTTCAAGCATTTTCTTGTAGATGGGATAGTTGACGCATACGCCTGCAATGCCAAGCACTCCGACGATAATGCCGATGATATAAGCCGCCGTTCCACTTCCAATAACTTTCATTGAAAGGCACATACCAACGCCAAGCAAAAGTGCGCTAATCACGCCAAAGGTGTATCCGAAGATATTTGAGCGAAGTTTTGCCTTTTTGTCGAGTTTTTTAAGTTGCACAACTTTGGTCGTGTCCTTTACGGTGTATTCGTTCACGATTGATTCTGCATAAATTTTGTCTGTATCCATTTTGATACCTCCTGATTGATTTTACACCTTGATTATAGTCGTGCTCTTTGCATAGTTGAACGACACGTTGCGCAAAAAACGTTGATTTGATATTATTTTACGCGATTTTTTTGCGCAAAGGCAAAAATGTTCTGATTGGAGGGATTTTTAATTTAAGTTTAATAATTATTTCAAATATATATGAAAAAAGCACCTGAATAAATAAGTGCTATTACAGGTTTAGAAAATCAACGCCAGCCAGCAAGACGTCCTCTATTTTGCGGTTTTTTAGCGAATAAAATATAACTTTGCCCTCCCGTCTTTGTTGGACAATGTCCGCAGCGCGCAACAGTCGCAGTTGATGGGAAAGCGTCGTTTGGTTTATCTTCAAAACTCTGCTTAAATCACTCACGCACATTTCGCTTATGCACAGGGCGCATATTATTTTTGCTCTTGTAGCGTCCGAGCATGCGGAGAAGAACTCTGCAAGCGAATGAAGCGTGGCGTTGCGAGGGATATAGTCCGCAATGGTTTGTTCTGTTTCAAAATCTATCAAGTTTTCCATAAGCAAATTGTAGCGTGATTATGTGTGAAAAAAATGTGTAACTTTGCCACATTCACTCGCATATTGTGGTAAAAAGTCAAAGAGGCGAGATATGTTTGAGGACAACTGGTTTTTGTTTTTGCTTATAGTTATGATTGCATTTGCAGGCGACGGCAATTTTTCAAACAGAGAAATAGCGGTTATGTTTGCCATACTCGGCGCGCTTGCTTTAACCAATCAAAGTATCGCAGAGGACGTGAACACAAATTGTTTTTGCAATCGCAACGTGTAATTCTTTGGTGTAATATAGAAAATATGCTCGAAAAAACTGTTTGAGCAAAATATGATTGCTATACTTTGCCTGCGGGCATTGATTTTAACGTATTTTACTGTTAAAATATAATTTAGAGATTAATGATTTGCGATATTGTCGCGCAAATATGCGCCTTGAACGGCGCATACTAAAGTGGAATATGGTTGATTTTAAAGCAAAAATAAAGGATGTTCCCGACAACCCCGGCGTGTATATGATGCTGGATGAAAGAGGGGAAATAATCTATGTTGGTAAGGCAAAAAATCTTAAGAACAGACTTCGTTCTTATTTTTTCAACTTGTCCAATCGTCCTGCAAAGGTCAGTGCGATGCTTGAACACGTCGCAGATTTTCGCTATATTATCGTTGCAAGCGAAGTAGACGCCTTGCTTACAGAAAACAATCTTATTAAAAAGTACTCTCCCAGATATAATATTTTGCTTAAAGACGATAAGGCGTATCCGTTTTTGCGTATAGACATGCGCGAAAAATATCCGACGATTACGCTTGTAAGAAAACTCAAAAACGACGGGGCAAAATACTTTGGACCGTATATGCAATCGGTAAATATCCGTGATATTTTCGATTTAATTCATACGGCATTTTGCGTTCGAGATTGCAATCGAGACTTGTCCAAGACCTCTCGTCCCTGTCTTAATAAGGATTTGGGGAGGTGTCTTGCTCCGTGCAATAGAGAGATAAGCGAAGAGGCGTATAGGCAAGAGGTACAAAAAGTCATAGACTTTTTAAAGGGCAACGATAGAGAGGTGGAAAGAGTCCTTAAAGAGAAGATGATGAAATTCGCAACGGAAGAGAATTTCGAGGTGGCGCTTAAGTATCGCAACAAACTTGCACTGCTTGATAAACTTGTGCGCAAGCAGATTAGCGCACTGCCGAAGGACTTCAACCTTGATGTATTTGCGTTTGAGAGCAACGGCATCGTAAGCGCAATAAATATGCTTGTTATACGTGCGGGCAAACTTGTGGGCGGAGAAAATGTCATATCGGACGGAGCGGATGAGGATATTGCAAGTTACATCTATCAATATTACAAAAACAATCCTCCGCTTTGCGATGAGATAGTCACCGATTGCATAAAGGACAGACATGGACTCGAAGAGGCTGTAGGCGAACTTTGCGCACATAAAATTAGAGTGGTTGAACCAAAACAAGGAGCACGAAAACAAATGCTTGACCTTGCGCACTCCAACGCTTATGACGCTATGAGCAAGCACGGCAGTCGAGAGGAGCGCAAAATACAGCGCACACAAGGGGCTGTAAGGCAACTTGCGGATTTGCTTAATTTGCACACATTGCCCAATCGCATGGAGTGCTATGACATATCCCACATATCCGGCACGGATAAGGTCGCAAGTATGGTTGTGTTTGAAAACGGCGAGGCGAAAAAGTCGCATTATCGCAAATTCAAGATAAAAACCGTTGAGGGTAACAACGATTTCGCATGTATGAAAGAAGTGCTTATTCGCAGATTTAACGAACTTGAAAAGGGCACGGACGAGAGTTTTGCGTCCCGTCCCGATTTGCTTGTTATCGACGGCGGAAAAGGACAACTTGCTTATGCGATGGAAGCGCAAAAAGAATGCGTGAGAGGAGATATAGAAATTTTATCCCTTGCAAAAAGAGAGGAGGAAGTATTCCTCGGAAGCGCGCCGACAACGTCTATAATTTTGCCAAAAGACAGCGTTGCGTTGCAACTTTTGCAAAGGATAAGGGACGAGGCGCACAGATTTGCAATAACATTCCACAGAAGTTTAAGAAGCAAGCATTTGAGCGAGAGTGCATTGAAAGAAATAGACGGAGTGGGCGACAAAATCTCGGCAAGACTTATAAGGGAGTTCGGAGGCGTGGAAGAAATAAGAAGAAAGAGTGTTGACGAACTTTGCGCCGTAGAGGGCGTGTCGCAAAAACTTGCAAATAAAATAATAGAAAAACTAAACGAAGCCGATGTATAACGCATCGGCTTTTGCGTGCATATAATAGAGGATGAAAGCAAGCGATGTTTCAAGGCTTTGCAAGTGTAAGTATTCCTTAAAAAACGCAAGGGAAATTAGCACCTTTAAGGGCGGTGGAAACGCCGTTGTTTTCGAGCCAGAAAACGCATTGAAATTGTGTGAATTGGTAGGTGTTTTGCAAGAGGAAAACATCGCCTATCGCATGCTCGGCTACGGCTCGAACATGTTAATAAGCGACGGCATCTGCAAGAATGTGCTAATAAGCACTCGCAATATTTGCGACATTAAAATTGAGGGTAAAACACTCTTTTGCGGATGCGGAGCAAGTATGGCTTCTGCTATAAAAGCATCGCATGAGAGAGGACTTTGCGCCCTTGAATTTTTGTGCGGAGTGCCTTGCTCGGTTGGTGGTGCCGTGAGAATGAATGCAGGTGCTTTTGGCGCACAAACGGCAGATTATTTGACAAAAATTGACATATTAACACCCGATTATGCAAATTGCGACAAATTTCATATCCAAGAAACGGATGCGCATAAATATGCTATAGGGTATAGAAAAGGCGTGTGTGATATTGTAGTCGGGGCGACATTTAAATTGAAAAAACAACCGCTAAAACAGACGCAAGAAACAACCAAGAAATATATGACCTATAGGCGCGAGAGACAGCCTATGCAACCGTCTTTAGGTAGTGTTTTTATGAATGGGGAAATTTCCGCCGGAAAACTTATTGAGGGGTGTGGATTAAAGGGGCATAAAAGTGGTGGAGCGTGTATAAGTGAAAAGCACGCCAATTTTATAGTCAATGTTGGCGGTGCAAGCGCAAGCGATTATTTGTATTTGGTTGATTTGTGCAAGGAAAGAGTTTTGGACGTTTTTGGTGTGCTTTTGCAAGAAGAATTTGTTTTGGTAAAATAATTTGTCACAAAATATTGCTTATATTGCCATTTTAATATATAATACTTTTATCTATGCGCGCTTATGTGCGTGCGCATATTGCATGTGCGCACTCTCGCACATAAGTCTTTATAACTGCTATGGAATTTTGTTGCGATTATCATCTTCATACTTATGCAAGCGACGGGCGCTGTTCCGTCCTTTCGCACGTTAAAAGCGCATTGGAGCGTAATATGGACGAGATTGCCATAACGGACCATAGTTTTTCAAGTGTGATATATCACATGACTTTGCGCAAATTCGACAAGCAAAACGAGATTATAAAAGATATTACAAGCATTAAAGTGTTGCAAGGGATAGAGGCAAATTTGATTAGTATCGACGGTGATATAGACGTACCGCAAGACGTGTTTGAAAGGACAGATTTACTTATTCTTGGATTTCATAGGTATGTCAGCGGTCGTAACCTTAAGGAAAATAAAAGATGGATTTCGATAAACGGTTTCGGCTCGAATGCGGAGAGGGAGAAACTTATTGAAGTCAATACAAAGGCATACATATCTGCGCTTGAAAAATATCCCATAGACGTGATAACGCATCTCAATCATCGCGCATTGGTGGATGTAAAAAAAGTGTGCGAAAAGGCAAGAGATTATGGCGTGTATATCGAACTTAACGAAAAACACGTGTCTGCACTTAATGGACATGCGCAAGAATTGATTGATAGCGGTGTGAATTTTGTTGTCGGAACAGACGCTCACGACTCTCAAAAAACAGGCAAATTCGATAGGGTTAAGGCGTTTATAGAAGAGAATAACATTCCCAAAGAGAGAGTGTACGGCATAGACGGAAGAAGGGCGGAATTTAAGCAAAAGGCGGAAGGAAAGAATGAGTTTTAAAGATAATGCAAGACGAGAGTTATTGGGGATGTTGCCCTCGTCAAAGGACGAAATAATTGCTTTTTTGAGCGCACTTTCAAAGGTGTGCGGAAGCATTGAGATAGTGAAGAAAAGACTTAATCTTTGCTTGCAACTCGACAGTTATGAAGAGGGCGTGCAAGTTGTGGATTTGTTTAAGAAGATATATCCTGCGGAGTTTGAATTGTCTCTTGATAAGGCAAAGAGCGGAGTTAAGCAAGGGTGTGAAGTGTGTAAGTTGCAAGTCCCCGTCGGCTTTACAAAGCAAGCGTTACAAGACTTCGGACTTATGAGAATCAACTCGGACGAATATCTTAACTTTGTAGAAGGTATTGAACAAGAACTTGTCAGAAGCGAGGGATGTAAAATAGCATATTTTAAGGGGCTTTTCTTGGGATGCGGAAGCGTGTACGTGCCATCGGGGGCGAACCAGACGGAAAAGAGGGACGGCTACCACTTTGAATTGCAACTTGACGATGAACTTTTTGCCGACGACGTTATGGAATTGTTGAGCGATTTGCGCATCAATACGAGAATGAGCGACAGGGGCGAACACAAACTCATATACGTCAAGGACAAGGACGATATAGTAAAAATCCTTGCAAAACTCGACCTTGTGGACAGCGTGCTTACATTGCAAGGCATAATCAACGACAGAGAGACGGCAAACAGCCTCAATCGCGCGGTTATTTGTGAGACGGCAAATCTCGATAAGACATTTGCGGCAGCAAGCAAACATCTGCTTGCTATCGGAGAACTCAAAAACAGAGACCAATTCGATTCGCTTGCGCAATCTCTCAAAGAAACGGCTGACGCAAGGGCGGAACATCCCGAAGCGACGCTTCAGGAATTGGCAGAAATATTGGGAGTGAGCAAAAGTTGTCTCAATCACAGATTGAGAAAGATTGTGGAACTTGCCGGTATAAACGACTAAAACGACGGGATTTTCCCGAAAAAAAATCAAAGGAAAAAGACATGACGGATTTTGTACATCTGCATTTGCATACGGAATATAGTTTGCTTGACGGCGCAGTGCGTCTATTGCAAGTTGCTCCCGATCCGAACAATCCCCAAAAGACGATAAAAAAGCATCCGCTTTCCGACGCCTTGAAGGCAAGAGGAATGGACGCTGTCGCAATAACTGATCACGGCAATATGTACGGAGCGCATACTTTTGTCTCGGTGTTGCGCGCGGACGGAATTAAGCCGATTATTGGGCAGGAATTTTACGTTGCGGACGATATGTATGCAAAGACGCCCGAAGTGTTAAAACAACGTTATCACCTCATATTGCTTGCAAAAAACATGACGGGATATAAAAACCTTATGAAACTCTCGTCATTGGCGTTTGTGGACGGCTTTTACATGAAGCCGCGTATCGACCTTGCGCATATCAAAGAGCATAGCGAGGGGCTTATTTGCTTGTCGGCGTGTTTGGCTGGCAAGATACCTCGTCTTCTTTTGCAAGGCAAATACGAAGAGGCAAAGGCATACGCCATCGAGATGAGGGATATGTTTGCGCCCGGTGACTTTTATATAGAACTTCAAGACCATCATCTTGCAGAGGACAGAGTGGTCATGAATCCGCTTTGCCAAATCGCGCGTGAAATCGGTGTGAAAGTGGTTGCGACAAACGACGTTCACTATATTGAAAAAGAGGACGCCGATATGCAAGATACCATGATGTGCGTTACTCTCGGTTGCAAGAAGAGCGA
>CAZCKS010000056.1:0-6761 GCA_964499325.1 uncultured Bacteroides sp. | reverse complement strand
TTTCCAACATCAATAAGTATGCAAAAATGCTTGCAGAAAAGAAATATTTGCAAAGCGGTTTCATTGCTGTCAAAGAAGAAGACGGCATTGTCATCACCAAGCCGAGAATAGATTATACCGACGTCAAAGAAGACGACCTTGTCTTTGTCAACGACAAGAATATCGAGACGCTCGAAGGCAACTTCCGCGCGGCGGCGGTTATTTTGTTCTGTGCAATCCGTCAAGACAAGAGCGCAGGCGCAGCGGCAATCGTGGATAGTGACAGCACCGTTGAATTCTCTACAAAGAGAAAGACGATTATGCCTATCCTCGATGATATGACGCAGGTGTGTGGTGTGTCTATCAAATGCGCAAACAAGAACGTTGCTTCCGACGTCGTAAGCGCACTTTCCGGACAACGCAACGTGTGCTTGCTCCCCGAGGCAGGTGCAGTTGTCACCGGTCGTACTCTTGACGAAGTGTTTACGGCAACGCTTGTTCTTGATAAGGCTTGCAATGCGGAACTTTTGGCAGAGAGCAAGGGCGGTACACAACACATGAACGCAATCAACGCTCTTTTGGAACACGTTGTGTTTAAACTCAAATATTCCAAGACCAACCAAAAACAACAAAAAGCCGTTGAAAGCGGTGAAGAGGCTCAAGAGGAAGAAAGACAAACGGCAGTCGTCACCGATGAGGAAAAGAGAATTGCTCAAGAGATTAAGGACGCAGGCGTAAGATTGCTTGACGAAAACCTCGTGCAAGGCACTTGGGGCAATATTGCAGTTCGTCTTGACGACAAGTATATGCTTGCAACTCCGTCCGCGCTTGACTATATCATGCTTCAACCCGAGCAAATGGCAAAGGTTGATATGGAAACTCTTGAATGGACGGGCACCAACAAGGCAACGAGCGAAAAAGGTATTCACGCACTTCTTCTCAAAGGAAATAGCGATATCAATGCGACAATCCATACACACCCGTTCTATGGTTGTATTCTTGCGGCAATGGGCAAGGCAATGCCTGTTCCCGAGAAATATCAAGATATCCTCGGCAAAGAGATTCCTTGCGCAAAACCGGCACTTCCCGGATTCAACAAACTTGTCAAGAACGTTGGCGAGGCAATCGGCGACGCACCTGCTTGCTTTATGGCGCATCACGGCGTTATTGTTCGCGGTAAAGACCTTGAAGACGCATTTGTCATCTGCAGGGCACTTGAAGACGCTTGCCGTGACTATTTGATGGCTGAATAATTAAACTATGAATAAAAATAGCACCGCCGATTTTCGGCGGTGCTATTTTTATAACTTTATTATTATTCTTGACTGTCGGAGGCAACCTCTTGTACCTCTTCAACCTCGTTGTTTTTGTCAAGTTCAAGCGGTGTGTCGTCTTCGCGCTCAACGTCTTGGTCTACAACAGCGTCGGAGTTTTCGTTGTCGGAGTTGTCAAGATTGACATTCTCTATTTCGTTTTCGCTGTTTGCGATTTCGGCAAGGTGTTCGGTTTCTTCTTGTGCCTTTTGTTTTTTCTTCTCACGCACGATTTGAAGCACTGCAAATACTGCGCAGATTGCGATACCGATAAAGAGGTAAGCAGAACCGGGGTTTGCATTAAATATGCCCAAAAGCACGGACAATACCACGATGATGATAAGCGGGAATACTGCAAGTTTGAAGTTCTTTACAACATATTTTCCGCCAAGTGAACCGAAGAGAGCGTATACAACGCAAGTGAACGCAGGCATAATCCATTCGTTGTCCTTGATTGCCGATTGAATATTGCTCAATGCAAGGATAAGCACAAACACTGCAATGATAAGCGTTGTTACAAGGGTGCTTGTCGCAACCGAGAGGGTGGAGACCACTTCGTTTTCCTCTGTGCCGAGTTTGGTATCGCAAATCTCTTGTGCCTTTACAACGCAAGGGATCTTGAGGTTTGAGAGGTTGCCTGTGATAAAGGCAAGGTATGCACTGTTGGTGCCGAGCATCGGGGAGTAAATGATAGGTTCCACTATGCCCGAGAGCACGTTGATAAGGAAGGGCACGATAACAGCCCAACTTCCTATAACCGTCCAATCGGGTTTGACGTCATAGTAAAGGCAAATCGTTGTCGGGACGGCAAAGAAAACTATCATGGCAAAGAACATCCAGATTTTGCCGATAATGTGCGATTTAAGGTTGTAATCTAACGTAAGTTTTTTCATATCGCACCTCCTTATCCTATCAAGCCAATAGCGTTAGCAGCGTCTTTTGCTGCTTCGACAGTAGTTGAGAGAGCCCAACCGTATTTGTTTGCGCAGTAACTTATTACGCCGACAACAAACATTGCTATAAGCATAGAAATCGGAGTGGAGAATGAGTCCAACCACTTCCAATTTGCCTTATTGATAAGCACATCGCACACGTACATAACGCCCATTGCCACGAGCACGGCAATGAAGTTGTAGTAACTGTCTATAAATTGCACTGCACCGGTCAGCGTTGAGATACTCATTGCGAGATATCCGAGCACCATGCCGATGAATGATACTTGGAAGACGAGGTCGCCGATATTGATACCGCCACCTTTCTTACCGCTGTTCATGCTCTTGCCCATAAGTTTGCCGATTTTCGGTTGATACAAGCGATAGAAGAAGAGAACTTCTATACCGCCCGAGCAAATAGCAATCGTCATAATCATGGCGATTGTGGCAAAATCTTGTGCGGTTATGCCTTGTTCGCTTAACGCCTGAAGAGAACCTGCGATTTCGGTTGCGACGGCGTCTGCCATTTGAGTCTCATATTGCAAAGAGCCGACGACTGAAAGTCTGATTGCGGGAAATGCAATTCCGAGTGTACCGACAAGCGTAACCACGCCGAGTGCGATTCCAAGTCCCGGAAGAATGGAAAACGTTGCGGATGTTGAAATAACTTTTTTGATTTTATCGGAAGCGATGCCCAATTGTTTTGCTCTTTTCATAGCAGACAACATATAGTAGAGCGATAGTGCAACAACAAATGTAAGCACAACGCCGTACAATATGTAAAGAATCGGGTCGTTGAGACTGAAATCTCTTGCTCCCAAGATGGGTGTAAACATATTGTTCTCCTAATATAATAATATAAACTTATAATATACCTTAAAGGATTTTAAGTCAAGGTGTTTTATGTTCAGACGGCATTGCGGTGACGGTATCAACTATAATTCAATGCCGTAGGCGCATAAAAAGCAAAATTGATAGAAAATATCTTGCTATATGTTTGTCGCGGTGTTAAAATATATCTATCAATAGCGGAAGTAGTAGGATTTTGCGCGTTAAGTGCCGTGCGAACGTGGGGTGTCGGCGGACGAAGAGTTTACTCGCGGTGCAATTTCCACTCCGGACTTCACGTTTGACCGATAGGTCTTTTCGCGAGTGCTTCCCGAGGAGGTGCTTTTTGTTTTATCAAGAGGCGATAGAGTATATCCAGAATATTGAGCGTGTCGGCTCGGATTTTGGCATAGAGCGCATGCGCGAGTTTTTGTCTTTGCTTGACAATCCCGATGAAAAACTCAAATTTATTCATGTTGCGGGCACCAATGGAAAAGGCTCGGTGTGCGCATATCTCACTTCGATTTTGAGGTCGGCAGGGTATAAAGTGGGTACCTACAATTCGCCCTCCGTTTTTTGCTATAACGAGAGGTGGCTTATAGACGGCATGCCGCTATCCGATGAGGACGTTGCAAAATATCTTACCGCTGTAAAAGAGTGTATCGATGGTGAAAATGCCATGAGGAATGCTTTTGGAATAGACGCATTCAAGCCTACGGCATTCGAGATTGAAACCGCCGTTGCAATGCTTGCTTTTTATGACAAAGAATGCGATATTTGCGTGCTCGAAACGGGACTTGGCGGCAGGTGGGATGCAACCAACGCAATAAGCGATAAATTGCTTTCGGTTATCACTCCCATAGGGCTTGACCACTGTGCAATACTCGGCAATACGCTTAAAGAAATCGCAAGCGAAAAATCGGCGATTATCAAGGATGATTGCGTAACTTGCGAACAAGCCGACGAGATTATGAGTGCTATTTATCATCCGTATACGTTTGAAAACGGCAAGAAAAAGGACATAAAAGCAAACGTATATATTGCCTCAAAGCCAACACTTTTACGCTCGGATTTGACGATGCAAGAGTTCGCCTTGGACGGAAAAACATATCGCATTTCTATGTTGGGTGAGCACCAACTTGTCAACGCGTCGATTGCTATAAAAGCGGTTGAAGTGCTTGAAAAAAAGCATATTCAAGTTGGCGAAAAAGCCTTGAAAGAGGGGCTTGAAAACACAGCGTGGCATGCGCGCTTTGAAGTTGTCAAAAACGCAAAAGAGATGTTTAACATAGAAATTCCGTCAGATAAAGTGCTTATTTTTGACGGGGCGCACAATCCTCACGGCGCAACAACGCTTGCAAAGGGCATAAGAGATTATTTTGAAAACAAGTGCATACATATCGTGCTCGGTATGCTCAAAGACAAGGACGTCGAGGGGGTGTGCAAACTTGTTTGTCCGCTTGCGAACAGACTTAGCGTTGTCACCCCGACATCTGTGAGAGCATTGGACAAGAGTGCGCTTAAAGATATAGCAAAAAAGTATTGTAAACAAGTTGAAGAAAAAGACGGTGTAAAAACTGCCGTGCAAGACGCGCTTAACGGCGATTGCGATGTCGTGATTTTGTGCGGTTCGCTTACGCTTTTTGCGGATATGAGGTGAGTATGGAAATAAAGGTTGACAAGCAAAGGATTGAAAATGCAGTACGTGAGATTTTGATTGCTATAGGCGAGAATCCTGATAGAGAGGGGCTTGTTGAAACGCCCGACAGAGTCGCGCGTATGGTTGAGGAAATCACAGGCGGATATAATGAAAATCCTGCGGAATATCTAAAAAAGACTTTTGATGAGGGCAGAAGTGAAATCGTCATAGAAAAGAACATTGCATTTTCTTCGACGTGCGAACATCATTTGATGCCGTTTTTCGGAAAGGTGCATATTGCGTATGTGCCCGACGGCAAAGTTGTGGGGCTTTCCAAACTTGCAAGAGTTGTCGACGCTTATGCAAAGAGATTGCAGTTGCAAGAAAGACTTACCTCGCAAATTGCGGACGCAATATTCGAATGTTTAAACGTCAAAGGTGTATTTGTTGTTGTAGAGGCAGAGCATACCTGTATGACGGCAAGAGGCGTCAAAAAGATCGGCTCGAAAACAATCACTTGCGCCACGAGAGGCTGTATAGACGAAAGCATAAAAAACGCTATGCTCGGAGGCGTAAAATGAGAGGGGTAAGAGAGTATAGTTTTTGTGTGCGTGATAAGGTGTTTACACACGGTACGCACGTTATGGGTATACTCAACGTCACTCCCGACAGTTTCTTTTGTCAAAGCAGACACAGCGACGATATTGTCCAAACAGTGCGACAATTTATAGCGCAAGGCGCGGAAATTATCGATATCGGCGGGCAATCAACTCGTCCCGGCGCAAGTAAAATCAGCGCCATCGAGGAAATGAGTAGGGTGCTTCCTGTAATCGAGCAAGTGCGTGCGGAGTTTAAGGATATTCCCATAAGCATAGACACGTTTTATCCCGATGTTGCGATGTATGCAATCGAGGCGGGCGCAGATATGATAAACGACGTGAGTTGTCTCTCTTATGAGGGGATGGCAGAGGTCGTTGCCAAAACGGGCGCAAGCGTGTGCGTGATGCACGATAGACGTCAAAGCAAAGTCAAAGACTTGTTTTTTGACAAGGAAGTCGGGCTTGCAAAGGCAATAGATAAGTTGCGTGGTGCAGGCGTCGATAAGAGTAAAATTATGCTTGACGGCGGTATTGGCTTTAACAAATCGAGCGAGGAAGACTGGGCACTGCTCAACGGCTATGACAAATTGCTGGATATGTTTGACGAGTATCCATTTTTGCTCGGTACATCGCGCAAGTCTATGTTTGGCGGTGATGTCGGTTCAAGATTGACGGCAACGCTCGATAGCACTATGCTTGCGATAAAGCAAGGCGTATTGTTTGTCAGAGTGCATGATGTAAAAGAAAACGCAATGATAATAAAGAGTTGTTCGAGGTCTTAAATGGATAAGGTTATATTGAAAGATTTTGAGGTAAAGGCTTGTCACGGTGTGAATCCCGAAGAGAAGATAAATCCGCAAAGATTTTTGTTTACAGCGGTTATGTATCTTGATTTTTCGGAGTGCGCAAAGTGCGACGATTTGACAAAAACCGTAAGTTATAGTGCCGTAAAAAAGACATTAAAGTCTTTTTGTGAAAACAACTGCTTTGATTTGATAGAAACGCTTGCGGTCAGAAGCGCCACGTTGCTACTAAAAACATATCCCCTTTTGCAAAGAGTTGAATTGACTGTCAAAAAGCCCGACGCACCAATGAGCGGAGTGTTTGATTATGTCGCAACAAGCGTTGAAAGGGGCTGGCACGAGACGTATCTTGCGCTGGGTTCCAATATAGGCGAGTGCGATGCACATCTTGACTTTGCCATAAAAGCACTGTGTGACGATGACAATTTCAAAGAGATTAAGGAGAGCGAGCGTATTCGCAATGCTCCGTACGGAGGCGTTGCACAAGGTGAATTTTTGAATAGCGTTGTAAAGGCAAAAACGCTTTACTCGCCTCGTGAATTGCTCGCAAAAATAGCCCAAACAGAAAATGCCGACGGGCGAGTGCGCCTTGAAAGATGGGGGGATAGGACGCTTGATATAGATATCCTCTTTTATGATGATTTGATATGCGAAGATGACGATTTGTG
>CAZCKS010000055.1:0-6777 GCA_964499325.1 uncultured Bacteroides sp. | reverse complement strand
AAGACGAGGATGGCGCCGTTGTTGTCAAAGTCGGTCCCGATTGCGCATTGGACAGTGGCGACGTTATAGACATTGCAATAAACAAAGAGGCATTGCACGTCTTTGATAAAGAGAGCGAACAAAGTTTGAAACCACGCATTCCTGCCATAAACGAAACGGATGCGAAAGTGGTTGGCGTAACGTTGACGTTTGCAGGACAAACAATGATACTTCCCGATGCTTTTAAGGGCAAAACAACTGACGGTGACAGTGTATTGACAATCCCGAGCGATGCAATCCGTATTGGTGACGGCACTTGTATTGCAAGCATTGTCGGCAAGGAGATAATTGCACAAAAGGCACTTTATCAACTGAATGTGGGCGGAGAAGTGCTGTTTGCGTTGTCTGACGACACTTCAAAGGAACTCGGCGCAACCGTTTTCGATGTTGATATGACAAAGATTTCTATGAGCGGTGATTGCACCGTCGATGCTCTCGACACACAAAATCATCTCGATTGCACTTTTGCAAAAGTTAGGGAAGAGGGGCAAGACGGCAAGAAGATAAACGCGTATTATTTGCAAATCGGAGAGCAAAACATTGTATGCCCCGACGAGATTGTAAAAAGACTTTTGGACGTCAAAGGACGCAAAATTTATAAGACGCCGCTTGCACTCACTGTCGATGCGAAAGATATAAGCATTTCAAACGAGGGTTGCGCGATATGCGGAACGGTTGTTGAGATTTTGGATTACGGCAACGCCAAATTTGCGCGCGTCAATGTCGGAGCAAGCGACGTTATCGTGGTAGTTGAAGAAGAAATCAATTTGCAAGACAGTGTGCGTTTAACAATTGATATGAACAAAATATCCTTGAACGATACCGCTCACGATATAATTCTTTGGTAAACTACGATAAAACACATAAAAAAACCGCATTTTTGTGCGGTTTTTTTATGCTTTTTATACGGTTGTTATTTTGCGACACTCGTGTTTTAATTGTTTTTGCTCTCTTGAATCACAACATCGGTCGGAATCACAATTGTCGTTGAGCCGATATCCTTTACGGTTATAATGGTGACTTCGTCTTCATAGGAGGTAGCCATAGATATTCCCGCGACATTTCCGTCCGCAAAGGTGATTTCCACACTTGTTAGAATTGAGTTCATGCTTTCGGTTTTGTCAAGATTTGTAGCGGTATATTTGCCGTTTGCATATGTAAATTGTGCATAATCGTCTTTGAAGTATGTAAGCACTTTTGCAGCCATTGCGTAGTATTCGTAATCGCTTTGAGACATATAAGCCGCTTTCCATTCGCCGGATGCATAGTGATAGCAAACATATTTATCGCCGTTTTTCACGAATATTTCCTTTTTCCCGTCATATTCCATACAATAAGCATCGGCAGTAACGTATTGCGTTATATCTCCGTTATCAATTGTGAAATTGTTAGTAGTTTGCAAAATTTGCGCCCATTGCTCGGCAGTTACTTGCGTTTCTTTTGCCTTTTGCAAAGTATAAGTAAGATTTATAGTGGCAACCGCGATGCTGTCACCTTCGGAATCAACCTCTTGCTTGATAAAAATCGTAATGCTGCTACCGTTGATTTCAGCGTCGACTTCCTCTTCGCCTGCAACAAGCTTAACGTTGTTTCCGTCTTGTGTATAAGTTCCGCTAACATCCTTTTGATATTGCCAATCAAATGTACCGTCCGCATTGAAAACAATTGTTTTTTTTGCAAAATATTGTTTTTGCATATCCAATTCAGCTTCGGTCAATTTCTCGCTTGCAGGGAAGTTGCTTGAATATTCAACAGTTATATCGCTAAACTCAAACGTGTTGCCTTTGACGTCAATCGTGTCGTCGTCCTTGGTATTGCAAGCAACAAGTGCAAAAGCACAGGTTGCGATGCATACAAGTGCAACCAACGAGACCAGTATTTTGCTCTTCATAAAATGCCTCCTGACAAATTGTAGTAATAGTGTGTCTTTACTACAACGTCTAAAAAATAATAATATTTTACAAATCGTATAATTTGTAATCCAATTTATCGTATATATGCAACATTTTGTCAAGAAATTCCATTAAGTAAAAAATATCGCAAAGTAAGGGGTTGATGATATACACCGCAGTTTGTGCGGTGATGATATGCCAAGTCTTGCGACTTGGATAAAAAAAATATCACACAAAATGTGTGATATTTTGTTGGTGGAGCCAAGGGGATTCGTAAGGAGCGGAGCGACGGAATAGCAAGCGAGCAAGTTTACTTGCAAAGCGAAGCGTCAGCCCTGACTCGTCAAGGGTTCGCCACGCAAGGCGTGGAGCAACGAAGTTGCAAAAATCCCCTTGGATAAAAAAATATCACACAAAATGTGTGATATTTTGTTGGTGGAGCCAAGGGGATTCGAACCCCTGACCTTTTGAATGCCATTCAAACGCGCTACCAACTGCGCCATGACCCCGTTGGTGATTTGAGAGCGGTTTTGCTCATTGCTCAAATATATTACACCATTTTGGGCGAGAGGACAAGCGATTTTTTGATATTGAGGTGTTAAACATGTCAAATTTGTCATCAAAATATAAAAAACGTCGTCCGATTTTTAATTTTAGGTTGATTGTTGTTTAAAATATTGATAATATAGATATATGGCTTTTGTTTGCCAAATATAGTTTTAGTGGTGAAATTATGAGTGAAACTGCACAAACCGAGAAAGTCGGCTTCAAGCAGAAGGTTGTAGGCCTTACTCACAAGTTGTTCGGCTCAACGCCCGGCGACGGCGAGATGCAACCCAAAGAGGGCTTCAGTTATTCTCTTTGCGGATTTGGTCAAAACCTTGTTTGCACGGTTATAGGTTCCTACCTCACCGTGTTTATGACGGATGCAATAGGATTTAAGGCACTTTCAGTTGCGCTGTTAATGCTTTTTGCACGTATTTACGATGCTCTCAACGACCCGATTATGGGCTCTATAGTTGACCGTACACGTACAAGATGGGGTAAATGTCGTCCTTACATGAAGTGGATGGCTTTGCCTATTGCATTTATTACTATTATTTGTTTCTTGCCTTGGTATCCAAAATCTCCAGGTGGATTTGCGGCGATTTCTGTTATGTATGTAATTTGGGGTATGGTGTATACCGTTGCCGACGTTCCTTACTGGGCACTCTCGACCGCAATGAGTAATGATACTTATCGCAGAGGCAATTTGCTTACAATCGCACGTCTTTTCTGCACGGCTGGCGCAGGTATTGTTACGGTCATTACGCCGATAATCACGGATAATATGACAAAAGGTCTTGATGCGGTTGCAAAGGGTGATATGCTCAAATGGATTTATTTTACTATTGCAATTATTTGCAGTGTTATCTCCATTCCGCTTTTCTTCCTTGGTTTTAAGAATACCAAAGAAAGAAACATCACAGAAGATAATCCTCCGTCATTGGCACATAACATTAAATTGTTGTTCAAGAACAAACCACTTATGCTCATAGTGCTTTCGGGTATCGGCGGAGCGGCAAGAATGCTATTCACATACACTGGCGGTTTGTACTTTGCAAAATATGTAATGGACAAAGAGTCATGGTATTCCTTGTTTACAATGGCAATAGTCCCCGGTGGGCTCGTCGCATCTTTGCTTGTACCTTGGTGTACAAAGAAGTTTGGTAAGAGAAATACATATATTTGGTCGCACGTTGCCGGCGGTGTTGCAATGCTTATAGCGTTTATCGTTGGTATCTCCATTGATAAGGGCAACTATACAAGCACCGCAACAACTGTTGTATTGCTTCTTGCGCTTGTTGTGGCAGGCATTCCTTCAGGTATCGGCAACATTGTTACATACGCTATGATCGGCGACACCGTTGAGTATCTCGAACTCAAGACGGGCGAAAGAGCAGAGGGCATCTGCTTTGCAATGCAAACGCTTATCAACAAGATTGGTATGGCAGTCGGCGCATTTATCGGCGTTCTTGCTTACGATATGGCAGGTGTTGAGGCAAATAGACCTGACTTGGTTACTCCAGGCGCAAAAGATACAATGTGGATTATGCTTGTCGGTATTTCCGCACTCAGTTTCTTCCTTACCGTTATCCCGCTCTTCTTCTACAAGTTTAACGAGAAAGAGCAACAAGAGGCTAAAGAAGCGATTATGGCAAGAAAGCGTGCAAACGGCGAAGTTGCAGACGAAGAAAACTCTGAAAGCGAAATGCTCGATGAGAGCGGAGCACCTCAAATTGTGTTCCCCAACGAGGACAGCGAGGCAGTTGCGCCGATTGAGGACAATACCTCTGACGAAGAATTGGTCTTTGACGAAGTGCTTAATGACGTTCCGCTTGCTGAAGAGAGCGATGCTCAAGACGATATATCCGATGAAGATAAGGAATAATCGCATCAAAATAAACTACTTAAAAAACGAGGCTTTTCAGCCTCGTTTTTTAGTATATTTGTGGCGGGAATGGGCAATTTGAAATATGCAAACAGTGCATATTTATTAGGTTGTATTAATATAAAAACCTTTTAGCAGTAAAATAAAGTGGAAAATGCGACTTTTTAGCATACTATTGTATGAATATTGTTGATTTTGTAAACTTTATCTTGAAAAGGCACACAATCGATGTTACAATATCGATATGGATACAAAAAATACGGCTTATTACTTTGCGGTTTTCCGCAAATTGTTGCGTTCCTACACTGATTTTCAAATGAAGGAACTTAAAGATTACAACCTCACGCCCAATGAAATTGTGGTGCTTTCAAGCATAGATTCCGTCGGGCTTGCCAGTGACATTGCTTTTGACGCAAACGTATCGAAGGCACTTGTGTCGCGCAGTGTAAAACAACTCAAGGATAAAGGGCTTATTTGCGCTCAAATTTCCACCGTTGATAAGCGAGAGCAGATGCTTTCTCTAACCGAAGAGGGCGAGAGAGTCGCTTGCCTTATTCAAGAGGCCAACGACAAGTTTTATAAGGTTGCGTTCAGACGTTTTGAAGACAACGAAAAGAGGGTGCTTCAAGCATTGCTCAAATTGATGCTACAAAATCTTGATGAGGGAGACAATCATGGACTATGACCTTTTGACATCTCGAAAGGAAGATTTTTCCCTACGCGCACGCAATAATATTGCTTGCGTATGCGAGCAATTTGGAAATCGCGATGCGGGTAGCGAAGGGGAAAGAGAGGCAAGCGAGTATTTCGCCGAGAGGCTTAAAAACGTAAGCGATGATGTGAAAACAGAGACGTTTTCCGTTGCCCCGTCCGCACATTACGGATGGGCACATATAGTCGCGACGGTTGCTCTTATTTCTGTGGTGGCGTATTTCTTTTCGGCATTGGTATCGCTTTTACTTGCGCTGATAGGCATAGCGGTGTATCTTGTGCGTTTTGGCAAGAATAAGCACTTTTTCGATCCGTTATACACCTCAAAGAAGTCGCAAAACGTTACTTCTTTAAAAAATCCGAGCGGAGAAGTCAGAAATAGAGTATTCTTTGTTGCACACGTCGACGCTTGCAAGGAGTGGACAATCAATTATCGCATGGGAAGCGTGGCTTTGGGCTGTGCGATAGTTTCCTCGCTTGTAGGGCTTGTGTACGTTGCGATATTGAATATCGTGCATTGGGCTTTTGTCGGAGGCTTGGGTGCGAGCATAGCAAGCGGTTGGGCTTTGATTGCAGGTTGCGTCGCACTTGTGTTTGTGCCGTGTTGGATTGCACTGTACTTCAATGTTAATCACAAAAAAGTTATTGACGGCGCAAATGAGAACTTGAGCGGTTGCGAAGTGTCTGTCGGCGTGTTGGAGGCATTGTGCGATAGTCCGCTTGAACATACGCAAGTCGGCGTAATTTTGACAGGCAGTTCCACTGTCGGACAAATGGGCGCAGAGGCTTGGTGCGAAGTCCATAAGGATGAATTTGGTGATGTTCCGACAATGTTTGTGTGCCTCAACACTTTGCGTGAGACAGAAGCGTTGAGAGTGAATACCAAAGAATTGAATGGGCTTGTCAAAAACGATGAACAAGTTGTAAATCTTATTTCCGATGTAGACGAGACAATTTTAAAGGGCGGATTGTTGCTGGGCGTGACCGATAGTGCGGTTTTCTCAAAGCATGGATTTAAGAGCGCAAGTATTACCGGCTACAATCAAAAGTGTCCGCAATATTTGCACACAAGATACGATTCGCGTGATAACGTAAACGATAAGTGCCTTGCAAAGGCATACACAATCGTACTTGGCGTTTTGAAAGAAATCGACGGACAAAACAACTAATTGCACAGTAGTGTAGCAATGCGCAACACAACTTAAACAATAATGAATGAAAAAGGCTTGAAACTTCTGTTTCGAGCCTTTTGCATAGTATTATTTGTCGGTAGGGATAACTGACATTTGCGCCGTTATTTTTTCTTATTGTGTTTTGTGCGACGAAGCCTTGACTTGCTATAACTCTTTGCAAGACCACCTGTGGATGTCTCACGATAGCGCACGTTTATATCTTTGCCCGTTTGATACATAGTCTCCACAACCGCATCAAAGGAGATTTGACGAGAGTTTGTGAGGAAGTGCGCAAGAGATACGGCGTTGATTGCTCGCATTGCGCCAACGGCGTTTCGCTCTATGCAGGGGATTTGTACAAGTCCATCCACGGGGTCGCAAGTAAGTCCGAGATGGTGTTCCATAGCAACCTCCGCGGAGTATTCGATTTGGTCAAAGTCCATATCCAAGAGTTGCGCAAGGGCGGCGGACGCCATGCTGCAAGCCGTTCCGCATTCCGCTTGGCAACCGCATTCGGCACCGCTTATGGACG
>CAZCKS010000054.1:0-6783 GCA_964499325.1 uncultured Bacteroides sp. | reverse complement strand
ATGACCTGCCGGGTATGAACCGGCCGCTATAACCAACTAAGCTACGCCGCCATATTGTTTGTGTGCTGTCGTGGGGAGCGCATTGCGCTCCTCAACAACAAAGGTTTGCAAGGGCGAAACGCCTTTAACTTTGCACCTCGGTGCATTGTCGCATCTCGCTATCGCTGTGGTTGCGGGGGAAGGATTTGAACCAACGACCTCCGGGTTATGAGCCCGACGAGCTACCAACTGCTCTACCCCGCGATATTCAATGCTTGCTTATGATATGATAAAACAAAAAAAATGTCAAGCGATTATTAAAATAAATTTTGACAAGTGTTTTTTTAGTGTGTTCTATTTGCTCCAATCGCCAAATGCGGTGTTGCAAAAACGGGCATTTAATCCGTGTTTTTGCTAAAAAGCGCATTGTATATTTCCGACGCAGTGTCAATATCTTTATATCTTACGTACACCTTTCGTCCGTTGGCTCTACCGGCATTTGAAAACACCACCGCATTGCCGGGATAGTAGGGGACGCCCACGACATCGACGTTGTTGTTTTTCAATGCCTCTTCGAACATTTCAAAATACAATGAATGTAAATCTGCAAAATAACAAAAATCATCGTCTTGCACGTTTCTCAATTTTTTATTTCTACAACTCGGGCAACGTTTGTCGTTTGTCAAGAGATTGCATTTTTCGCAAAATTGCATAGTGAAATCCTCGTGTTTTATAATGGTCATCGCATTTATCGGCGGTGCAAAAACAATATATCACACACTGCATTTTTTGTAAACATGCGGTTATAAAATTAAAAATGTGCTCGGTTTGTTGTTTCAAGTCGAAAAATTGACCATTTTGTCCTCTTTTTACATATAAAATATTTTTAATAATTAACTTAACAAATTAAAAACGCTTGCGCAGGGCGGAATAGATGTGTATAATGGTTATACTATTGTATAATGCTCATAATATGGAGTTTGATATGAAAAAGAAATTGATCATCGCAATAGCCATCGTATTGTTGCTTGCAATAAGCACGACAATGCTTGTGGGCTGTGACGAAATCATCAAGAAAAACGAAGAACGCGACGCAATGCAAGTTGTCGCGACCGTAAACTATGGCGACAAGACCGCATACGTTTATAAGTATGAACTCGAGACAGTGTTCAATAATTATGCGTATGCTTATGTCAACTATTACGGAATGTCCTATGAAGAAGCGGCGAATTATCTCGTACAATCTCTTGCGCAACAAAGATTGCTCAATCTCTTTGCACTTGAAAAGGTTGCCGAGTTAAAGGGCGTGCCGACACCGGGCAAGGCCGAGGATTTGCTTTCTGCAAGCGAAAAGAAGAAGGCAATCGACGACGCAAACGACAGCATGCTTTCATCGCTTGTGTCCATTGTCGAAGACCTTATCACAGAAGACAACGCAAACACCGTTACGACAACAACCAAGAAAGACGATACCGATACGGACACGGCGGAAACTGATTCCGTATACGTGAGATTCGAGACCAATGGCGCAGACGCAATCGCAAAAATCAAAGTGACGAAAGGCACCAAGGCAACTGCACCTGATGAACCGACAAGAACGGGCTACACCTTCTATGGTTGGTACCAAGAAGCGGATTTCAGCGGTGAAGAATTTGACTTTGAAACTACAACCGTTTCCGGTGAAATGACATTGTACGCAAAGTGGGAAAAACATCTTGACGCACGCACGGAACGTCCGGAAGTGGAAGAAGAGGATGATTATGATCCCGAAGACAACACCGCCGAACTTCCTGCAAAATTCTTCTCTGCAGAATATCAAAACGGATTGTTTGACGATACCGATGCGGAAAGCGTGTTCACAAAGAGTTTCCTCGAGGCGGAATTTGCAAGCGATATAGCGTTTGATGAGAATGAAACGACTCTTGTTGAAGTTCTCAAAGAATATATCAGCGAAGGTCTTGCGGACTTCAAGAAGGAACTTATGGCAAACCTTTACAAGGATAGCGTTGATGAGTGCTATGAGTATTATCTCAACAGCCAAATGCAATCTTTGCTCCTTGAGAGACTCCAACGCATGCTTGGCGACCAAGTGACTGTTACCGATGCGGAAATTGCAGCAGAATTTGAAGCAGCACTTGCAAAGAACAAAGAGACGTTTGCTGACGGCGGTTCTTCTTACGAATCTGCACTTGAGAGCGCTTTGAGCACGACGTATTATCATCCGACAAAGAATTATGGCTTTGTTCTCAACATCTTGCTTAAACTCGATGACGAGAGCATGGAAATTCTCACGGATATGGCAAAGGAAAATCCGGACAACGCAAGCGCAATTATCATTAAGCGCAACGAGTTGATTGCAAATATGGAAATCAATGTTTCCAACCCCAACTATGATGCCGACGCAACTATCGAAGACGCAAACGGCAACGTAATAGAGGTTCGCGATGCAGACACCGATTCTCGCAACCCGTACAACAAAGTCGGCAAGACGACGGAAAATCCGTATGACGCTTCCTATGAATACAAGACGGGCGACGATACGTATGCAAACGATTATAGCCAAATAGTGTCCTTTGAAAAGGTCGACGGCGAATATCAAATCGTGTTCAAAGCAACGCAACATCCGTCAATGGCATATTTGATTGATACCGTTCCTGCATTCGATAAAGACGGCAAGGTCGGTATAATCCATCAAATTTACAACTCATTCGAGCAAGTTAAGAACGCAAGTGACTTGACAAAGGAACAACAAACATATTGGCTCCGTGAAGTTGCAACCACTTGGTTGTACATTGTTGGTGATGACACCGGCGCCCTTTCTTCCGATTCTAACAACGGCGGTCTCGGTTATCTTGTGACTCCGGAAGGCGAGAGCAGCAACTTTATTGCAGATTTCACAGATTATGCTCGTACACTTGTTGCTCACGGCACAGGTTCGTATGCGGTTGAGAGTTCGGAATTTACGGCAACCGACGGCAACTTTGTCGGCAATAAGAAAACTTATGTTGTTGCAGACAGCATGATTACGAAAGACGGCGATGAGTATGTTCTTTCAAGCACGAGCAATGCTTATGCAGGTGTGTTTGTTTTGCTTAACTCGTATAGCGTTTGGGATGCAAACAATATCAAGACCGGATCAAGCGACGCTCTTGACAATGAAGGCAGTGTGCTCCCGTATGACTACATCATCACGTTTGCAAAAGACCAAGATGATGTCAAGACCATCAAAGATACAATCTATGATAGCCTCAAGGATTCAAAGTCGACATACGCATATAACAGCACTGTTACCGCAATGAACAATCAATACGGTGACAGCATCAGTTATAATGATAAGGTTATAAAGAGCCTTTGGAAAGACCTCGACTAAAACGCGCTAAATAGCAATTTGCTTTGTCAAAGCCCCGCATCTATCAACTCACGTATTAAGTATACGTTAGGGTTGCTATATGCGGGGCTTTTTCGCGCAACCTATCTATTTATCGCGTTTTACAAATCCAATTTAGTGAATAACGGCGTTTCCTTGTTCTTCATCTAAATTACAATGTTTTTATAAAACACGAAACAACCGTTCCCTTCCCGGGAGATTGCCACGCTTGCGCTCGCAATGACGACGTGTAGTTGGATTATTCGGTTATGCTTGAAATGACAAGGGATATTTGAAAAGGACATTCATTCAAGACAATTATGTTTTACTCAATATCGGTTTTAGTGTCGTCCTTTATATCGACATTAATAAAAACATATTCTTTTATTAAAAGATGGGCAAGTTTTTTGTGCTTTGGGTAAGTCCTGATAACAAATATTGATAATATGGGATAAAGAATGCCTGTTGGCATGCCTATCCCTGATATTACAAAAAGCATAATGCGCAATGATTGTTCTATGCTATCGTCCAATAGGGCACTTAAGAAAAACAAAAGAGAACATCCGATGCAAATGGCGGAAAAAAACATGAGAGACCACATAACAAGCCCCACAAAACGAATTTGTATTTTCCCATTAAAAACATCTTTTTTCATACAATTTACCTAAATAGATTATATGATATTAAAGGGAAACAGTAAAGAAAAAACTTATTTGAGCAAGTAAAATGTATTGTGGAGGCTTTATTGACATCGTTTGTGTGGAGGAGTAGAATAAAACCTATCAATAGCAACAAGTTGTTTGTGGGAGCAATGGAAATGAAAAAGAGATTATTAGGATTGATAATGGCGATTATGCTGATTGCGGTGTTTTGCGTTTCGTTTGTCGCATGCGGTGATAATAGCGATAACGACAATGCGCCGACGGCGCTCACGTTTTCGGAAGATATGAGCAAAGCGGAAATTATAGAGCAACTCGGCAAGATAGAGAATTTAACTTTGGAAGCATATAATACAGGGGAAAAACATTCGACGTATTATGTCGGCAAGACGTTTTTCTGGTGCGAATATGCCAAGGCGGGAAATAGTCGTTTTGATTTTATGGACGATATGCGCATGTATTACGGAGAATACTATCCAAATGGTTCGGGGACTTATATCGGCATGACCGATTATACGGGTTATGATGCTGATGTCGCGTCATATTTTACGGATATGCTCCAAGAAGAATATATCGATAAGTATATCGAGTATGTAAACAACGATGAGTATTTCATAGAAAACGGCAATTTTAAACACGAGGAAACAAAAACTATCGGCGGAGTTGCGCAAACTGTTGTGCTTACCGTATATGATTGCAACGTGACAAAGATGCCGTCATTGCCCGATGTTTTTGCGGATTATAAGACGATGTCCGCAACGCAAGATGTCATCGAATTCAATTTGTCAAGCGACGAAACGTATTATAACGTCGGATTTATCAATAGATATGTAAAAACGTACGAGGTGCCGTCAACTTATAGCGGAAAGCCCGTAAAAGAGTTTATTGCAGGGTGCTATTCGGAAAATCTTAAAACAATCACGTTGCCGACAAGCATTGTTAAACTGGGATATTGCGGACATAATGCTGAGGACGGAGAGTTGCACGTAATTTATAAGGGCACAAAGGCGCAATGGGCGAGCATTGAAAATAGCGATAATTGGGCTAATACGGACGGAGTGCGTATCACTTGCACCGACGGCGACTATTTTGTGGTGCCGTTCTAAAACGCCAAATGTTCAGACGGCATTGCGGTGACGGCATCGAATGCAATTCAATGCCGAAAACCGCATTTGTCCTCACATCTACTACCGCACCGAGAATTTTTGCTATCAAAACAAGATAACGGGAGGTCTTACCGTAGTCTCGCAAAATTATCGGCTTGCTGTTGCGCACGTTTGTGCGCTTTTTGTTTTATATGGAAGAACAATATATGCGCCTACGGCTGGATTCTTCGGCTACGCTCAAAGGAACATAGCAAACGAAAGTGCGCCAATCACGCAAGAAATTCGGTGGAACTGACGTGAGATAAATTGGCAGTGTGAGATAATTGCAATGAAGATTGAGCGCAGTGTGGACAACTTTTTATTGACATTTTTCGGGGGGGGGTAGAATTTTGTTATAAACAACGAAAGTTGTGTTTAAGGAGGAAAATGAATGAGAAAGAAGATTTTTGCGTTGATAACCGCAGTTGCGCTTGTCGCAATGCTATGTTTATCGCTTGTCGCTTGCAACGAAGATGATGGATTTTTTACTGACGAGATGAGCCAAGAAGAAATAATTGAAAAACTTGGCGAAATTGAAAATTGTACGGTCGTATATCACACGGTGCAAAGTATTTATACGGGTGAGGGTGTTGTAATGCACGAGAGTGTGCAGGAAACACGTGCGTCAAAGGAGTTTATATATAAGAAATGGTACGATAAGCGAGAAGATAATGACCGTACTGAATCGGAGTTAAAATTCTTTGAAGGAGCCAAGGTATACAATATTACTACAAACTCTTCAGGGGATTATATTCAAATTACAGACTACAATGGTTATGATGTTGGGGGTTTTGATTACAGTGTGAGTGTTGACTGGGCAGTTTCGCAGTTTGCTGAATGGGTAAAAACGGGCAAATGTGTTGTTGAAAACGGCAATCTTAAATACGAATATCCGGGCGCAAACGAATGGAGCGAGTCTTCTTGTGTGCTTAAAGATTGCAACACAACAAAAATGCCGTCAATTCCCGAAAAATTCAAAGACTATAAAAATATGGCTGCCACGGAAGACATTGTAAGATATTCCTTGTCCGAAGATGAAACATATTATAGAGTTAGTGGTATAGATTCTTGTCTTAAATCATACGAAGTGCCCGCAACCTATAATGGTATTCCCGTAAAAGAATGCGGCGCAAACGCATTTCTTACTACACTTACGCTACCAACAAGCATTGTTAAACTGACGTATTGTGGACGTACTGCCGACGCAGGCGAATTGCACGTAGTCTATAAGGGAACGAAAGAGCAGTGGGCGCAAGTCGAAAACCACGAGGAGTGGAATGCGGACAACGGCGTTCGCGTGACTTGTGTTGACGGTGATTATGTTGAGTCAACTATCGAAGAATAAGCGAAATAGAAGTGTTTTATACGTAGAAAAACCGCTCAAAAGAGCGGTTTTTCTTTGTCATTTCGGGCGTGGTCGAGGAATCCAGCCGTGGGCGTATTATCATATATCCACATAAAAACCGTGCACAAGCACGCACCGGGCAAGAAATTCGGCGGAACAGACGTGAGATAAATTAGTAGTGTGAGATGATAGCAACGAATTTATTGCGCGGTAGAACGAGCGAGGACAAATGTGGTTTTGGCTATCAAATTTACATTTGACAGCCTCACCGCAATGCCGTCCGAGTGA
>CAZCKS010000053.1:0-7156 GCA_964499325.1 uncultured Bacteroides sp. | reverse complement strand
TCCCGGTGAAATGGGTAGCGTAGTCGTCGACAAGGCGAAAATTGACGGAGACGTCATTATGAGGTTGGAGAAATGAATACTATTTGTATAAATTGTCCGATGGGCTGTCCTCTCGAAATCGAGGAGATAAACGGCGAAGTTGTAGTAAAAGGCAATACTTGCAAAAGAGGCGAATTATACGGCAAGGAAGAGTACACTCATCCGCGCAGAAACGTTACCACGCTTGTAAGACTTCAAGACGGTTCTATTGCTTCTTGCAAGACAAGCGCAAGCGTTCCCAAAGAGAGAATTTTTGACGTTGTCAACTACATCGGTACCCTTAATTGTCCCGTAGACGTCAAGATAGGCGACGTTGTCGCAACAGATATTTTGGGACTGGGCGTTGATGTTCTTATCACTGGAAGAAAATAAGAAAAGATAGTTTAAGTATCAAAATGAGTGTTTAAAGCCGCAGTTGCGTTATTAGCGTGGTTTTAAACTTGCACAAAAGAGGATAATTATGACAATCAAGGGCAGGCGCATTTTCAATTACAGACCTATGGTCTTCTTTGCACTTGCAATGGTTGTGGGTATAGTTCTTTCAGAGTGTATTTACGGCGAAGGTATTGCATGGAATATTGCATTGCTTTCGCTTTTTATTTTGTCCTTTGCACTTGTCGTCGCATTTAAGAAATCAAGGAAGTTTTGTTATATTCCGCTTGCGATAATAATTGGCTTTGTCGCATCTTGTACAACCGCTATCGTATACAATGCAAATGCAACAGACGCATACAGCGGTACGTTTAGTGCACAGGTAAAGAGCGAGATTGTCGTTGAGGACGGAATGGCACACTTTTATGTCGGAGATTTCGATACGGACGACGGTGAATTTGATTACCTTGCAAAGGCATATATCGACGAGGACGATTTGTGTTTTTCTCCCGGCGATATTGTCGAGATAGAGGGCACGCTCACATACATATCGCACAATAGCAAGTTCGATACAATGTATGCATTACGCATAAACAACGACGTTAGATACAAAATCAGCGTGAAGAGTATAAGTGTGATTTCAAGCGGAAAACTTGGTTTTCCCGATAATTTGCAACTTACAATCAAGAAACTTTTATACGAAAACAATGACGACAAAAGTGCATCGATTGCGCAAGCATTGGTATTGGGCGACAAGTTCGGTATTGACGATGACTTATACGACGATATAAAAGCAAGCGGATTGGCGCATGTTTTGGCTGTCAGCGGTCTTCATGTATCCACGCTTGCAGGTGCGCTGTATTTTGTCCTCAAAAAGTTGAAAGTCAATCCAAAAATCAGTTTCATAGCGGTATTGCTTTTGACGCTCTTTTATTCGATGCTCTGTTCATTTACCGCATCTTCTTTAAGAGCCGTCGCAATGAGCGGTGTGTTTATGTTTGCGTCCTCATTCGGGCGAAAGAAGGACGATTTATCCGCACTTTCATTGTCTGCGATTATAATTTTGTTATTCCGTCCAACGTCAATTATGGATGTCGGATTTTTGCTGTCATTTTCCTCCGTTGCAGGCATATTTATGTTCTGCAAGCCGTTTGAGAAGTTCGGGAATAAGATAGTGAATAAGATTAGTCCCAAACGTCATATCGGCAGAAAATTTGTAAGCGTGTGTGCGGTGTCATTGGCAACCAATTTGACCACATATCCGCTGGTGGCGCACTTTTTCGGAGAAGTGCCGACATTGTTTATACTTTCAAACTTTATTGTTTTGCCATACATAATGGTAGTGTATGTGCTACTGTTGGTGCTTGTGTTGTTATCTTTGATAACGAGTTGGGGCGGTTTTGTATGGATTGTCAAATTTTTGTTATTGCCGTTTAGAGTATTTGTCAGCGCTGTCGGAAGCATAAGTTTTGCAACAATTCCAGTTGCTTGTACAGCGGTGGGGATAATTGCCTTTAGGCTTGCGTTTGTTGCGTCTTCTCGCTATGTATTTTTGACAAAAACAAATAGATGGCAACTGGTATTGACAATCATATCTCTGGGTATTGCGGCGTCTGGATTATATGTCGCCCTTAACGGAATTTTTGCATAATCTCAAACGATGGTTAACGTGCATTGATGATTAGGATAAAAGCCGAGTTGGCGTATTTTCTTTTTTGATAGCAGACAAAGAAAAGTGTATAGTGAAGTCACAAAAACAAATATTTGCGTTAAAAAACGCATAAACTATGTCGTGCAAATGCGTAAAACGGTGCGCATTTTGATATTTTTGCGGCGAAATGTCCCTTTGGAACCGAAAAAAAATAAAAATGTATTGCACTTGCGCGCTTTGTGTGTTAATATATTTATGTTTAGAATACTCTACATAAGGGGTGGAAGTATGATTGAAAACCTCAAACTCGGTCCTCTCGACGGTTATAATGCACTTGTTGTGATTATCGCAATGGTGCTTGCTCTCGTTGCGCTCGTTGCAGTGCTTGTTGTCGTTGTCCTCAAATCCATTAAGGAAAAGGGCGACGCAAAAGAAGATGCTGCCGAAAACGAGTTTTATGCGGAATATGGCATTACCGGCGAAGAATTGCGCTTAAATCAAAAACTTACAAGAATGCGCAATGCTCTTAAAGACGGCAATTATCAAGCGAATGCCGCTCCTGCACCCAAGGCGGTTGCAGAGCCTGCTCCTGTAGAAGAGCCCACGCCGGTTGAAGAACCTGTCGCTGAAGAGCCGACTCCTGTTGTTGAGGAGCCCGCACCTGTTGAGGAACCGACTCCTGTTGACGAACCCAAGACGGAACCTGTTCAAGAGCAACCCGCTTCTGTCAAAGAAGTTCAACCCGAACCGATTGTCGAAGAGCCTGCTCCTGTTGAGGAACCTGCTCCTGCACCTGTTGAGGAACCGACTCCTGCCGAAGAGCCCGTTGAAGAGCCCAAGAAACAGGGTGTTGCCAAACCTGCCACAAAGAAAGTCGTCAAGAAGAAACCTGACGATTGGTCTAAATATGACGGAACTTACGAAGGATATTATTACGATCCAGAAGACGCTTGCTATTATGAAGGCACTCCGTCACCCGCTCTTGCAAAGAAACTTGCTGCCAAAGAGGCGGAACTTGAGGCGCTCAATGCCAACAAGGACAAGAAAGTCGTTATCAAGAAAGTCGCACCTCCGTTCGCCGCTCTTAAGACTCCAAAGAACGTGCGTAATGCACCTGCAAAGGTCGATGGATTTGACGAGTCTGTCATTTACGGCAAATACGTCATTGAACACGTTGACAAAGCAGACGGCACTCAAGAGTATTTCTACACCCTTTACGACGCAAGCGGAAACAACATTTACGAGAGTTCCAACTATACGACAAAGGAATATTGCGAGCGTGCAATCAACCGCTTTAAATCGCATGCCATTATCGGTACGTACACGATAGAAGCAGGCGAGGGTAAATTCTTCTTTGTCCTCAAACGTAAGACTTATGTGCATAAGGGATCTCCGCAAAATACTTTTGACGAGGCAAACGCTCACATGAAAGAGATTAAGAAGTTTGCTCAAACGGACATTATTCGCGAACAATAATTTTTGTTATTATTTCAACCCTGCAAGCATGCGTTTGCAGGGTTGTTTTATACAATGAGGTACAATTATGGATATTACAAGTATCAAAAGCAATTTTGAAAAACATGATTTTGAGTTTTCATATTTTGAAACCGTGGAGGAGGCAAACGCCTATTTGGACAGTAAAATCGACGGCAAAACTATAGGCATAGGCGGTTCAAAAACACTTGATGAAATGGAAATTCTCAACATCCTTTCAAAGCATAACACGGTGCTTTTTGTATGCTATTTATTATTTATTTGTAACGATATAATAGGTTATTTGTCGGATTCCGTATCGTCGTTTTCTAATGTGTTTTGGACAGTATTTGTTTCGCTGTTTTCTATGTTTTTTGATATTGCGTTTATTTGATTATCATCAACATTTTCATTGTTTGTGCTTTCACCGTTAAAGTCTTGTGCGTTGTTGGGAGTTTGCATATTGTTATCCTTAATAACGGCATTTTTAGTGTTTCTTTTAACTTTTGTTTTGTTTTTGATTTTTATGATAGCGATATTGCCGACATTGAACAATTCTTGTCTTGCAAATTCGATTGCCAAGCATACCACAAAGGTTACGAGAACAAATCCGATTTCGATAAGAACTGCCACGTCGCTGTCATAATATTTGTAGGAATGGAAAATGTTTTGGTATATATACGCTCTCATTTCATTGCTGTCGTGAATAAGGTATACGCCAAAGGTAAGGGAAGATATTTTGCATATTGCTTTTGATACAAAACCGTCTTTGATTTTCAATTCTTTGAAAAATGTAAATACAATAATCGAACTTACAGAGGTGGACAATGACGTGTGTGATTTGCCAAAATATCCAAAGAATAATGTGACGAGATAGGCAATGATTGCAATCGGTGCCCATTTTCTTGTGATTTTGAAATCAACACGTCGTATTAGGCTTGCTATAAAATATAAACCTACAAACCAAATTATGTAAGCCTTGCTAAACGGTAATTGCGAAAAACCGAAGTGGAGGTCTGTCGAAATAAAACCTACAAGTAAGAAGAATGCGGATATGAACACGTGTTGTTTGACCGTAATTCCTCTAATAATCATATTTAGGAAAGGAGCGCATAGAAGAAGGAAAATATATGTAGAAACAAACCAATATTTGCCCGAAATTACAGGGAAAATCGCCTCTAAAAACTCTTTCCAGTTAAATGGACGTACCTCATCGTAGATGAAGAGGGATGTGACATATAGCACGACGCTGTAAAAAAACACTGCACCCCACAATTTACCGATTTTTTTTGAGGTTCACGTGAGTGTTTTTTGATGACGAGAGGAAGTATGCGCCTATCATTACGAATAGGTTGACCGAGGGACGGAATATGGAATGTAATATTCCGTCAACAACCAAATTCCATCCCGTCATATTGTCGTTCCATTCGCCATGAAGCGAGAAGTGCCAAGCGACAATCATAAGCATACAAAGTATGCGGAGCAATTCAAAATTTGCGCTTCGTTGCTTTTTAGCAGGCACTAATAGTGTGCTTTCTGCTTCCATTATGTTGGAGGTAATTTCATTTTCCATATCAAAATTTTAACATATCCTTTGTCAATACTCAACACAATATACAAATGTGCTAAATAAACGGTAAATGTATTTGAGCAAAAAAATAAGCGTTCCCCGATTTCTCAAGGAACACTTTTATACTTTTGAATAATCTCTACTAAACAGTAGCAGAGTAGATTACTTTGTCATACCTTCTTATACTGCTACTGCGCAAGCAACACTTTTTATAGAATCAAAAAAGCACCTCATGCGAGATGCTTTTGTGTTTTGGTTCATGTGTTGTAAACAACACAAAGTATGTTGCTTTTGCGCAAGAACTTATTTGGTCATACCTTCTTGAACAGCCACAGCGCAAGCAACACTTGCACCAACCATCGGGTTATTGCCCATGCCGATGAGACCCATCATTTCGACGTGTGCAGGGACTGAAGAGGAACCTGCGAATTGTGCGTCAGAGTGCATTCTGCCCATCGTGTCCGTCATGCCGTATGATGCAGGACCTGCAGCCATGTTATCGGGGTGAAGTGTACGTCCCGTGCCGCCACCAGATGCAACAGAGAAGTATTTCTTGCCGTTGTCAACGCACCATTTCTTGTAAGTGCCTGCGACGGGGTGTTGGAAACGAGTCGGGTTGGTGGAGTTGCCCGTGATAGAAACGTCAACGTCTTCAAGACGCATGATTGCAACGCCTTCCGTGACGTCGTCTGCGCCGTAAACTCTGACTGCAGAACGCTCGCCGTTGGAGTAGGGAGTTTCTTTGACAACTTTCACTTCGCCAGTGTAGTAGTCCATCTTGGTTTGCACGTAAGTGAAGCCGTTGATACGAGAAATGATGAACGCTGCGTCCTTGCCGAGACCGTTGAGGATAACTTTAAGGGGAGTCTTTCTAACTTTGTTTGCAGTTTTTGCAATGCCGATTGCGCCTTCTGCAGCCGCGAAAGATTCGTGACCTGCGAGGAAAGCGAAACACTTTGTGCTTTCTCTAAGGAGCATTGCTGCAAGGTTGCCGTGTCCGAGACCGACTTGACGTTGTTCTGCAACGGAGCCGGGGATACAGAATGATTGCAAACCTTCGCCGATAGCCTCTGCGGCGTCTGCAGCATTTGTGCAACCTTTCTTGATCGCGATTGCGCAACCAACGGTGTATGCCCACACTGCGTTTTCAAAGCAAATTGGTTGTACGCCTCTTACGATGCTGTCGCAGTCAACGCCCTTGGAGAGGCAAATCGCTCTTGCGTCTTCGAGGTCTTTGATACCGTATTGAGCAAGAACTTTGTTGATTTTGTCTATTCTTCTTTCATAACCTTCAAATGTGACACTCATTGTTTTGTCCTCCATTATTCTTGACGCGGATCAATCCACTTGACGGCGCCGTCTTCAGCCTTGTATCTGCCGTAGGTACCGGTGCATTTTGCGACTGCTTCGTTTGCATCAACGCCTTTCTTGATCATATCCATCAACACGCCGAGTTTGCAGAATTGATAGCCGATAATCTCGTTGTTTGCATCGAGAGCGACTTTTGTGACATAACCTTCAGCCATTTCGAGATAGCGAGGTCCTTTTGCGACAGTGGAGTACATTGTACCGATTTGAGAGCGGTGACCTTTGCCGAGGTCTTCAAGACCTGCGCCGATTACAAGACCGTCTTCGGAGAAAGCGGATTGCGTTCTGCCATACACGATTTGCAAGAAAAGTTCACGCATAGCGGTGTTGATAGCATCACATACGAGGTCGGTATTGAGTGCTTCGAGGATGGTTTTTCCGGTGAGAATTTCAGCCGCCATAGCAGCAGAGTGCGTCATGCCAGAGCAACCGAGAGTCTCGACGAGAGCCTCTTGGATAATGCCGTCTTTGACGTTGAGAGTAAGTTTGCAAGCGCCTTGTTGAGGTGCGCACCAGCCGATGCCGTGCGTAAGACCGCTGATGTCCTTAATCTCTCTTGCTTGAACCCATTTGCCCTCTTCGGGAATGGGAGCGGGGCCGTGATTGGGACCTTTTGCAACGCAACACATCTTTTCGACTTCACTTGAATATTGCATAGATAATTGCCTCCATAAAGAGTTTAT
>CAZCKS010000052.1:0-7267 GCA_964499325.1 uncultured Bacteroides sp. | reverse complement strand
GCCATACCCCATTGATTGAAGTTCTTTCCGTTGTCGCACATATCGCCGGCATTGAGGATGAAGTCGAAATCTTTGGTGCGTTCGTCGTTGAGGAGTGCTTCGACAGCCTCATGACTTGACTTGTACATGCCTTGAATCATACCTTGAATATCCGCAATCGTGAGGAACTCAAACGTATCGACGCTTGCGTCCTTTGCGGTTGTGAATGTGAGAGATGATTGGTCTATGAAATCGACAAGAGAGAAGTAAGCGGTGTTATCGCCTACAGCATAATTACCTGCGATGTCATAGTAGTACGTCTTGCCTGCTTCAAGTCCCGTAATAGTAACAGTTGTAACGTTCCAATAAATCACGCTTCCTGCAACGACGTTGTCACGGTCTGCGTAGGTGTAGAGATTGTCCTCATCGTCCATTATTTCGCCGTGTGTGAGGCAGAGAAGTCCGAGGTCGATGAGAGGAATATATTGTGGTTTTGTTTGGGTGAGCATACTCACTTTTATGCCGTCAAACGTGTCTTCCGCCGTTACGTCAAGGAAGTCGGTTGCGTTTTGAGCGTATGCGCTGAGTGCGTTTGCTTTTGTTGTAGACACTGTGCCGATTTCGTTGCCGTTCTCGTCGAGGAGTCTGAATGTGCCGTAAACGTCTTCGTTTGTGTAGAATTTTACGGTATAAGCAGTTGTGCTATTCGCCGTATCGAAATTGCCGGTAACGCGAGAGGGAACTCTGCCGTTGTCTTGCGTTGCGGCATTGAATGTTGCGTCGACAGTCGAAGCGGCATTGAGAGTGCTCAAATAGGAGAGTTGAGTGTCGGCATACTTGTAGTCTGCGTGTGGTTGCACGAGAGTGATATCTCTGGGATCAACGGGGTTGGCAAGGTCAGGATATACGTCGGTTGCAAATGCAATTACGATACCTTCACCGATTCCGCCGAGACCGACATAGAAACTGTCAACAAGATAACTGTCGAGGAAGTTGTCGATAATTGAGTATACGTCCGGACCGTCAAGAGAGAAGCCGAGCATATTTCCGACGACGTCCTTGATTGTCGGGAGGAAATCGTTGAGCAAGTCGATGAGGCAGAAGTCGTTTGCGTCAAGAGAGAAATCTTCGGGAACAGAGAGTGTTATGCCACCCAGCATATCCGATCCCGATACTAACTTGAGCAAGTTGGGCAGACTGTTACCCAGATTTGAAAGACCGTTTTTCAATGCGTCGAATTGTTTTTGAGTGAGGTATCCTGCGTCGACTGCTTTTTCAAAGTCAAAACGGTAGTTGAGGATTGCTTTAAGCAATGAGCCGTCTTCGGCGTAGAGGGGATTGATGATAGCGTTGAGCAAATCTTCCACAAATTTACCGCTTTGGAGTTGATTTTGCATATCATTCATAGCCGCGACCATACGCAAACGATATGTTGCGTCGGTTGGGTGCTTGTAGCCGTATGTATTATCACCGCAAGCCTTTTCGGTGTATCCTGCCTGTGCAATGGATTCTTTTGTTTCGTTAAGGGAGATTTCGACGCCTGCAGTGTGAGCGGTAAGGATAAATGCCGCAACATCTTGCACTTTCATTTTTCCGCTATTTGTCGGGTTGACTTCGCTTTGAATGCTATCGTCGCCGTATGACCAGTCAAGTATGTCCGCAACAACTTTGTCAAGGAGAGAAAGCACTGTGTCATATTCTACGTCTTTGTATTTGTAGACGAGACCGAGATCCTTTCCGCCTACAACTGTATCGAGTATATATTGCACAAGTTGCGTCACAGCCGTCTTTTTGTTTGGAACTTGTCCGGGGAACAGCATAGTACGCACAAGGTTGTTAATCGTACCGTTACCTTCCGCAAAATCGCTCACAAAATTCGTAACGGTGGAGAGGAGGGAGTCTATCGTGTCTTGGTTGAGGAAGTGGCTCACAAGACGATCGAGAAGTTGAGAGTAAATCTCCTTGTTGATATAGTCGTTGTAGGACATTTCGCCGATACCGTTGGCGTATTGAATCATATAGGCAAGATAGTCAGGGTTGGTGTCAACCACTTCTTTCCATTTTTGTGCAATATATTCGCTTGAATTATTATTGTTTTTTGCTTGCGTATATATCTCGAACTTGGGAATGAATGTTGTGTAATCGAACTCTGCCGTTTCAAACACGTTGTAACTGGGCACTGCTTTAAGCGGATTGTTGCAAATATCGTCCATTCTGTAAACGCTGGATTCGCAAGTTTCGCCAAGTTTGCCGTCGCAGTTAAAGCGTGTAAATGTTACGTATCTGCGCGGAGAGTCGTAACTTATTATAGAGCCCGTTTGGAAGTCATAAAGCGTTCTGCCTGCCTCATCGGTGTAGGACATAGCGTCGCTTGCGTGCATGTGACCTGTGAAGATGTACCTAATGCCCATGGCAAGCAATCTTTTTGAGGTGTATTCCCAGTTGTAGATAGTGAAATCTTTGAGAATTTCATCCTCTTGCTCCCAGTGCGGAAGTGCGTTTTGGTGGAAACAGCAGATGATTGATTCTTCGCCGAGGGTGGGAGTGGATGCGTTTTGAGCCTTTGCAAACTCTTCAATCCAGTTTACGACGCCTTCCGTCAAGCGACCGCCGCAAAGGTGATTAAGCCCAGTTGCGCGATACACTTCTTTCCCGCTTGCAAATGCATTAGCAATTTCCGTGCTATCGCAGTTGTATACGTTTTCGGTATTTATGCTGCCGCCTTCTTCAAGCGTTTTATCGCCGTCCACAAGGTAATATTTTGTGTCGGGTTTTGCGTTTTTGAGGTAGTTGAATTCGTTCTCTCCCACGCGTACGAATGCACCGACTTCTTCGGTTTCTCTATCGCTTGCGTCTGCAACGACGATAGACCAAGAAGTTGTGTGCTTTTCTGCATCGAGAATATCCACGCTGAATGTCAACACGTTCAAAGTATCGCCGAGCGAGTAATAAAGATTGAGTTTTTCCGTATTGGAAAGTGTGCTGTTGTGTGCAACTTGATCAAGATTATCGCTATAATAGTGGATGTCAAGATTGGTTGCGGTTGTGGACGCGACATAACCGTTTGTATAGGTGCCGTGCCAGTAATCCTCGGGGAAGTATTCCGTAAGATTAATTGCGCCGTTCTTGCCCGTAAGGTTTGCGTCGGGATAGCCGAGACCTGCAAAGATAAGAGCAAATTGTGCCGCCGATACGCCGTCTGACTCTCTGCCTTCGCCGTTTTCTTGGGAGTAGAGTGCACCCGATGCGTTATACAAGTCGTGGTTGCCAACCGTTGAGAAAACTTGGAAGTTTTCATATCCTTCCACCTTTCTCACTTCGTTTTGCATATAACGCAATGCGTTTGCCACGTCGATAAGTGCGGTATGCTCGCCGTTTTTGCTAAGGTCGCCTGATGCAAACATATACATCGGTGCGATGCCGTCTTTGGCGTCTTGGATAACTTGCTTCACTTGTTGTGCAAGCACCATACCGCTTTCAAGTACGAGTTTCGTATCGCCCGTCATCGAATTGTAAAAATCGCTTGTGACGTAATTTTCGTTGGTTACGTCCTGATAGCAATGGTCGATGGGGAAGTAGTGAATGTCGCTGACGTGCCCGATTTTAAGCGTGCTTTCGGATGCGATGCTTTCGGCGCTCTCAGCCATTGTTACGCCGTCTACAACAGAGAATGTCATTACGCTTGCAAGCAAAATCGCAAGAGTGATAACAAGTACCATTGGCAGACGATGCATTTTTGAGTTGCCCATATTTCCTCCTTATGCGCACGTGTGCGCAATAAATTCTACTAAACATTGTATAATATTTAGATAACAAAATCAATATTGTTGTCAAAATAGTTGGCAAAGTTGCGATATTTGTTTGGAAATTCTAAAATTTTTGTCAAAATTGTATTGACAAATCGGCTTATATGACATATATTATATATGAATGATTGAATGATTGTTCAAATGAGGGAATATGCAAAACACAATAGACGAAAAATATGCAAACGTTTTGCCTGAAGAAGAGGAAGTTTTTGCTTTGGCGGAACTTTTTAAGGCGCTTGGTGATCCGACGAGAGTGAAGATACTTTCTTGCCTTGAAAAAAGAGATATGTGCGTAGGCGAGATTGCCGATTGTGTGAATATGAGCACGTCTGCGGTATCTCATCAGTTGAGAGTGTTGCGAGCAATCAAACTTGTCAAGGGCACCAAAGAAGGCAAAGAAGTCAGATATTCGCTTGACGACGACCATGTTACGTTGATAATGCAATGCGGATTGATTCACGTCAACGAAAAGTGATTTCCTTGTGCTAAACACCTAAAAGGGGGCGTATGCCCCGCTTTTTTAGGGGCTATAGTTGAATAATTGTTCAACAATAGAAATGTTCAAATAAAAATATAGGAATTGACCGCTATGCGGATTGTCATAATAGAGAAGGAGTAAAACTATGAAAAAGATTTTCAAACTTGAAGACCTTGACTGCGCAAACTGCGCCGCAAAAATGGAACGTGCCATTTCAAAAATCGACGGAGTAAACGAAGCGAGTGTAAGTTTTATCGCACAACGTCTTACGATTGATGCCGACGAGGCTACTTTTGACGAAATAATGAATAAAGTTGTAAAGGCGTGCAAGAGAATAGAACCCGATTGCACGATTATAAGATGATTATGAAAAAAATCGCGTTTTCCAAAAAACAAAAAAAGAATTTGACACGCATTTGTATTGCGCTTGTTGCGTTTTTGGTTGTTCTTATTGTTGATAAGAGTATCGACCTTGCAGCGAGCGTGGGCGGTGAATACGGCTGGCTTTTGCCTTTTGGGCTGTATTTTGCAATATACCTCGTCATAGGCTATGACGTTTTGTATTCTGCAGGTAGGAATGCCTTGCACGGACAAGTGCTTGATGAAAACTTGCTTATGTGCGTTGCCTCACTCGGTGCGTTTGCGCTCGGCATATATACAAGTGTTACTCGTTTGGGGAGTGAGGGCTTTGACGAGGGATGTGCGGTGCTCTTGTTTTATCAAGTAGGTGAATTTTTCCAAGACTATGCCACGGGCAAATCTCGCAAATCAATTTCCACGCTTATGGATATACGCCCCGACTATGCCAACGTAATGAGGGAGAACGGCGAGATTGACACTATCGATCCAAGCGAAGTGGCGATAGGGGATATCATCGTTGTCTATCCCGGTGAAAAGATACCTCTTGACGGCGTTATCATCAAAGGCGCAACAACTCTTGACACCAAAGCGCTTACGGGCGAATCACTTCCGCGTGAGTTGTTTGAGGGTGACGACGTAATCAGCGGTTGTGTCAATTTGACCTCTCAAATTGAGGTAAAGGCGACAAAAGCATTCTATGATTCGACAGTTTTTAAGATACTTGACCTTGTAGAGAACGCTTCAAGCAAGAAATCAAGGGCGGAAAACTTCATTACTAAATTTGCCAAATATTACACTCCGATTGTTGTTATTTGTGCAATATTGCTTGCAATCGTACCGGGTGCAATAACCGGCGATTGGTTCACGTGGGTATATAGAGGATTGAGTTTCTTGGTTGTGTCTTGTCCGTGTGCGCTTGTAATTTCCGTGCCGCTTTCCTTCTTTGCAGGTATTGGTCGCGCATCGAGAGAGGGGGTATTGATAAAGGGTTCCAACTACCTTGAAATGCTTGATAAAGCAAATATATTTGTCTTTGATAAGACAGGCACGCTGACAAAAGGCAATTTTGCCGTAAGCGAAGTTTTGCCCATAGAGAATAAGGATGAGATACTGCATTTGTCCGCGATTGCCGAAAACGGTTCGAGCCACCCGATTGCAAAGTCGATAGTGGAGTGTTACGGCAAAGATGTTGAGGGCGGATACACTCTTACTAATGTTGCAGGACAGGGTATAATTGCGAAAAAAGGCGATGACATTATATGTTGCGGAAATGAAAAATTGATGCAATCAAACGGGATAGAATACCAAAAACAAGACAAAATCGGTACTGTTGTATATGTTGCGCACAATGGCAAATACGTCGGCGCATTGCTTATTTGCGACGAGGTTAAAGACGAGTCCAAGAACACCGTTTCTTCTCTCAACAAAATGGGATGCAAGACGGTTATGCTTACGGGCGATAATGAGCAAATTGCATCGAAAGTTGCAGGCGAATTGGCATTGACCGATTATAAAGCATCTTTGCTCCCTCAAAATAAAGTCGAGTACGTGGAGCAAATGTTCTCACAAAAAGATAAAAACGACGTTCTTTGCTTTGTCGGTGACGGCGTAAACGATGCACCTGTGCTTATGCGCTCGGATATAGGCATTGCAATGGGCGGTGTGGGCAGTGATGCAGCAATCGAGGCATCCGACGTCGTTCTTATGCAAGACGATTTAAGCGGTATTGTCACTGCAAAGCAAATTGCAAAAAAGACAATGCGTATTGTCTATGAAAACATTATCGGCTCGCTTGCCGTCAAAGTCGGCATTATGGCACTCTCGGCAACCGGTGTTCTCGGCTCGCTTTCTATGTGGATAGCCGTTGTCGGCGACGTCGGCGTTGCAATGGTTGCCATACTCAACGCAATGCGCGTGAACAAGGGCGCAAAAACCTCTCTAAAAGCCAAGGCATAACAAATTTAGCTGTTCTAATAAAAGCCAAGTCCATAAATAAAAACTGCAATTAACATCGTTAGAATATCGAAAATATGATGTTTTCAAAAACAATGTCAACAATGTATATTCAACTTTTGTAAAATATAATAACCTTGTTAAAACACAAAAGCGCAACCCGAACGGTTGCGCTTTTGAATAATAGAATCAATGTGTTTCGTTATTTAAGTTTGTATCCGCAAGTTGGGCACTCCTTGTCATTATCTGATATTTCGCCAAAACAACGCGGACAGTCTTTTCGTGATGCAATGTTTTTATTTGTACCATTTGTACCATTTGTACTATTTAAGTCGGGTATGCTATCGGCATGTATCAAATGGCGTTTTATTGTGTATACGTCGTGACAAAGTGATATGAGCATCATTTGGAAAAAGTATGCACACAATATGACACCACCGCCAAAAATATATATGATGATAAAGTACCACCATTCTCCGTATACGCTTGCAATAATGCCGAAAATAAATGTGAAGATTGCTGCAATTATTGTAAGTACAGGTGTGATTTTTGCGCAAACGTCGATAAAATCGTAAGAGCCTAAATCTGAATTGTTTTTCATTTTGTTTCCTCCTAAAATTAAAAATGTGCCGACCCTTGCGAGACGACACATACAGTTGTTTCTCGCGGTTGTCACACCAGCATAATC
>CAZCKS010000051.1:0-7938 GCA_964499325.1 uncultured Bacteroides sp. | reverse complement strand
ACGTTGCCGTCTATTATCGCTCGGTGGCAATGGGCAGTTCGCTCACATACAACGGATATGAGAGATATGCGCCGATTTCGTTGCAAAGCGATATATCCTACAACAGCACGATAAACGATAACACAGCGGATATCACCAAGGAAAACGAGTATTATTACAACACGTCCAACACCGCAAAAGTCCCTGGCACGTATACTTCTGACGTTAAAGTGTTCTACTTTGACGACTTGGGCAAGGCTTACGTCGTCGGAGGTATAACGAGCGGTACTTGGAGAATAAACAGCCGTAAATTGACGTTTAACGCGACATCCGTTACAAACAAAACGTATGGCGAGAAAGATATATCTTCAACCATTACCGTGACAAACATCGCTCCGTCGGATACGACTATAGACTTCGATTTGATAATATCCGGAAATAAGTTGACTACAATAGAGGTCAATATCAAAGACGGCACTGTCAATTATAAGAGCGGAACAGCGTTTGACGATAAGGTCGGAGAGCAAGGTATAACCATACCCAAAGCCGACATTCACGTGCAAGAGAGCAGTGCGTCGTTGAGCGGTAACGATACCAAGTTCAATGTGAGCATGGCAGACGGCAATGTCACTAATGAATTGACATTTAAGGTTAATTTTGTAAATGCAAAAGATTACAATTTGGCTTTGAATACCACAAATAACAATCCGAGTAATTGTTATACTTGGGCAAATTCCAACGAAACCAAGGTGATTGTTAACCCCGCAAAGTTGACGATTAAGACTGCTGACGGAAGCACAAGCGTGCAATTCGACAACAAGACGCACGGCATAACTTGGGAGATAACAGGATTCCAATTCAACGAAAATCTCTCTGCCATTACTATGCTTAATCCGAGAATAGTTGCCGATGTTTACAAGGATAATGTGTATAATGCATCGCTGATTAAGAATGGCGCCTGGACGGGAACTTCGATTTCTATAAAGCCGGATAATTCGCGTGTAAGCACAATAACGGCTACTGTTAGCGATGCGGAAAACAAAATAACGTTAAGCGGAGCAATATTGAAGGGAAGTTATTATTTACAACTTGACCAAAAGAATGATAACTGCAACTACATCTTTGAGACGGAGGCAGGCGCACAAAGTCCCGCTTTGACAATCGGCGAAAACAAATTGACCGTCAACTGGAATGCAAGTAGTAACAAGGTGTATAACAAGTCCGCTACAACCCTCGTTGCAACCGTAACTGCCGACCACGAGATAGAGGATATAGTTGCTTTTGTAAAAACATATTTTAATGCGACGATAACAGATAATAATAACATAAGTTATTCAATTAAAACCGCCAAAAAAGCAGTAACTATTACTTTTACAACGGGCGCAAATGCCACGACATACACTGCGAAATTGACATATTCGGGCAATATATCTGGTGTGGAATGTGCTTACGAAGGCACTCTTACAAACTCCGTTCAAATAACGCCAAAGCCTATTTCTGTGGCGGAAGAGTGGACTGCCGACGGCGGAACAAACCACGAGTATGTCTATAATACTTACCATCAAGGTTTGAAGAAGATAACAGTGTCAGGAGTTCTTGACGGCGACACCGTAACAATGCAACTTACAGGTAGCCTCAAGGCGAATTATACAAAGGGCAACGGCGATATTCTGTCAAAGGGCAATAATGACACGGACGGCACAATCGATACGAATGCATTGAATGGAAGCGATAAGTATTTGGCAACCTTGAAATTGACGGGAAATAGTTATCCATCAAAGAACTACTCCTTTACTGCCACGACGTATGAGTGGAAAATCAATAAGAAGGATTTGACCATCACTATTTCGGGCACGACAAATGTTACGTACGACGCAAAATCGCACAAGCCGAAAGTATCCGTTGTCGGGGCGGCGGAAAAGAATGATGATTATACCTTTGGTAGAGACACCATTAAGATAAACTACAAGGCAGGCGATTTGACCGCACAAGCCTTTGTCAATGCAGGCACGTACAACGTCAGTATCGATACTACTACGCCTGTTACGGCAATGCGACAGGGTATTAATGTGTCTACTAACTACAATGCCACCTCAAGCGGAAACGCAACGTATACCATTGCGCCCAGACAAGTTACCATTGTGTGGAGTACGGAAACCGATTTTGTGTATTACTATAAAAAATCACAAGGTTTGTCCGTACAAAAACTGGAATTTGCAGGTAGTGACGGCAAGACCTCTATTAAGTCGAGCAACAATACGTTTGAAGGATATGGCGCAGATAAACTTACCGTAACGGTAAGCGGTCAACAGACTGAGGTTGGTACGGGATATAAAATGCAATATGTTTCGCATGCATTGAGCGGTAATTGCGTAAATGACGGTGTGAATTCTTCTGCACAAAACTATGAGTTTGTCGGTGGAAAGACAAGCGATGCGTTTAATATCATCCAGTCTCAAATTGTCATAACTTACGTAAGCGGTTCTGTGTCAAAGGAGTACGATGGAGGCGTAACTGTTACAAGTGACAAATTGAGGAATATTACCTACAACGTCGACTCGACTAATGGTGGATCCTCTCCGACATCCGACGCATTTACGATAACAGCAAAATACACGGATAAGAATGTCGGAAGCGGTAAAGATGTTGTGTTTACCTACTCGCTTAAAGCGGAATATTCTGCCAATTACAAGTATGATACCAATGCGTCAAGCACCGAGACGAAATCTATCGGTACCATCACGGAAAAGACGTTGACAGTAACGCTCGATAAGTTGCGTAACGGCAAGGCGACAAGGACGTACAACGGAAACGTATTCTACGGCGGTGAAAAAGGCGCAAGCGCATCGTCGCAATCGTCTGGAACTTCCAAGAGCGCAATCTATCGCAGTGGCGAAGGCTTTATTGTCAGTGGTTGGTATGCGAGTGACGACGCTACCATTGTTGCAAAATATATTGAAACGGGTAAAGATCGTTCTCAATTCGACAGTTATGTAAACAACGTGTATTTGGACGGCGACATATATAGGAACAACGGTCAATTCTACAAGAAATTGCAGTTTAGCATAAGCGGTGACGACGAGAAAAACTATGTGTTTGTCGTGCGCAATAGCAAGGGCGAACAATACAATCAAGAAGCAGGCAGAGTAGTTGATGTGTTCGACATGAGAGACGAGGAACACAATACGTCACAAAGCGTAAAAGACCTGCAGATTGAGATTACCGTAAAATCCATAAGAGTGACGTATTCAAATACAACTCAAAGTTACGTCAACGACGACAACACGTACAACACCGAATGGTTGGATGTTGCAGGCGAAAACAAAGAGACAGATAAGGCAGGCGCCGAAATAGAGGTTGTCAACGGTTGGAAGAATAAAGAGGGTGGCTATAAGAGTTATACCGTCATCCGCGGTAGCGCAAACAGCACGCAATTGGGCGCAAAGATTAAGGGCGGAAGCGGTATGGAATTCAACTTCCGTTTGAGCAATCAGCCCATTCTTACGATTGGTTACTTTGTCAACAGCGATAGCAATGAGATGACAATATCCTCGCTTGCCGATTTGCTTATAGCGTCTTTCTACTGGACTGCGTCGCAAAAGACGGGTGATAGTGACTTTGCCAACTTTATGAAGATTATCCAATCTGACTATAATTGGGTACCGGTTGCCACTCAAGAACAATACGATAATGCCAAGGACTTGCCGAGCGGATATACAACTTGGGATGTTTATTTCGAGGACGTCGAGGGCAAATATAACGTGTCTATATTCTTTAACGATGAGGAGAATGCTTGGGGTTACTATAAGGCTATAGAGAGTTCAAACAGTAAAATCTTTACAATGTACAAGCAAGTTGCGGATATAGACGGCACGTTTACGCAAAAAGATATAGAAATGCTTACAAGTTTCTTCACGGCGGTAGAGATTGACGAGGAAGGCAACAGCAATACCGTGCCTTATGAGTGGGGCTTTGGCAAGACTTATCTTGACAATATTATCAATCCGGGCGTAGGAAACATCGCGGTGGCAATCGGCAGTATCTTCAAGTCAAAAGATGCAGGCTTTACGGGCTCTTATGACGGAAATGGTTATGTCATCGAATACTTCAATATAATGAGTTTCGATACTGGCGCAAACGTTGGTATGTTCGATACAATCGGCGCAACGGGCACTGTAAAGAATTTGCATTTGAGAAACTTTACAATCTCTGCAAGCGGTGCATCTTCAAATGTCGGCGGTATTGCGGGTAAGGCTGAAAACGGCAGTGACGGAGTGGTCAACACAAGCGTTGAAAACGTTACTTGGCACGGCTCGATTTCTATGACGGCGGACGGCAATGTCGGCGGATTGTTCGGCTATGCGAGCAAGGATATAAGCAATGCAATAGCACTGGGCACAATTACTGCAAAAGGCGGCAATATCGGTGGTCTAATTGGCTCGATTGACGGCGCAAACCTGCAAAATGCAGTGTCATTCGTATATGTCGAGGCAAGCGGATACGTGAGCGCGACGGTTGCAAGTGTTGCAAATAGTGCGGATATATCAAATGTGACGTATCTTGACTCTTCCGCTTGGAAACGTAGCGGTTCAAGTCTCGGCTTGTCGGAGGGAGAATACGGCAGTGCGATGACGTATACGGACTTGATGAGAGGCTCTACAAGCGGATATGTCGAGGGAAGCGAATATTATCTTGCAAAGGGCAGAGGCGTGTATGATGTCATCGAGGAAACAGACTTGAGCGCACTTGCGCAAATATCGACGATAAACGCAAGACAAAGCATGCGCTTAAAGGATATTGTGGACGTGTATATGCTCATGTTTGACATCACGCAAGAGAGTGTAAACGTTCAAGACAGCACCAACGGCGGTACGCAACAGGCAAATGTCTATAAGATTTCCAAGTCGAGTTGGCTTGTCGGCGAACATCACGGCACGGACAATGACAGAATTGTCATTGCAAACAAGCAAAACGTGTCCTTGCTACGTGAATTGCGCTTTGCGTCATTTGTGCTTGTCGCAGATGTCGACGCACAGGCGACGAACGGAGATAGCGCATATAGCGGAGCGTTCTTCGGAAACGTAAGCGTGGAGAGCGGAAAGAATTATAAGATAAACTTTGGTACGGCAAAGAGTGCGTTTGAGGCGATTGTGCAACAAGATGCGCCCTTTGACATTGCCACTGCATAGAAATAGTGTACAAAAAATCCAATAAAATTGCTTGCTCGATTGTATATATATAGATAAACTATATATGGAAATCAGTATATAAGGATAATTATGGACAACGAAAAGCGCAAAAGTTTGAGAGTGAAAACGGTGTTTGGCATCGCAATACCGCTCTTGATTATGGTCGTCACTGTAGTAATGGTGGGGGCATCTTTTGCGTGGTTTTCGGATGCCGATAAGGTGACTATAAGCACGATTACGCTTGAAACGGCGCAGGCATACTCCGTCAATTTTGATTTCAGCGATGGAGATTTGTGGAAAAACACAAAGTATGCAGGGCAAACTGCTCTTGCAAGCGACGGGCGCATTATATCCAGCGCAATGGCGGATAAAGTTAACAGCCCTGCAAATCATAGTAATCTTGCCTTTTCCTTTGTTACCGTAATATCCCTTGATACGCTTGATAAGAATATCGATTTTACGCTTTCTTTTGACGGCGCATCCATTTATAAGAACGAGACTGTTAAAGACGGTGACAAAGAGACGACCAATCAAATCGTATACCGCAATTATAAAGATGATGTCCAAAATATCCCTTATGCGTTTACTTGGTTCTTCAAGGAGCATGTTACGGGCACTGTCCAAAACTATGAGATAGACGAGGACACCAAGAAAGAGATATACATTGCACCGCAATCGGCAAACGAGACTTGGTATACGCCGTACGGAAAACTCACATTTGACGGCAACGGTTATGTCGAGAAAATAAACGATATAGCGCGAGATGACGCAACAACTGCCAATTTGCCACAAAAGATAGTTAATTTCAACACAAAAGACAGCGGAACAAAACTTTATGATTTTTATATTGTTTTTGCACCAGAACGCTTGTATTGGTCGCAGTATTTCAAGTCTGACATGTCATACGACAGCGAGTCTGGCGAGTATGTCGCTCACACCGTTGATTCCTTGTACGGCGAAGAGTTGAAGCCGTTGATTACGGGCGATTATAGCAATCAGATGTACTATTCCCACATGGACTATCAAGGCACGACGTTCAGTTTTTCAGCAATGATTTCCGTGCTTAATCTCGATGATGCGGAGGGCGTGTGATATGAATAAGACAAAGCGCACTCTTATAGTGTCATCAATAGTGCTGGTGTTGGTGTTTTGCGTAATCATCGTAAGCGTGACGGCGGCGTGGTTTTCCAATACCGCAAGCAGTTCAAAGGACGGTTTTACCATAAATTCCACTACAGTTATCGAGAGTGCAAAAATCACGATTGATGAGGAAATGGGAGATTCTAACAGCACCATTTGGCCTGCTATTATTAAGCCGGGAGTGCTTTCTGCGGGCGCAACCTATCCCATCGGCACCCAACTAAAACATACGGGCGGAGATATAGTGAAGGGCGCAAAATGTGCGGTATTCTATTTTCCGATAAGTTTTATCGGCAGTTCCGATACGACGACGGAAGGTGTGTCTATAGACGGGCGCAAGACGCTTGCGCTGTCCGTGCAGAGTGCAAAAATCATTTCATCGGGCAATCTTTCAGACGAACAGTTGCAAGATGAGATAGCCGTTGCAGAAGATGTCAAAGACGAGTTTAATGTGGAAATGCGCCTTGTCAGAGTGGGAGAGGATAAGAGCGTGAGCGAGATTTCTCTTGACGGAGTGTGCTCTGATGCGCTTAAAGGCACTGACTATATCTATTTTGAGCAGAAAACGGGTGCGGACGGCAATCCTGAAAAGATGCTTTATATGCTTGTTATGCCCGGTGTGGAATACTATGTCGAGGCTGTTGTGTATTTCAACAACGTTGACGAGTATTATGACGCGGACTTGCTATATATGTCTGGAAAGACGGTGTCAATAACATTCTATTTGCAAAAGGATAATATTACGCAAGACGTGCGTGCGTTTAAACCGACGTCGCAGAATAGTTGATAAAATGAGAAAGAGTCTTAAAATCGCATTGACAATAGCATCGTGTGTGCTCCTTACCATCGCTTTGACGACGATGGGGGTGTCCTATGCGGTTTGGACGTCGGCAGACGGCGACGCAACAGTTGGTGCAACCGATACGGCAAATCCGTCTGTTACCCCTGATTTAAACTATGTTTGGGCAAAATATTTCGGATATACAGTATTGGACGATGCAGACGGGAATGGTGCTAATTCGGTTGAAATAACCGAGTTCTATTCGGATAAATTCGACGAGAGCGTAGGCATTAATATGCAAGAGGTGTATATTCCAGCCGAGTTTTGGGTAAATGCAACAACTAAAGAACCCATTTACTCTTATGACGAGAAAGAGGCGCAAAGCAAGGCGAAAAACCTCATTACATACATTGTGACATCCATTTCAAACAATCTCTTTAAAGACACAACGCTTAAGGAATTGCCTACCACGATATACATTCCGTATGGCGTGAAGAGGATCAAGACGGGTACTTTTGTAGGATTGCGCAATCTTGAGAAAGTCGTGTTTAACAACAATAATCAGTGCTATGTCGACGTATATGCGTTTGTAAACTGTGAAAAACTTTCAAAGATTGTCGGCACTTCTGTGAGCATAACGGACGGTGTGTCTATTGTGGGCTGTGCAACAAATGTTGTTACGAGCGCATAAAAAATCAAAATTTCAGCAATTTGTCAACAATGTTTGACACATTGCAAAACTCTTGATATACTTATTAGGCTTGATATGGATTTCGATTCATGAAGCGCAAGCATAATAGTGACAAACGTATCGAAGCACTCATAATGAGGCGAGTGTTGGAAGCGTAT
>CAZCKS010000050.1:0-8950 GCA_964499325.1 uncultured Bacteroides sp. | reverse complement strand
TTATGAAACAAGCACAAGCAATGCAAAGAAAATTGCAAGAGGCTCAACAAGAAATAGCCGAGACCGAGGTTACGGGTAGTGCAGCAGGCGGAATGGTTGAAATTACTCTTACGGGCGACAAGACACCCGTATCGGTGTCAATCAAACCCGAGGCAGTAGACCCCGACGACATCGAAATGCTCGAAGATATGATTCTTGCCGCACTTAACGATGCAACCGAGCAAGCGGATAAACTTTCCAAAGAATTGCTCGGACCTATGGGCAACACGGGGCTTTTCTAATATGAGGGCAACCAATGGGTGCAAAAGCATTCGTTTGCCTGTTTAACGTAGAGAAATGAAATATATAGAACCACTTGCAAGACTAATTGCACAATTGTCCAAATTGCCATCCGTCGGAGAGAAGACGGCGGCACGTTACGCGTACGCTATTTTGAATTCTCCGCAAGAGGATGCCGACGAGCTTATTGATGCGATACGTGACGTGAAACAAAATGTGCATTTTTGCAGAGTTTGCGGAAATTATACCGAAAACGAAATTTGCGATATATGCTCCGAGCGCAAGGCAAACGTCATTTGTGTCGTCAAAGAACCAAAAGACATCGTTGCGCTTGAAAAGGTCAAGGATTTCAAGGGCGTATATCACGTGTTGGGCGGTGTAATATCGCCAATGGAGCATATAGGACCCAACGATATTAGAATAAAAGAACTGCTTTCTCGTCTCGACGGTGTGGAGGAGGTTATACTTGCCACAAATCCCGACGTCGAGGGTGAGGCGACGGCAATGTATATTGCTCGTCTTATCAAGCCGCTCGGAATCAAGGTTACAAGGATTGCTCGCGGATTGCCCGAGGGCAGTGTGATAGAATATGCCGACGAAAGTACGCTCTCTCGCGCTCTCTCGTCAAGAATTACTTTGTGATTTTTATCACATACAATACACACAAGAAGAAAATCAAAATATTTTATGCAAAAATTGGGGTTAGTACTCGAAGGTGGCGGTATCAAAGGCGCATATCAAGTCGGAGTTATGAAAGCTATCGACGAGATAGGCGTTTTTTACGACGGAATTGTAGGCACTTCGATAGGAGCAATCAACGGTGCGCTGTATCTTGACGGTGGAGTCAATAAGATGCTCCAAGTATGGGAGAATATCAAAACCGACACGATATATGAGCTTACAAGCGAAGAGATAGATGCTTTGCACGGTATAAACGTTGCGCCGGCAGTGCTCAAAGTCGTGCTTGAAAAGAGACTTAAAACGATTGCATTTCTCGGCGCGTCATACAAGAAGTCGCAAACATTTTTTCAAAGTATAGTCAATGAGGAAACTATTCGCCAAAGCAATAAGGATTATGGCGTAGTTGCGTTTAATATAACGGATATGCAACCGTTTGAGAGGATGATGTCGGACATTGAGGACGGCAGACTGATAGATTATATAATCGCATCGGGAACTTTTCCCATTTTCCCTGCAAAGGTGATAGACGGCAAAAAGTATATAGACGGCGGCGTATACGATAATATGCCGATAAATTTGCTCGCAAGAGCGGGTTATGAAAAGATGCTTGTCATACGCACCAACGTTGCAAGCAAACAGCCTAGACGTAAGATAGAAAAGGACAATCTCAATCTATTTTACGTATCGCCAAAGGAAGATTTGGGGCCTGCAATGGCTTTTTCGGAAGACCGTGCGCACAAATTTATGCAAGACGGTTATGACGATGCAAAGGCTTTGCTCCAAGGTCCGCTTAAAGAGTTTTTGTTTGGCAATGATAATAAATAACGTCTCGCAAAATAGGTGAATTATGTCGCAAAATAAGATTTTATTGCTTGATTCCAACAGCCTTATGCATCGTGCATATCATGCTTTGCCCAATCTCAAATCCACAAAAGGGCTTTATACGGGCGCGATTTACGGATTTTTAAGCATACTTTTGAGGCTTATTAAGGAACAAAACCCCACACATATCGCAGCTGCTTTCGATTTGCACGGACCGACGTTTAGGCACAAAATGTATGACGGTTACAAGGCGACGAGAAAGCCTATGGATGAGGAATTGCGCCAGCAAGTCGAGCCTCTTAAAGAACTTATTTCGGCAATGGGAATTAAGATTGTCAGTATGCAGGGCTATGAGGGCGACGACATTTTAGGCACGCTCGCAAAGCGTTTCGAGGACGATTGCGTTATTGTCACGGGGGATAGGGATTCTTTTCAACTCGTAAGCGACACAACTAAGGTTTATTGGACTAAAAAAGGCGTAAGCGATATAGAAGTTTATGACGTACAACGTCTCTTGGAAGACGGCTTTACCGTCGAACAATATATTGATTACAAGGCTCTTCGCGGAGACACGTCCGACAACGTTCCCGGCATTTCGGGTGTCGGAGAAAAGACTGCAAAACAACTGCTTGAAAAATACGGCTCATTGGACGAAATTTTGGCAAATGCAGGCAGTATTCCCGGCAAAATAGGGCAAACGATTGCATCGAGCAAGGACATTGCACTTTTGAGCAAGGAACTCGTTACAATCAACTGCAACGTGCCTGTCGAATGTAATTTGGACGATATTGCATTTGAACCGATATACACCCAAAAGGTGAGGCAAATGCTTGCGGAATTTGAAATTTCCTCTCTCGCAAATCGTATGACTTTTGAGGGGCAAGAGGAGCAAATTTCGCCAAAAACCATCGAAAAACAAGTTGTTGAAATTACAACAAGCGAACAACTGAATAATGCCATAAAGGGGAAACGTATAGCGCTGTTGATAGGGCAAAACATCTCTTTTGCAGTGGATGAAAAGATAGAATATGTCGTAAGCTGTGTGGAGGATTTGTTTAGCGACGGTATAGGATTTGACGAGGCTTTGGACGTGATAAGAGAACGTTCAAAGGAGATGTGCCTTGTATGTTTCGATTATAAGAAACTAAGCAAACAATATGGTTTTGACAACGAGAAATTCTTTGACGTAATGATAGCTGCGCACCTTGTCAGAGGCAGTGCGCCGATAAAGAATTTGGAGCAAGTTTTGGGCGGAGACGGACTTGAAACGGGTGCCGTCGAATTGCTTATCGAAAGCGACAGCCTCAAAGAGCAAATGACACAACAAGGACTTTATACGCTGTTTTGCGATGTTGAACAACCGCTTTGTGTTGTTTTGCGCAATATGGAAGAGAGGGGTGTTTGTGTGTCGATTGATGCTCTAAAAGCACTTGAAGATAAGTATGCAAAAATAATAAATTCTCTCACCGAAGATATATATTCGCTTGCGGGAGAAAGGTTTAACATAGCCTCTACAAAACAGCTCGGAGAGATACTTTTTGACAGGTTAAATCTTCCGCACGGCAAGAAAAACAAGACGGGATATTCCGTAAACGAAGACGTGTTGAATTCGCTTGCGCCAATACATCCGATAGCCACAAAGGTGCTTGAATATCGTCATTATGCAAAATTGCAATCAACATACGTAAGCGGACTTCAACCGCTTGTCAATAGGGGACGCATCCACACCGAGTACAATCAATGCATTACGCAAACGGGGCGCTTGTCCTCTACAAATCCAAATCTTCAAAACATTCCCGCAAGGAGCGACGAGGCAAAGGATATTAAGAGTGCGTTTATTCCGAGCGAGGGCAACGTTCTTGTGTCGGCGGACTACTCGCAAATCGAACTTCGAGTGCTTGCGCATATGAGCGGTGACGAGCAACTTATAGATGCTTTCAAAAACGGTGACGATATTCACGCCATCACCGCCTCGCAAATTTTGGGTATCCCGCTTAATGAGGTTAGTGCGCAACAACGTCGCGATGCAAAAGCGGTGAACTTCGGCATAATTTACGGCATTAGCGGATATGGTCTTGCTGAAAACTTGTCTATGCCACAATACAAGGCAAAAGAGTTTATCAACAACTATTTTGTTTCGCATCCCAAAGTACGTGCGTTTATGGACGGTTGCATAGCGGATGCAAAAGAGAGGGGATATTCGCTCACTTTGCTTGGTAGACGTCGCAATTTGTCCGACCTTAAAGCGAGCAATTATCTCGTGCGTTCTTCGGCGGAGCGTATGGCAATGAATACACCTCTTCAAGGCACTGCCGCCGACATTATTAAACTTGCGATGCTCAAAGTGGAAAAACGTCTTGAAAATATGAAATCCAAGATGATTTTGCAAATTCACGACGAACTTATCATCGATGCCGCAAAAGACGAGGCGGAAGAAGTAAAGCGCATATTGTCTGAAGAAATGGAGAGTGCAATGAGTTTAAGCGTGCCTCTCGTTGCCGAGGCGACAAGTGCGGATAATTGGGGAGAACTCAAATGAGAATTGCTATAATCGGCGGAATAGGCTCAGGCAAAAGTGCCGTTGTCCAAATAGCAAAGGAGTGCGGATTTCATTGCATAAGTGCAGATGAAATCAATTCTCAATTGCTTTCCACGCCGTCTTATATTGCTCAAATCGCGCAAAATTTTCCCACTGTCGTCAAGGACGGGAATGTGGATAGGGCAGTGCTTGCAAGCATAGTTTTTAGCGATTCTTCCAAGCGCGAATTGCTCAATTCTATCGCACATCCGCAAATTATGCAACGCATAAAAGATTGCGAGTATTCTCCGCTTGCGGTGGAACTTCCTTTGTTTTTGGAGGGTGGCGACAACGATTTCGACGAAGTCGTGCTTGTCAAAACATCAATTTTTAAGCGCATAAAGAGGCTTGAAAAACGAGGACTGTCACGCAAGGAGGCTATATCTCGCATAAAGGCGCAAGTGAGTCCCCGCGCACTTGAAAAAGTGGCAACTTGCACTATAAACAACAACGCAAATATCCAAAAATTGCGCCAAAATGCCACAAAAACGTTGCAAAATATCCTCAAGAAATACGACGTTTGACAAAAAAGTCTTGTAATTGGCAAGTGTGCGTGTTAAAATCAAATAGTGAATAAGTTAACTTTATCCGTTTTTAGGATAATAAAAGGAGAAAATTATGATAAATGGCAAAAAGATTGTCCTTACCGGCGCAAACAGCGGTATTGGTCTTGAAACCTTGAAATTGCTCACAAAGGGCGATAACAAGATTCTTGCAGTTGACCTTCGCACGGATAGAATAGAGGCTCTTGCAAGCGATAAGGTTGTTCCTATGGTGTGCGATGTTTCCACCAAAGAGAACGTCGATTCCATCTTTGACAAAGCAACCGAAGTGCTTGGCGGAATTGATATCTTCTATGCAAACGCAGGCTTCCCGTACTATGAAACGATGAATTACGTTGATTGGGAACGCGTTGAAAACATCTTCAAAGTCAACGTCTATTCACCGATTTATACATACCAAAAATATGTCGAATATTTGAACGGTAAGCCCGGTCACATGGCAATCACCGTATCCGCTATCGGCAAACTCGCAATGCCCGGTTACACCCTTTACAGCGCAAGCAAATTCGCAATGCAAGGTTTCCAACAAGGCTTGCGTTACGAACTTCCCAAGAATATCGCACTCACTTGCCTCTATCCGATTGCAACTGATACAGGTTTCTTTACAAAAGCTGTTGAAGGTCAAGAGGGCAAAGTCATTCGTGAACGTCCGTTCCCCGTACAAAAGCCTGCACACGTTGCAAAATGTATGGTTAGGGGGCTTGAACACAAGCGCAAATTTGTCAATCCGTCCAAACTTTTCAGTTTTGCGCAATTCCTCTTCGCAATTTGCCCACCCATTAAGAGCATTTATTTGAAGTTGGAGAAGAACAAACTCGCTCGTTTCGAAGCCCAAAAAAGCGCTAAATAGCGATTTGCTTTGTCAAAGCCCTTCATCTCCCTCGTCACGTACGTCAAGTACGTTGGGCGAGTGATATGAAGGGCTTTTTCGCGCAACTCATCTATTTATCGCTTTTTTGGAAGATTCTAATTATCAAAAGATTAACAAATAAAAGAAAGCATCGGCGAGCCGATGCTTTTTATGAAAATACGTCATTTTCAATATCATTCCCCAATAAATAGTCTGTCGAAACGCGCAATGTTTGCGCAATAGCAACTATATCATCAATAGACGGTTCGCTTCTACCATTTTCCCAGTCGTGTATACAGTCATCCGTTCTTCCTATTGCTTGGGCGAGCATTTTTTGTGTTATTCCTTCGCTTTTTCGCGTTTCTTTTAGACGTGTTTTGAACTTATTCATAATTTTATTATGCCGTATAAAATACGGAAATATCTTGACAACCGTAAAAAATACGGATAATATTGTCTTAAACCGTAAATATTACGGATTTTTCGGAGAAAATTATGTCTAACGAAACTTTGCACGTAGCAAAAAAAGCAAAAGCAGACGAATTTTATACTCAACTTGCCGATATTGAGAAAGAATTAAAGCATTATAAGCGCCACTTTGAAAACAAGGTGGTTTTATGCAACTGTGACGACCCTTATGAAAGCAATTTTTTCAAATATTTTGCCTTAAATTTTAATGTGCTAAAATTGAAAAAACTCATTGCGACTTGTTTTGATTCTTCGCCTATTGCATACGCCCAGCAATCGTTATTTTCAGAGATTAAAGAAAAGGTTTTTGTTAATACAGATAGACATTCATATAAGATTGTGATAAATACCGTTGATGACTTTAATAATGATGGCGCGGTTGATTTATCGGACGTAAAATATTTATTATTAAATGATAAAAACAGCCTTGAAATGTTGCACGGCAATGGGGATTTTCGTTCCGATGAGTGTGTTGAACTGTTGAAAGAAGCAGATATTGTTTGCACAAATCCGCCGTTTTCATTGTTTAGAGAATACGTCGCATTATTGATGAAGTATCAAAAACAATTTTTGATTATCGGAAATCAAAACGCAATCACATATAAAGAGATTTTCCCGCTTTTGAAAGATAACAAAATATGGCTCGGAATCAATAGTGGGGCGCAACAATTTAGAGTGCCGTCATATTTTGAGAAAAACAATACTTATGTTGATGCCAACGGCATTAAATATGCTAAGTTTGGTAATATTTGTTGGTTTACAAATCTTGATACTCCAAAGCGACACGAAGAATTGATTTTGTATAAGTCATATAATCCGCAAGATTATCCGAAATATGATAATTATGATGCCATAAACGTGGATAGGGTTTCAGACATTCCTTTTGATTATTATCCGACAGAGGATTGTAGCGGAGATATTGGCGTGCCCATAACGTTTTTGGACAAGCATAATCCGCAGCAATTCGAATTGATAAAATTCCGCAAAGGCAATGATGAAAAAGACTTGACATATACAATACATTCTGCTGACAATTTGACAGACAGACAGACAGACAGACAGACAGACAGACAGACAGACAGACAGACAGACGAGTCACGCCATACTTCCGAATCATTGTACGTCGCAAGGTGTAACGGAGTCATGGGGGTGCCAATCACATTCCTCGACAAGTACAACCCCAAGCAGTTTGAAATTCTCGGCATCGCAAACAGCGCAAGATGGATTGGTGAATTCCCGTGTTTCACAATTATTAACGGAAAACGAATATATAACAGAATCATTGTCAGGAGAAAAATGTAATGGAATTATGGGGGTGCCGATAACGTTTATGGATAAATACAATCCGGAACAATTTGAACTTATTGGCCATGAACACGATTTGCGTGGCGATAATGGTGAGGGAATCCCAAAGGGGCAATTTGAGGTCGCAGGAAAAGGTGTGTATAAAAGATTATTGATTAGGAGGAAAATTAAATGAAGATTGAATTGCAAAAGATAAAGGTTAAAGAAATTTTTGACGGATATATTGATAGTGAAGAAGAGGGTGTCGTCGGATATGGCGGAAAATTAAACATTCGACCTAAATATCAAAGAGAGTTTGTTTATAATGAAAAACAAAGAAATGCGGTTATAGAAACAATATTAAAAGGTTTTCCCTTAAATGTAATGTATTGGGCGGACAACACCGACGATACATATGAGGTTCTTGACGGACAACAGCGCACATTGAGTTTTTGTCAATATATAAACGGTGATTTTTCATTAAATGAAAAATATTTTCATTCGCTTACACAAACAGAAAAAGATAAAATCTTAAACTATGAATGTATGATTTATTTTTGTAGCGGTAACGATTTGGAAAAATTGGAATGGTTCAAAACTATAAATATTGCAGGGGAAGAATTGACAAGTCAGGAATTGAGAAATGCCGTTTATACGGGAGCGTGGCTTACAAGTGCAAAAGCATATTTTAGTAAATCAAATTGTCCAGCATACAATATGGGGAAAGATTATATAAACGGTGTCGCATTGCGACAAGATTTTCTTGAAACGGCATTGAATTGGAAAAGCAAAGGGCATATTGAAGAATATATGTCTGCACATCAATGCGATCCCAATGCTAATGAATTGAGAATTTATTTCAAAAATGTTATAGATTGGGTTGAAATGACTTTTACAAATTATAGAAAAGAAATGAAAGGTGTTGATTGGGGACAATTGTATGATACTTATCACGATGTTACCTATGATTTGAATAAGCTTGAAAGTCGTATTAAGGATTTGATGATGGATGATGACGTGACGAACAAAAGGGGAATATATCCTTATGTGTTGTCGGGCAATGAGAGGACGTTGAATATACGTGCGTTTTCCGAATCGCAAAAAAGAAAAGCATACGAAAAACAAAACGGTATATGTCCGACGTGTGGCAATAAATTCAAATATGAACAAATGGAGGGCGACCACATAACGCCTTGGTGCGAGGGCGGAAAGACGTCTGACGAGAATTGTCAAATGTTATGTCGCACCTGTAATCGAATAAAATCTAATAAATAACCTTAAAAACAACCGCGGCGGCGGTTGTTTTTAATACAAAATCAAAAATTTGTCGGGTTTCTTGTCACTGTTTGTCGAAATCGCGTATTGAAATAATACCTTTGCGTATTGTATAATATTTTTATCTTTATTGATAAGGAGAAGTTATGG
>CAZCKS010000049.1:0-9228 GCA_964499325.1 uncultured Bacteroides sp. | reverse complement strand
CTTTGCAAATATTTCTTTTCTGCAAGCATTTTTGCATACTTATTGATGTTGGAAACAATCAATTCGTTCATATTATTCTCCTTAACAAGCATATTGCAATAATAGATATTATTGCCTACTGCATAATTATATCAAACATTGCGAAAATTGCAACATAAAAAAGTTGGCGCACGTCGGTGCGCCAACAGTTTTACCGATTATTTTTTCTTTTCAAATCTGGAATCGTCGGTGCAAGGCACTACGTTCTTGAAGACGTTTTCAAAACGCTTAAGTGCTTCTTCGATAACCTCATCCGTATCTGCCATTGATGTGTAGAGACGGCTACCTGCGAGCGTAACGATACCGTTCGCCATATATGCTGCGCCCATTTGCTCCATAGCAACCTTTCTGCGGAGCATCTCGGGTTTCTTTTTGAGCATCGGGATGACAGAGCCGAGAAGATTCATATTGGAGAAGTCAAAACTCATTGCGCCCGTGCACTCAAGGTGAACGATACTGCCTTGGTTGTAGCAGACGTACGGAAGTTTGTACTTGTCAATAAGTGCGTTGAGACCTTTTGCGAGTTTGTCACCTGCAAGACCTGCTTTTTCGCAAGCATTGTTCTTTTCGATTTCGCAAATTGCAACATATCCTGCATAAGAACTCAACGGGTTTGCTGCGAGCGTGCCGCCGACGTATGCCTTCTTGCCCATACCTGCAACACCTGCTGCCATGAGGCTGACATACTCTCTCTTACCGCCTACGCCACCTGCGGAGGGATAACCACCTGCGATAACCTTACCGAAAACGGTGAGATCCGGATACATATCTCTGCCTGTGCCTTGACGTTTATATTTGACAACTTTGCCGTCGACAATCTTCTTGTCTTCAACAATCCAAGGTTTGCCGTTTTCAAGCGTAACGGGAGTGTCGTCCACTTTGTACTTGTCGCCAAAGAAGAGACCTGCTGCGCCGTGTGTACCGATTCTGAAACCTGTGACTACTTCGTCAAAGATGAAGAGTGCGCCGTATTTTCTTGCAAGAATTCTTGCTTTCTCGTTGTAATCGAAATCGATGGGACGAGTACCGGATTCAGGACCGACTGGCTCTACGATAACTGCAGCGGTGCCACCGCGACGTTTATTCTTGCGGAGCATTGCTTCGAGCATCTTGAGGTCGTTCGGACGGATTTCATCGGTTTTGCCATAGGAACCGGGAATACCGTGAGATTCAAGGAATTGTCTACTTCCGGGGATCTTAAGACCATAAACCATTTGGTCAGACCAGCCGTGATATGCGCCACCGACTTTGATGATGCGTTTTTTCTTGGTTGCGCAACGTGCCACACGGATTGCCGCCATAACGGATTCCGTACCGGAACCGAGCATACGGAACATTTCGCATGCAGGCATCAATTCGTTAACTTTCTTTGCAAGAAGCAACTCACCTTCGTGGAAAAGACCTGTTACAGGACCGCAATTATTGAGGAGTTTGAAAACTTCTTCTTTTACTGCAGGGAAATTGCTTCCCAAAACAGTCGGGCCACCCGCTTGGAGGAAATCGATATATTGGTTGCCGTCACGGTCATACAAATATGCGCCCTCGGCTTTTTCCATACACATCGGGAATGGGTAGTTGAATGCAAGGTTGTGTTGCACTCCGCCCGGGATATACTTCTTTGCCTCTGCGGTAATCTCTTTGGATTTTGCGCACTTCGTGTCGAAGTGTTCAAGGACTTCTTTGAGATTTTCTTCAGATACGCAATAGATTGGTTGATCTGTCAAATTTTTCAATTTTGCATTGATTTGCTTTGCGTCTTCCCATTGTTCTCTGGAAGTGGCGTAGCCGTTTGCCATATTTTGCCTCCAATAAAGTTATTTTATTAATTAGATTATATCAAACCTCACGCGCGTTGTAAATACCGAAAATTAAAGAGTAATCCATACAAATATTCCATATTGTCCGCAATAATATGCCCAAATTCCCTAACCCCACTTTTTTAAAACTAAAAAAGTTACATCCGCAAAAAGCAATTCTTATGCACAATTTACAATATTCCCTCTCTCTGCAACGTTATAAGAGCGCAATGTGCCACTGATTACTGTGCTTTTATACAAATAGTAATACACGTGTACGGTTATTTGCCGCAAAATCTTAATTTTTCCTTATAATTGCACTGTTTAGTGGCAAAAATAACAAAAAGGTATTGCATTGACGAAATTTTTACTTTATAATGTGTGCATAACCCCAAGGAGGTCAACTATGAACAAAACAGAATTTATCAAAGCAGTAGCAACAAAAGCAGATCTTTCTATCAAAGACGCAACCGCAGCAGTAGACGCATATACCGCAGTCATCGCAGAAGCATTGAAGGCTGGCGACAAAGTTGCAATCGCAAACTTCGGTTCCTATGAAATCAAAGAAAAGGCAGAAAGACAAGGCTTCAATCCTCTCACAAAGCAACCCATCACGATCGCAGCAAGCAAAGCACCGGTCGTCAAATTCGGTAAGGCTTTCAAGGATTTGTTCAACTAATACTTTGATACCCACAAATAAAAGACGCTCTCCCCTCGAGAGCGTTTTTTTTTGCGGTTTTACTTTTTAGAGATTATTTCGCCTGTCTTTATATCCTCAAGCACCGCCCAATAATCCACGCCATCTCCAATAAACGATACGTAATAATAGTAGTTGGTGCGGTCGGCAGTGATAAGTTTGACGTAAATTTCACGCTCGGCTTTGCCTTGCGCATACTCCTCGTCAATGCTTGTTTGAAACTCTTTTTTTGCAATATTTATAGCGTCGTTTGCAGATAATGCGTCTTGCAAAATATCACTTAAAAACACCTCGTCTTGCGTATCTGACACATTGATAACAACTTTAACAGGCACAAAATCGAGCGTGATAGATGTACGAAAATCGCCATAATTGCCATTTTCAACCTCTCCTGACAGCACATGCGTTTCGTCTTGCACACTATAGGCAATTTTTTGATAATCATTGCTCTTTAACGGCTGTATGCAAATCTCTACAAAATCAACCACATCACTCGCCACACCGTCTGCAATAAAATTCTTTTCACGCCTTCCGCACTCTATGCTTACTGCAAAAGCGTCACTTTCGCCCGCATAATAACTTTGCGTAATGCGGCAAATGTTATCACTTTTTTCTTCGTCCTTATTCTTGTTGCATCCAACAAAGATAACAGACATACAGACAATGCACAACATAGCAATTAAAATCAATGTTATTTTTCTTTTCATAGTCAAAATATATGCCGTCTTATTTGCCGTTATTCAATATTAAATGCTCAATACGAAAAAAATTTCTATTGTCATATCTCACAACTATGATATAATATGTAATAATCTATAAATCGCACGCATATACGTGCAAAGGATTTTTGGATAATGACGCCGAAACACACCGACAAAAATTCAATCGACTTATCGGAAACGACGCAATCTCCCATTGACGCACCGTCGTCCTGCTGCGATGATACGGACAATCAATATATCACCGATATAGCAAACGGCCTTACAAGCGAAGAGGTCTCTTCTCGCATATCGCAAGGCAAGGTAAACGGTGATCAAAACGTAAAAACAAAAAGCGTTTTGCAGATCTTGAGAGAGAATATCGTCACTTTTTTCAATTTTGTATTTGTGGCGTTTTCCATAATAATTCTCTTCTTTGTTGATTCCAACGATAATTTCATAACAATTTGTGGCAATTTCGGCTTTATGGTTCTTATAATATTCAACGCTCTTGTCGGAATCTTTCAGGAATTGCGCGCAAAACACACCATAGACAAATTGTCCCTCATTTCCGCCCCAAAGGCAACAGTCGTGCGAGACGGCAAAGAGACAGACATTCAAGTGAAAGACATTGTGCTTGACGACATGACTATTCTCTCGAGCGGAAGTCAAATATGCGCCGACGCGACAATCGTTGAAGGTGTAATAGAAGTAAACGAAAGTCTCATTACGGGCGAGCCTGACGCTATTCTTAAAAACGTCGGCGACGAGATTATGTCGGGCAGTTTTGTCGTATCGGGCAATGCAAAGGCGCAAGTCAAACACGTAGGCATGGACAATTTTGCAACAAAAATCAGTGCAGGCGCGAAATATTTTAAGAAGCCAAATAGCGAAATTTGGCGTTCCTTGATGCTTATCGTAAAGGTTATGGCAAGCATTATCGTACCGCTCGGCATCGTGCTTTTCCTTGTCAAATATTATGTACAAAACAATCCTGACGCCATAGAAGGTGTTATTACCACCCTATTCGGCTATAAACTCGACAAGCGTTTGTCTGACACTATAATCGGCACTATAGCAACGGTTATTGGCATGATTCCGTCGGGATTGGTTGCGCTCTCGTCAACGGTATTTTGCGTAAGCGTATTACGTCTTTCGGCACACAACACCCTTGCGCAAGACCTCTATTGTGTAGAAACACTTGCACGTGTTGACGTGCTATGCCTCGACAAAACAGGCACCATTACCGAGGGCACGATGGAAGTAAATGACATCGCACCCTGTGAAAATCGCTCCTTTGACGATATAAAAGGCATTATCAAAAACGTAACGTCCGCACTTAACGACGACAATGCGACAATAAACGCATTGCGCACTTTCGTAAGTGACTTTTCACCGCAAGGAAGCGTTGAAGCGGTTGTCCCATTCTCCTCTCAACGCAAATGGAGCGGAGCAAGAATAGACGGCGTATCATACGTTATCGGCGCACCGGAATTTGTCTTTAACGATATGCCCGAGAACATGAAAAACACCACAAGCGAAATGGCAGAAAAAGGCTACCGCGTGATGATTTTGGCATCTTCGGAGGCTGAATTCAACCAAAACGAATTACCTATCGGATTGAAGGCGGAAAGTTTTATTTTCATTACGGATAAAATAAGAAAGGAAGCGCCTGCAACTCTTCGCTTTTTCAAGCAAGAAGGCGTCACCGTCAAGATTATTTCAGGCGATAACCCGTCTACCGTGCGTGCGGTCGCAATGCGTGCAGGGCTTGAAGATTGCGACAATATCATAGATATGTCCACCCTCACAACGGAAGAAGAGGTAAAAGAAGCCGCAACGAAATATACCATTTTCGGCAGAGTTTTACCGGATCAAAAACTTATGCTTGTCAAAGCGCTTAAAGAGGCAGGACACACCGTTGCAATGACTGGTGACGGCGTAAACGACGTTCTTGCGCTAAAAGAGGCGGACTGCTCCGTTGCAATGGCAACCGGTTCCGACGCCGCAAAAAACGTAAGTTCTTTGGTGCTGTTGGACAGCAACTTCTCCTCTATGCCACGTGTTGTGGCAGAGGGCAGACGCTCCATAAACAACCTCGAACGCTCGGCATCGTTGTATATCATGAAAACAATCTACAACACATTGCTTGCATTGATGTTTATGTTTGTAAAAGATCCCCTTCCCTTCACTCCACAAAATCTCACTATTATGGGAGCGGTAACGATAGGCATGCCCTCTGTCGTGCTTGCACTCGAGCCCAACACGGATAGGGTTACGGGAAGATTTTTACCCAAAGTGTTGCATAACGCCCTACCCGGCGGTATTTGCGTATTATTCGGCGCAATCGCAGTAACAATCTGCAACAGAGTTTTCCTGCCCGACCTTTCGGACGAGCAAGCGACAACAATATTTATATGGGTTATAACATTCATAGGATTTATGCTCCTTTTCAAGGTTTCCTTCCCACAGTTTTCTGCGGTAAAACTCAATCTTTTGAGCAATGAAAACGAGCATAAAAAACATGATTTTAAGAACGATTTGCTTATATGGCTGAATATAATCACTTTCGTTGCAATGATATTGGTGTTTGTCGGAGTATATTTTGTGCCATTACCCGGCGACATCGCACTCAATTTCTTCAATTTAAACAATGAGATAACATGGGAAATGGGCAAAGCAATGCTTGCCATTTGCGCCGTAATGGTTCCGCTATACGTGCTTATGGTATGGGCAATGAAACTGTTGCACGACAAAAAAGGCAAGAAAGCAGACGATTTCTTCGGACGTATCGACGATAAAATGCGCAATCAAAATTTCAAAATCAAAAACTAAACTTTAGGTGAGTATATGAAAAGAAACAACATGTGTCCTTTCTGCTACATACGCAGTCTGTTCATCAAGAAAAAACCCACCAGTGTAAATCCTACGCTTGACGACTACCAAAACGGAGTTGCGCAAACTCCCCCTATGGGTTGGTCAAGTTGGAATACTTTTAGAAATCGCATCAACGAGAAACTCATACTTGAAACCGCGCAAGCGATGAAAGACAACGGGCTTATCGAGGCTGGATATAAATACATCAATCTTGACGATTGCTGGCAGTCCTCTCTGCGTGATGAAAACGGCGAATTGGTCGGGGATTACGAAACATTCCCAAATGGCATACCATCACTTGTAAAAAAAGTTAACGCATTGGGGCTTAAGATGGGCGCATACACGTCCAACGGCACCCTCACTTGTGAAGATTTGCCTGCAAGCCTCGGTAGAGAAAGCATAGACGCATACACTCTCGCAAAGTGGGGAATTGAATATTTCAAATACGATTATTGTCACCATATCCCCATCTCCAAATATGCGCCCTTGGTGTATTCAATAAGCATATCTCAATTTGACGGACACCCGATAGAATACTCTGTGCACAACGCGCGCCTTAATGGGCTTGCACGTTTTATGACAAATACGAAGTTGCCCACGGGCAGTTATGTATCAGGATTGGACGCCAACATGGGGAGTATCACATACGACAACATTGAGGCGGACGAGGACGGCAAATACGTGCTTACCGTAAACATGCTTAAAAAAGGCAATTACGAAAAGTATCTCGTGGCGAAAATCAACGATAGCGAGGAGTATGAATTGCTCTTCCCTCCTCAAAAAAAATACAACGTTACCGCACGTTTTCAAGTGATAGTCAATCTAAAAGCCGGCAAAAACACCATCAAACTTTTCACCCCTGTAACAAATAGCGCAGACAGCGAAATGTATCAATATATTCGCATGGGTAAAGCATTAAAGAATGCCACATCTCGCGTTGCGAAAGAACGCAAACAAAAAGAAAAACCAATCGTTTTTTCAATATGCGAATGGGGCTTTGGAAAGCCATTCAACTGGGGCGCAAAAGCAGGCAATTTGTGGCGCACGACACCCGATATACGTCCTTGGTGGGTGTGGATTAAGATTATCTACAATCACAACGTAAAACTCTATAAATACGCAAGTAAGGGGCATTATAACGATCCCGATATGCTTGAGGTGGGCAATGGGAAACTATCATACAATCAAAACGTGTCCCACTTCTCGCTTTGGTGCATGATGAACGCTCCCCTCATACTCGGCAACGATTTGCGCAATATGAGCGAAAACGTAAAGAATATCGTGACCAATAAAAACCTTATAGCAATCAATCAAGATCCTCTTTGCAAACAAGCAAAACGTGTCAAAAAAGGCACCGTGGACATTCTTGCAAAACCTCTTTCGGACGGCTCCACCGCAATATGTTTCTTCAACAAAAGTGCGCACGCAACAGGGATAAAATTCAAACTCAACAGCCTTTGCAAAGACGATTACATCGCCATGAAAAAGCAAGAGAAATACACCCTTGTAGACCAATGGACAAACGAAGCCTTTGCAACGGACGATGTAGTGCGAATCTCGCTTGAAAAACATCAAAGCAAGGTATTTATCATAAAATAATGCAACGACACGTTAAACACCCGTTCTCTGCCGTAAAAGACGAAAATTCCCGCATACTTATTCTGGGCAGTGTACCGTCTGTCAAATCGGTAGAATTTGATTTTTATTATATGCACCCGCAAAACAGATTTTGGCGGGTGCTTTCGCATTTGCTAAACGAAGACTTTTACGTAATGAGCAAAGAGCAAAAAATCACCACCCTATTGCGCCACGGTATAGCCTTATACGACAGCGTGGAAGAGTGCGATATTGAAGGCAGTAAGGACACCGCTATAACTGGCGTTATCCCTGCAGATATTCCGTCAATAATGCAAGGCACGCAGATAAAACACATATTCTGCAACGGCAAAGCATCGTATGAATATCTTGTGAAATATCATCCGCAACTTGCAAATATCACCGCCGTATTACCCTCAACCAGCCCCGCCAACGCCACCTATTCCCTTGACAAATTAATTGAAAAGTGGAAAGCGATAGTGGAATAGTTTGCGAAAATTCAAAACTTTACGAAAGCGACAAAAGTAATTTTTTACCATTTTTTAAGCATATATAAAACATATACCCCATTTCTTTGTCCAAATATACAATTTCATTTACATCATCAATTTCAGTTGCAACCAATTCGCCTATTTTAATCAATAAATCTTCCATAGAACTATATTTCCTTTCAAAAAAACCTTTTATAAACGTAAAACTCACGCTCATGTATATTCTACTAGATATTTTGTCTAGCGTCAAGACAATTTGTCTAGTTATGCGCATAATATTAATATGGATCAACAATTATGCAACAATTTAAAATCCGCAAGAAAACAATGTGGGTTGTCTCAAAAACAAGTGGCAACTGCTTTAGGTGTTGTTGAAAGTTGCTATGCCAATTGGGAACAAGGCAGAACAGAACCAAATGTTGAAATGTTACGAAAACTTTGTCAAATATTTGACGTAACGCCAGATGAATTAATCAACGGAAACGTATGAAAACTGCATTTGTTGCAGTTTTTTTTCTTAGAATTAAATCATATTTTCACTCTAATAAACACTTCATATCCTTGTCATTCTGAGCGCAGTCGAAGAATCCAGCCAAATGTTCCGACGGCATTGCGGTGACGGCATCGAAATAATTCAATGCCGAAAACCGCATTTGTCTTCACATTTACTACCGCGCCGAGAATTTTTGCTATCAAAACAAGATAACGTGAAGTCTTGCCATAGTTTCGCAAAATTATCGGCTTGGTTGTGCGCACTTTCGTGCGCTATGTTCTTTACTGTCATTGCGAGCGCAAGCGTGGCAATCTCCTGGGAAGGAAACGAGTGTTAGCAATTAGTATGTGTCCATTTCGTTTCCACGAGATTCCCACGGTCGTTACACTCCCTCGGAATGACAATCATCAATACTTGCACTCGCAATGACGGTTAATATAATGTGTGCGATAATAACTTTTAATTTTAAGTTTCCCCTTTCCTCAGGTGTTTTCCCTACCGCCGTTCCCCCTCTCGACAAGCGAAGGGAACCCACGGCGTC
>CAZCKS010000048.1:0-9440 GCA_964499325.1 uncultured Bacteroides sp. | reverse complement strand
TAAAGAGGTGCGTATCTTGCAAAACCATTGCCATAGAACGGCGCAAATCATCCTTATTGATTTTGGTAATATTGATATCGTCGTACCTAATCTTGCCGTCCTCTATATCATAGAAACGGTTGATAAGGTTGGTAATTGTGGTTTTGCCTGCGCCGGTGGAGCCGACAAGTGCGACTTTTTGTCCCGGAAGCGCATACATCGTGACATGTTTGAGCACGGTTTTTTCGGGAACGTAACTAAAAGTTACGTCATCGAATTGAACCTTGCCTTGCCACTTGACGTAAGTTGTGGTGTCGTCTGCTTTGTGATAATGCTTCCAAGCCCACATACCAGTGTACTCTTGCGTCTCGATAAGGTTGCCTTCCTCGTCCTCTTTTGCATTGACGAGAGTGACATATCCGTCGTCCGTCTCGGGCTGTTGGTCGATAAGTTCAAAGATACGCTCGGCACCTGCAAGAGCCATAAGAATGCCGTTCATTTGTTGTGCGATTTGAGCGAGCGGATTGCTGAACTGACGTGAGAATTGCATAAAGGACACAAGTCCTCCCCAAGTCATACCACCAAATCCGCTAATCGCAAGGAATGTGCCTACTATTGCAGTAATTGCATAAGACAAATAGGACAGGTTACCCATAATAGGCATAAGTATATTTGCATAGGTGTGCGCCTTCTTTGAATCATGACAGAGTTGATCGTTAAAAGCGTCAAAATCAAATTTCTCCGCATCCTCGTGGCAGAACACCTTGACAACCTTCATACCGTCGATATGCTCTTCGATAAAGCCGTTTATCGCACCTGTTTGACGTTGTTGTGCAACAAAGTGCTTTCCGCTCTTGCCGCTGACGTACTTCATGATGAAAAGCATAATCACGAGCATTGCCACAGAGCATAGCGTAAGCAATGGCGAAACAATCATCATTGCAATAAACATGCCAACAATGGTAAAGAGGTTGGATATAAGGTTGGGAATGCCGTTTGAGAGCAACTCACGCAAAGTATCCGTATCATTGGTGTAAAGGCTCATTATGTCGCCATGTGTGTGAGTGTCGAAATACTTGATGGGCAATTTTTCCATCTTTTCAAACATCTCGTCACGCACATTTTGAAGCACTTGAGTGGTAATTTTTACAATTATATAGTTATATACATAGTGGAGCATTGCGCCCATAAAGTACATAACAGCCATAACGCCGACTATACCGCCAAAGTTTGCTATGGTGATTTCTGCTGCTCGAGCGATAATCTTCGCATCTGTGGTAATATAATTTCCTGCCTTGTACGCAAGCGGAAGAATATAGTTGTTTACGATAACCGAGCCCACCATAAACGTACCTGCAACATTGCACACCACGTTTGCAAGCATGCACACGAGAGCCGCCACCACAAGCCCTTTATACGGTTTAAGATAGGCAAGAATACGTTTGAACGTGCGCATAGGGCTTTGTGCTCTAAATGCGTTTTTACCGCCTCCGCGAGGCATATTTCTACTCATTTTAGGCATTCTCGCTCACCTCCTCATCATCGCTACCTTTCTTTTGAGAATTGTAAACGTCTTGATAAATTGCGTTTGTCGCAACAAGTTCTTCATGAGTGCCGATTGCATCGATTTTGCCGTCATTCATGACGATAATTCTGTCTGCATCTTCAACGGAAGAAATACGTTGTGCAATGATAATAACGGTTGTATCGCCGAACTCGTTTTTAAGTCCGTTTCTTATGGACGCGTCCGTCGCAGTATCAACAGCCGACGTCGAATCGTCCAAAATCATGATCTTGGGATGTTTAAGCAATGCGCGCGCAATGCAAAGACGTTGCTTTTGTCCGCCTGAAACGTTTACACCGCCTTGACCGAGGTCGGTCTCATATCCGTTGGGGAATGACATAATGAAATCGTGCGCTTGCGCAACTCTTGTCGCGTGCTCGATTTCCTCGTCCGTTGCCTTAGGATTGCCCCACAATAAGTTTTGCTTTATCGTACCGCTGAAAAGGACGTTCTTTTGAAGAACCATACCTATTGCAGAGCGCAAATTGTCAAGTTTGTAGTCTTTTACATTTACTCCGCCCACAAGCACTTCGCCGTCAAAAGTATCGTAAAGTCTGGGGATAAGTTGTACAAGCGTTGTCTTTGCACTACCCGTACCGCCGATAATGCCAATCGTCTCACCGCTCTTAATGTGCAAATCGATGTTTTCAAGATTGAGAACGTCTGCGGATTTAGAGTAAGAAAAATCGACATTGTTAAAATCAATGCTTCCGTCCGCAACCGCAATATCTTTTGCGTCTTCGGCGTCTTCGATGTCAATCTTTTCGTCAAGCACTTCGGTAATACGGCCGAGTGAGGCGCGTGACATAACTATTGTCATAAAGCCCATTGCCACCATCATAAGCGACATAAGAATTTGCATTATATAACTCAAAAACGCAGTGAAATCGCCCAGCGCCATATCTCCGACGATAATGTCATTACCGCCAAACCATGCGACACAGGTTATGCAAGCGTATACGAGAATTTGCATAAACGGGAATGCGATAACTATGATTTTTTCAGCGGAAAATTGCAACTTTTGCACTGTTTCGCTGACCTTTTTGAATTTGGCTATTTCATTATCCTCTCTGACGAACGCTTTAACTGCACGAATACCTATGAGGTTTTCTTGCGTTGCCTCGTTCATATCGTCATATTTGTGAAGCATCTTTTCAAAACGCGGGAACATCACTTTGATGCCGACAATCAATCCAACTGCCAATATGGGAAGCGCAACAGCAAAAATCAAGGACAAATCCGGGCTTATGGACACAGACATGCACACCGCCAAAATAAACATAAATGGCGAGCGCACAAGCATACGGAATATGACTTGATAGGACATCTGAATGTTGGTAACGTCCGTCGTCAAGCGCGTGACAAGGCTTGCTGTATTGAAACGGTCAAGGTTTGCGAAACTGAAATTTTCTATCTTGTAGAACAATCTCTTGCGCAAATTTTTTGCAAATCCCGTTGATGCGACCGCCGCCAACTTGCCCGACGTTGCACCAAACACAAGGGATATAAGCGCCATAACCGCCATCAGTCCGCCACAGGCAAGAATAAACGCCTTTCTGTCAGTGAGAGTAAAAACGGTCCAGTTCCAACTGCCCAATGTGATGGTAAAGGGGAAAACCGTTGCCTTCTCATCCATACCGACATTGACGATTTGCGCCATAATAAGCGGTATAAACACCTCAAAAAGCACTTCGCATGCCACCAAAACGGATGTGAAAATAGTCGGCAATTTATACTCGCCGATACATTCAGCCATTTTTCTCAATCCGCCTTTGGTCTTTGGAATTTTCTTAACTTCTTCTGCCATAATCACCTTTCTGTCGCATATCGCAACCCAGCGTAAAAAACATACGCTCATAATTGTATTTACAATAATTCAAAAAAAATGTCAACAAGTTAGGCACAAAAGTATAAATAATAAAATAAATAGTATTTATAAAAAAACCATATTGCCCAAACGATTGCCCCTACCGCCAACTTGCACCGCACATAAAAATTACCTCGGCATTCCGTCGAGGTAATTTCTGATTTTATTTATTGTTTTTCATTAATGGAGACTCACTCCTCCGTCAAATAGGTCATAGTTCCGTCTTTAGCAATCGACCCGTCCGTGCAAAGGATGATGTATTCATAGGTGTTTTTATTCCAAGAATCGTTTTTTTCGACAATATTCCACTCTTCAGTTGTGCCTTTATACGTTATGGAAATCAGTTGTCTACAATTCTCAAAGGCGGAATATGCTATGTATGTAACATTGTTACCAATAACAACATCTGACATTCTAACGCAGTTGCCAAACACCCATTGTCCTATATGCGTAACTCCGTTACCGATTACGGCATAATCCATAAATTCACAATTATAGAATGCAAAACGTCCTATTCTCGTTACGCTATCCGGAATGACAATTTGTCCCAAACCGCAATCTTTAAAGGCATAGTCTCCTATACTCTTTATGCCGTTCGCTATCGTTACAGACATCAATTTGGTGCATCCCTCAAACGTGTTGTACTTGATTATTTCTACGCTTGCAGGAATTGAAATACTTGTCAAACTCTCGCAATCATAGAATGCATAGACGCCCAGATTTGTCACCTTATTTGGAATATTTGCGCTTGACAGGCTCTTGCAACCGCTAAATGCAGAATTGCCTATGCTCGTCACGCCATCGGGCAATGTTATACGCAAAAGACTCTTACAATCCTTAAATGCGCTATCTCCGATAGCCTTTACTCCACTACCCATTGACACACTTTCAAGCCCAGTGCAACCGCTAAATGCAAAGTTCCCTATGCTTGTCACGTCATTCGGAATTGTAACGCTCTTAAGCCCCGTAAGGTTGGCAAAGGCATAATCACCAATGTTTTTGGCAGAATAAATCAATATTGACAAATCAGTGCAACCGCTAAAAACGTCACTGCCGATATTTGCCACTACACTACCTATCGACACCGTTCCCAAATCGGAACATCCCGCAAACGCTTTGCTCCCTATGCTTGTTATGCTATCGGGTATTGCTATGCTCGTCAAATCTTTGCAACCGTAAAATGCACAACTGCCTATGCTTGTAACATCATCGGGAATAACGCTGTTTTTACATCCTAAAACCAACGTTTTGCTTTCATCTTCAACTCTGATAAGGCAATTATCTATGCTTTGATATTTTGCATTGTTCTCGCCTACATTGATAGTAGCCAAGTTATCGCAACCAAAGAAAGCGTTTACGTTGATATTTGCCACATTATTGCCGATTGTTATACTCTTCAATCCCTTATAATTGTAGAATGCATGGGCGTTGATTGTAGACGCATTGTCAGGGACAACGACATCTTCGACAAAATTGCTATTCAAATACAACTTTTGTGCACAATGAAGCGGATTTGCCTTTTCATTTGCAAAACCGATAGCGCACCACTTTGCCATATCGGATATATTTACAGTCTCGAGGTTGTCACATCCGTTAAATGCGTCTTTACCTATGGACACAACACTGTCGGGTATGGTTACACTTGTTATGCTCGTGCAACCGTAGAAAGCATAATTTCCTATACTCTTTACATCCCCTGGTATAACAAGATTTGTGACAAGAGTGTCATTCAAATACAAATTATGAGCATAGTAAAGCGGATTGGCTTTTTCGTTTGCAAAGCCGATAGCGCACCATTTTGCCATATCGGTTACATTTACGGTATCGAGTTGACTACATTCGTTAAAAGCATTACTACCTATATTGATGTTCTCTGAACCGTTTTGTATCGTGACGGTTTTCAAATACTCACAATTATCAAATGCAGAATTTCCTATACTGGTCACGCTATTGCCTATTGTTACGCTGTTCAATGCGCTATATTCAAAAGCGAACGCCCCTATGCTTTTTACATTTTGAGGTATTACAAAACTTGTAAACGAACATCCAGCAAATGCGTGATCTCCAATTTTAGTTACACTTTCATCAGACGGTATAACGCTATTTTTACTTCCCAAAATCAACGTTTTGCTGTTGGTTTCGATAAGGCAATTTCCGCTGCTATGATATATCTTGTTGTTTTCGCTTACAGTGATTGAAGTCAAGTTACAAGCGCACCCGTAAAACGCATTGTTTGAGATGGTTTCTACACTGCTTCCAATCGACATTTCTTCTAAAATTACACAACCATAAAACGCATTCTCGCCTATACTCTTCACATTGTCGGGGATTGATATATTCTGCAATGTTGTGCATGCGTAAAACGCATTGTTACCTATGCTCGTTACCACATTTTTATCATTGGGGATAACACTGTTTCTGCATCCCAAAACTAATTTTTTGCTATCCTTTTCAATGAGGCAGTTGCCGTCGCTACAATATTTTTTGTTATTTTCGCTTACGTTGATAGATATCAAGCCATAAGCACAAGCGAAAAATGCATTGTCGCCAATGTTTGTTACCCCTTTACCAATCGACACTCTATTAAGCCCTGTGCAAGCATAAAACGCATTCGCGCCAATAGTTACAACGCTGTCGGGGATTTCTATGATCCATAGTTTATCGCATTTGTAAAATGCCGAATTGCCAATGCTTTTTACACTATCACCGATTGTCACTTCCTCCAAATCCTCACAGCCGTAAAATGCGTTGTCGCCTATGCTCGTTACGCTGTCGGGAATATTGACGGAACAAAGCCCCGTTTGTCCATAGAAAAGATTAGGAGTAATCGAAGTCGTACCGTCTTTTATCTTGATTGTAGTGTTATCGGGCATTTTCCCGAAATACTTATATGCGACTTTGCCGACATACAACAATCCGTCAGACATATTTTCAAACCAAGGCGTGCTGTTAAAAGCGTTATCACCGACGCTAACAATGCCGGTGCCAATCTCAATATCCTCCAATGCACTGCAACCGTGAAATGCCGATTGTCCTATGGACTTCACGCTGTCGGCAATAGTTACGGAAACCAAACCGCTCAATTTTTCAAAAGCGTTGTTTGCTATGCTATCTCCGCTTCTTATGCTCAATTCGAAAGCAGTAGGATTGGCCTCCTTTGCAATTTGACTGGTCAACGACGCCGAACCTGCTATTGCCGCCAATTTTTCGCAGTGCAAGAAAGCATATTCACCTATTTGAGCCACGCTTGATGGAATTTCTATCCCCGTCAAATTTGTACAATTCATAAATGCGGATTCCCCGATAGTCGACACCGTATTCGGAATTGATATATCTTTCAAGCCCGAGCAATCCTTAAACGCTCCCGATGCAATTTGAGTTGTGTTAAGTGCTATTTCAATCGTAGTATTTTCGGGCATTTCTCCGTGGTATTTGTATGCGACTTTTCCCACATAAACGAGTCCGTCGGGTTGAGCGTCATACCATGCGGTTTTGCCAAAGGCGTCAGTCCCAACACTCGTCACATTATCCGAAACGTTGATAGTGGTCAAATTATCACAATAAAAGAATGCGCTGTTGCCTATGCTCTTAACACTATCGGGTATCGTAACGCTCTTCAATTTCGAGTTGTGAAAGAAAGCAAAATCGCCAATAGCGACAACAGGACAATCATTGTATGTATCGGGAATGACAAGATTTTCTCCCTTGAAATCTCCTACTCCCGCAACTTCATAGCACGACGAGTTCAATGCTTTAAACTCAAGGTCATTGCCGTCGCCGGTATCTTCGTCGTTGCAAGCGACAAGCCCTACCGCCAAAATTGCGACAAGTGCCATGATAAGCAAAAGCCTAATTTTCCTCATTACCAATCCTCCAAAATAAAAAATATCGAGCGCAAAAAGCACCCGATATAACGCAAATCTATGGCAAATATATAACAAGTGCATTTCGCTGATTCACCACAAATCTAATGCTCAAATCACACAAGCACCTATGCGAAAGATGCACTTGTTACCGATAGTAAAAGTGCCAGTGTGATTCTATTTAGATTTGTGGTAGTTTTATATTACTCTCAAATCCAAAAAATGTCAATAAATATAATTTTAATGGTCTACTCTATATGTAAGGACAAATGCGGTTTTCGGCATTAAATTTTATTTGATGCCGTCACCGCAATGCCGCAATGCAAAACAAGAAGGCGCACAAATGTGCGCACAACCAAGCAAAAAATTCGGCGGAACTGACGTGAGATAAATTGGCAGTGTGAAATAATAGCAACGAATTTGTTGCGCGGTAGTAAATGTGAGGACAAATGCGGTTTTCGGCATTAAATTCTATTTTATGCCGTCACCGCAATGCCGTCCGAACATTTTGTTGACTATCATCACATCTGTAAGATAACTTGACAGTTTTTGCTTTTTGTGTAATAATTTATACGCAAATATGATTAAGGGGTGATTTGCAATGCCGTCAAAAGAAGATTTGAGAATTGTACGCACAAGAAAACTTCTCTCCAACACCTTGCTCGATATGATGGAAGAAGAGCCTATCGAGAAGATTTCCGTCATTGATTTGTGTAATCGCGCAATGGTCAACCGTGCCACGTTTTATGCGCATTTTGAAGACAAATATCATCTGCTTGCGTTCGCTCTCGAAGAGGTGAAGGACGAATTGTATGCGGATTTTACAAGCGAAATTTGCCTATCCACACCACAACAAACGTTAACGTCTTTGATGCTTATGGCTGTCAATTTTTTCTATGGCGAGCACAACCATATCGCAAACATCATGCGCAACAACCGCAACGGCAAGGTGGTAAGCACCATTCAGGACTCAATTGCACATTCTATAAAATATCAATTGTCAAAATATAAAGACACCTACACCATCAAAGCACCGCTTTCGGCGATTGCAAGTTTCTTTGCAGGAGGCATGGTAAACACCGCACTATATTGCATTGACAATCCCAACAAATACACTTATGAGGAATTTATCCAATACGCCTCAATTCCGCTGGCAACTCGTTTCTTTGAGAAAAAATAGCAATATTTATATCCGCCCTCTTTGCATTTGCAAAGGGGGCTTTTATTTTTGCAAAAATATGGAAAAATTATATTGACATTTTAAATTATCGTGATATAATTAGCAATCGAAGAACAAGAGTGCTAACAATCAATTAAAAAGATTGCTAAAACACTTGTTAGAGCCGACGTTGTCGGCAAGCACGCAATGCGTGCAAGGAGGTAACGTACATGGATACGAACAAATTTACAAAAAAAGCGTTGGAGGCACTGAACAAGGCTCAAAACATCGCCCTTGAAAGACACAACCAACAGATACAAAAGGAACATATAGCATATACTCTCGTCGATGACGACGAAGGGCTTATCCCTCAAATAATTACAAAATGCGGTGCGGATGCACAAGGACTTTTGCGAGAAATTGACAAAATCATATCCTCTTTTTCATCCGTCACGGGTAGCGGTGCAGGAGACGTTTATCTTGCGCAAGACACTTCTCTTATGCTCTCTCAAGCAGAAAAACTTGCGAGCAAAAACGGCGACGATTTTGTAAGCGTAGAGCACATTTTCGAGGCGATTTTAAGCAATCCCACAAACGCTTTAAAGAATGCTTTCTTAAAAGCAAAACTAACAAAAGCGGGATTTATGAGCGCATTATCACAAGTTAAAACCTCAAAAGTGTCAAGTGATAGCCCTGAAGATACTTACGATGTGCTAAACAAATACGGTCACGATTTGGTAGAGCGTGCCTCTCGAGGAAAACTCGATCCAGTAATCGGCAGAGACGACGAGATAAGAAACGTCATAAGGATTTTGTCAAGAAAGACAAAGAACAATCCCGTCCTGATAGGCGAGGCGGGCGTTGGCAAAACTGCTATTGCAGAGGGGCTTGCACAACGTATCGTAAGAGGCGATGTTCCAGAAGGTCTTAAAGACAAACACATCTTTGCTCTCGATATGGGCGCGCTTATTGCAGGCGCAAAATACAGAGGCGAATTTGAAGAAAGAC
>CAZCKS010000047.1:0-9462 GCA_964499325.1 uncultured Bacteroides sp. | reverse complement strand
GCAACATTTGCATTGCGACTTCTCTGTTTTGTATTTGCGAACGCTCGTTTTGGCAAGCAACAATAATACCTGTCGGAATATGGGTAATTCTTATCGCACTCTCTGTTTTATTTACGTGCTGTCCGCCCGCTCCCGATGAACGATATGTATCCACTTTCAAATCTTCGGGGCGAATTTCAATCTCATCCGTATCGATTATTTCGGGCATTACTTCAAGCGACGCAAAGGACGTATGACGTCTTGCATTGGAGTCAAACGGTGAAATACGCACAAGTCTATGCACGCCCTTTTCAGCCTTAAGATAGCCATAAGCATTATCGCCCTCAACCCTGAAGGTTACCGATTTAACACCTGCCTCGTCGCCTGCAAGGAAATCGAGTTCGCTACAACTCCAGCCTGTGCGCTCGACATAGCGCGTATACATTCTGTAAAGCATTGAACACCAGTCTTGGGCCTCGGTACCGCCTGCGCCTGCGTGCAAAGTAAGGATTGCGTTAAGCGAATCGTATTTACCGCTTAAAAGCGTTGCGAGCGAAAGACTTTCCACCGCCTCGGAAAGGTCGTGGATAGTAGTCATTATCTTCTCATCCTCGCTTTCGTCACCCTCAAGTTCTACAATATCAACCGTATCGAGAGCGTCGTCAATGCGCGCAATCATTCTTTCAAACTTTTCAATTTTGCTCTGTAATTGGCTTATTTCTTTCGACACCTTTTTCGCATTTTCGGTATCGTCCCAAAAGCCGTCTTTGTTCTGCTCCACCTCAAGTTCTTTTATGCGCTCACGTAACTTGGCGGGATTTATACTCTCAAATGCGCGCACCATCTCTGTGCGCATTTCTTTAAGTTTGTTTCTTGGTTCATTATAGTCTATCATAATTTTATTATCATCCTCTTTATTCTTCAAATTTTCCGCATTTCATACAATACGGGCTTTAAGTTGCGATTTGTGATACATAAACTTACGATTATGGCTATTTATTCTTTCCGCAACAGTTCTTGTATTTAAGACCGCTACCGCACGGACACGGGTCGTTTCTGCCGACTTTTTGATTTTGAGCAACGCTTTGGCGAGCGGTTGCAATGCTTTGTCTGATAGTCGCAGGTGCTCCCTCTTCCTTCTTTTCGACATGCACTTTAAGCAAAATCGATGCCGTTTCGGAGTGTATGCGAGACACCATATCTTCAAACATTTCCCAACCTTCTTGACGGTAAGCGATGACAGGATCTCTTTGTCCGTATCCGCGCAAACCTATGCCTCGACGGAGTGCGTCCATTGCATCGATGTGGTCCATCCACTTTGCATCAACAGTCTTGAGGAGCACAACTCTTTCAAGTTCTTTAAAGTCAAATCCGTCCTTTTCAAGGCTTTCGACTTTGTCGTTATAATCCTTGTTTGCGATGTTCAAAACTGCGTCTTTAAGTTTGTACACGTCAAAGCAAGAGCATAGTTCCGGCGTCATAAGATTGGTGCCTTTTGGCAACATCTTTTGCTCAAGTGCATTGTTAAATGCCGTATAATCCCACGTCTGATAATCTGTCTTATAGTCGGCATAGTATCCGATGACTTCTTCCGCAAGGTCGTCTATCATATCGAGGATTTGGTCATGTACGTCCATGCCGTCAAGCACCTTTCCTCTCTCTTTGTATATGATTTCACGTTGCGCATTCATAACATCGTCATAGTTGAGCACTTGCTTTCTTATAGAGTAGTTTCTTCCCTCGACGAGGCGTTGCGCCTTTTCTATTTGCTTGGTTATTATGCCGTTTGAGATAGGCACATCGTCGCCAAGATTGAATGTTTCGGCAATGGATTTCATCTTTTCTCCGCCAAAAATACGCGCGACGTCGTCTTCCATAGAGATGTAGAATACCGTGCTACCCGGATCGCCCTGACGTCCGCTACGTCCTCTCAACTGGTTGTCTATACGGCGACTTTCATGACGTTCTGTACCAATAATGCGGAGTCCGCCCAAAGCAATTACTTTTTCTTTTTCCTCGTCGCATATTGCCTTAAACGCATCATAATGGTGCTTGTATACTTCTTTTGCCGCAATTACGTCGGGATCTTGGCTTTGATGAGGTGATGAGGCAAGTTCGATGATTTCAAGCGGATAACCGTCTTTTTCCATCTTTTGCTTTGCTTGATATTCCGCATTACCGCCGAGCATAATATCCGTTCCGCGTCCAGCCATGTTGGTCGCTATCGTTACGGCATTGAGTTTACCTGCTTGTGCGATTATCTCGGACTCTTGCTTATGGTATTTTGCATTCAAAACGTTGTGCGGAATGCCCTTTCTCTTGAGAATACCGCTGAGTTCTTCACTCTTTTCAACGCTTATCGTACCAACAAGCACGGGTTGTCCCGTTGCGTGATGGTCTATAATATCTTGCACGATTGCGGTGATTTTTCCTCCGACTTTCGTATAAATTTGGTCGTGTTCATCCACTCTTTGAGAGGGCTTATTCGGCGGAATCGTAACAACGTCAAGCGCATAAATGCCTTCAAATTCCGTCTCTTCCGTCTTTGCTGTACCCGTCATACCCGACAACTTTCTATACATGCGGAAGAAGTTTTGGAAAGTAATAGTCGCAAGCGTCTTGTTCTCGCTTCTGATTTGGACATGCTCCTTCGCCTCGATTGCTTGGTGCAATCCTTCATTGTAGCGACGTCCGATCATGATACGCCCCGTAAATTCGTCAACAATAAGCACTTCGCCGTCGTTTACGATATAGTCCTTATCCCTTTTCATCATAAAGTGCGCCTTCAACGCCGCTTGAATGTGATGATAAAGATCGGTATTTTCAAGGTCGGTAAGATTGACAACGTGGAAGAACTTTTCCGCCTTTGCTACGCCATCGTCGGTAAGCATTATCGTCTTTTCTTTCTCTTCTATAGTGAAATCGTCGCCCTCTCTGCATTGTCTTGCAAAAGAGTCCGCCGTTTTATAAAGTTCGCTGGATTTTCCGCCTCTGCCAGAAATGATAAGCGGAGTGCGCGCCTCGTCGATAAGAATGGAGTCCACCTCGTCGATGATTGCAAAATGCAATTCGCGTTGCACCTTATCGCTCTTTCTCACCACCATATTGTCACGCAAGAAGTCAAAACCCAACTCATTGTTTGTGCAATACGTGATATCGCTTTGATACGCCTTTTTCTTGTCTTCCGAACTCATTTGCGGAACGACCACACCGACGCTCAAGCCGAGGAATTTATAAAGTTTTCCCATCCAGTTTGCGTCACGAGTGGCAAGATAATCGTTGACGGTAACAACGTGCACGCCCTTGCCCTCAAGCGCGTTAAGATATGCAGGGAGCGTTGCAACCAACGTCTTTCCTTCACCTGTACCCATTTCAGCGATACGCCCTTGATGCAGTGCGATACCACCGACGATTTGCACATGGAAATGGCGCATTCCCAGCACTCTTTCGCTCGCCTCTCTCACAAGAGCATAAGCGTCCGGCAAAATATGATCGAGAGTTTCACCGTTTTTAAGTCTGTCTTTGAGCACTTGCGTTTGAGCGACAAGCGTATCGTCGTCCATACTTGCGTACTTCGACGCCAATGCCTCGACTTTGTTGGCTATTTTCTCGATTTTTCTCAATTTAAATTTGTTTTCATTAAAAAGCGACATGTTTCACCTTATTTCACACGCACGCGCGTGGCGCACGCTATTATCGATTTTGTTATTATACACCATTTCTCCCGATATTTCAACATATAGTGTCATCTATGTTGCTTGCTTAATCAAATTTGAACGGTACCGTCATTGCTCTCTACGGGAATTTTGAGCACTGCAACTGCGCTTGTTAAAACGCTAACTCTTCTTGCGCCTGCCTTCAAGAGCACCTTTGAACATTCGTTTGCAGTGGCGCCCGTTGTAAAAATATCGTCGATAAGCAATATTTTGCGATTCTTTACCTGTTCAAAAACACACGCAAACGCTCCTTCGAGATTCCTTGCTCTTTCCTTGCCAAGCAACTCCTTTTGCGCCTTTGTTTCTTTAATTTTCACAAGTGCGGGCAACACGGGTATATCCAACCTTTGACCCACTTCGTGCGCAAGCAGTTCAGACTGATTAAAGCCTCTCTTCTTTTCCTCTGCACTCGTCATCGGCACAAACACGATAATATCGGCTTCCATATTCTCGTTTAGATATGTATCTGCCATAAGCGCGCCCAATGTTTGCGCCATATATTTCTTTTTGCCGAACTTTAAGGCATAAATCATCCTCTTCGTGTCGCCGTCGTATGCGAGCGGAGAACGGTTCTTGTCAAATACACCTCTTTCGTATTGACATCTATTACAATAGCCCGCCTCGTCTTTGAGTGGCATACCGCAACACAAACATTTATGCCCTTTGACAAAAGGCAGAGTTTCGATACAATGAGAGCAAAGACGGTATCTCGTGTCCGCCACAAGTTCCTCTCCGCACACGTCGCAAGTACAATCCATCGGATACAATGCACCGTCAAATGCTTTCAGCACTCTTTTGGCAAAATTGAGCATTTTCTCTTTAGCGTGCGCCCTCTTATCCGCTCGCAGTTGTTTTTGATCGACAACGACATTATCATTGTCAGCCGAGTCTTGCAACGCATTCGTTTGTTTTGTGACGTCACAATCTTTCAACTCACCACTCATACGCACCACCCGAATATTCGTCCTCTATAAGATTTAAGAGCAACGAGTATCTCCTTGCGGTTTCGTTGTTCCTTATCATGCGTTGCACAGTTTTTTTAGCACCGCTGATAACCACAAGTTTTTTCGCCCTTGTGACGGCAGTATATAGCAAGTTTCTTGTTTGAAGCATATAGTTTGCGTCCAGCGCAATTACCACCGCATCGAACTCGCAACCTTGCGATTTGTGTATGGTAACGGCATAAGCAAGAGTGAGTTGGTCTATGTCGCTATATTCATAAACAGACACTTTATCATCATCAAAGCGCACTGTAAACTGCATAATCTGTGTATTTATGCTCTCAACCGTACCTATATCTCCGTTAAAAACGCCACTGCCCCTTTCAACTCTCGTACCAACGGTTTGCGTCCATTCTTGTTGGTAATTGTTTTGAAGTTGCATAACTTTATCGCCCTCTCTGAAAATGCAATCTCCGCGCTTAACTTCTTTCTTGTAGGGAGCAGGCGGATTGATGGCTTTTTGCAATTCCTTATTGAGGTTTATCGTACCTGCGCTACCTCTCTTCATAGGGCAAAGCACCTGTATGTCGTAAGGGCGCATATTGAGATATTTGGGCAATCTTTTTGTGACAAGTCCGAGAGTGCTTTGCAAAATGTCCTCGCTGTTATCCCTTTCCTCAAAGAAGAAATCGTCACTTTTATTATCGAGATCAGGCATAATGCCGTTATTGATCTTGTGCGCATTCGGTACAATTTTGCTCTGCTCGCTTTGTCTATATATTTGAGTGAGATAACTCACATTAAATTTTCCGCATTTAATAAGGTCGTTTAGCACGTTTCCAACGCCAACGGAGGCAAGTTGGTCCTTGTCACCGACAAGAACCAATCTTGCACCTCTCTCCATTGCATTGATAAGCGCATTAAAGACGTATTCGTCCACCATACTCACTTCGTCAACGATAAACACGTCATACGGTAGACGCGTGTTTTCATTGTATGTGAAATGCCCCTCTCCGTTTTTATAGTCGAGGTCAAGCATTCTGTGAATTGTCTTTGCCTCTTCTCCCGTTGCTTGAGATAGCCTTTTTGCCGCTCTGCCCGTAGGGGCGCAAAGCGCGACTTTCTGTCCCAAGTTTTTGAAAAGGCGAAGTATACACTTTACAATAGTCGTCTTTCCCGTTCCGGGACCGCCAGTCACTATTTGCACGCCGTTTTCTATTGCGTCTTTTACCGCACGCGCTTGATTTTCGTGCAACGAGAATCCGGCGCTTCTTTCAAATCTTGCAACCTCATCATCGACATCCACTCTAAAATCAGACGCCTCTTGCTGTATTTGAAGAAGTTTTCTGGCGATATTCTTTTCTGTGTTGAAATTCTTTTTCAAAAGTATAGCGACATGCTCTCCCGTATCGTATCTTACGAGGTCGCCCATAAGCACAAGGTCTTGGAGATTGTCCCTAACTCTATCTTCGATACAATCACTATCGAGACTTAAAAGTGCGATTGCACCACTCACAAGTTCGTTTTCAGGCAAATAGTTATGTCCAGATTTCGTCGCCGCATCTTTAAGCAAATATGTTATTGAGGCGCAAATTCGATAGTCGCTATCCTTTTCGATGCCCAATTCCCCCGCAATTCTATCTGCGGTTGCAAAACCTATTCCGTCAATATCATCGACAAGCATATATGGATTTTTTCGCACGTTGTCTTGCGTTTTTATATCGTAAGTACGATAAATTTTAAGAGCCATATTTATGCTTATGCCCAAATTTTGCAAGAACATTATTGCGTCTTGCATCTTTTGGATTTTAACATAATTCATCCCGAATTCCGTTGCTCTCTTCAATGAAATTCCCCTCACTTTTGCAAGTTCCATTGGATATTTCATCATTTCAAGCGAGTCTACGCCAAACCTATTTACAATCGCTTCGGCGGTTACGGGACCAAGTCCGGAAATCAATCCGCTTGCCAAAAACTTCTTTATTCCGTCAATTTTATTGGGTTGAGACACCCACACTTTTTCTGCAAAGAACTGTTTGCCATAAGTGGTGCGCACTTGAAATTTGCCCTCAACCCTTATGTTTTGTCCTTCGCTTACGGGCGGAAAAATGCCGACAACGGTAAAGATACTCTCCTCACATCTCATGTCAAGGACAGTATATCCCGTATCCGGGCTTGAGAATATAACGGTTTTAATCTCGCCTGAAAGTTGCATTTTTCCTACTCTTTTTTGTTAAAATATCGTGTGTTTCAATCAAAAAACACCCTTTACTTGCAAAAAATGGTAGGGTTATTCCCCACCATTTTTCATTTGTATTCAGAAATTGTATTTTGCAAGTGCCTGAATAATCTCGTCGGTCTTATCTGTCTTTTCCCAACTCATACCTTCTTTTCCGAAATGACCGTAATTGGTTGTCGCACGGAAAATCGGCGCATTGAGATGCAAGTTTTCGATAATTGCTTTCGGGCGCAAATCGAACACGTCTTGCACGACTTTTGCAAGAGTTTCATCATCCGCCTTGCCCGTGCCGAACGTGTTGACGTATACAGATACGGGATGTGCCATGCCTATTGCATAAGCAACTTGCAGTTCTGCTCTCTTACAAACGCCAGATGCAACGAGGTTTTTGCAGATATATCTTGCCATATACGACGCACTTCTATCCACCTTTGTGGGATCTTTTCCGCTGAATGCGCCACCACCGTGAGGACAGAATCCGCCGTAAGTGTCGACAATAATCTTTCTACCCGTGACACCGCTGTCACCTGCAGGACCGCCAATGACAAATCTACCCGTCGGATTGATGTAAATCTTTGTATCGTCGTCGATATATTCGCTCGGAATTGCCACGTTGATGACCTTGTCTATGATTTGTTCTTCAAGTTCTTCAAGTGTAACATCCTCGGAATGTTGACAACTTACAACGATTGTATCCACTCTCTCGGGTACGTCGTCGATATATTCGACTGTAACTTGAGCCTTGCCGTCGGGACGGAGCCAAGTAAGTTCTCCGCTCTTTCTGACGTCGGTAAGACGTTTTGTAAGCGCATGTGCAAGGGTGATCGGGAGAGGCATAAGAGACTCTGTCTCATCGCAAGCATAACCGAACATCATGCCTTGGTCGCCTGCGCCCGTCTCCTTATCGTCGGTGTCGGTCGCATTATCAACGCCAAGCGCGATATCTGCTGATTGCTCGTCGATAGAACTCAATACTGCACATGTTTTGTAGTCGAATCCAAGTGAAGAATCGTTGTATCCGACGTCTTTGATAACACCGCGTACAATGGAGGGTATGTCGCAATAATGGCTTGTCGACACTTCGCCAAACACCATTACGACGCCCGTTGTAGCACACACCTCAATGGCGACTCTTGCGGAATTGTCTTCCGCATAGATGTCGTCGAGGATTGCGTCAGCGATTTGGTCGCACACCTTATCGGGATGTCCTTCCGTCACGCTTTCAGATGTAAAAAGTTTTCTTTTCATTATATTTCTTCAAGATTTGTATCGATTATTTCATCGACAACCACTTCGCGAGGTTGCAGTTGCGCCGCGGACACCGTTGAGATGTTCTTGTAGCACTTCATGCCTGTACCTGCAGGAATAAGTTTACCGATGATAACGTTTTCTTTAAGACCGAGCAACGGATCGACCTTGTTGTTGATTGCAGCCTCTGCCAAAACCTTTGCGGTCTCTTGGAATGATGCTGCAGACAAGAAGGATTCAGTTGCCAAAGCCGCTTTTGTGATACCGAGCAACGTACGTTTTGCAGTTGCGGGAACACCGCCGTTTTCAAGTGCTTTTTCGTTTTCTTCCTCATAAGTAAGGAGGTCAACCAACGTGCCGGGGAGCATATTCGTATCGCCTTGATTTTCAATACGTACCTTGCGGAGCATTTGTCTGACGATGACTTCAACGTGCTTGTCGTTGATTTCGACGCCTGCCGTGCGGTATGCGGATTGAACTTCTTTTGCGATATATTCTTGAACGCCCTTGACGCCCTTTGCACGAAGCATATCTTGTGGGTTGATAGAACCCTTGGTCAACGGATCGCCTGCGCCGATAATCTCGCCTTCTTGCACCAAAATGTTGGCGTTGTACGGGATTGCGTATGCCTTGGTTTCGCCGTCCGGACCTGTAACAGTGATTTCACGACGGTCGTCGCTGATATGCACTGCGCCGTTGTTCTCGGTGATGACTGCTTTACCTTTCGGGTTGCGCGCCTCGAACAATTCTTCGACACGTGGCAAACCTTGTGTAATATCGTCGTCGGTTGCAACACCGCCCGAGTGGAAGGTTCTCATCGTCAACTGCGTACCAGGTTCACCGATTGATTGTGCCGCTATGATACCGACTGCTTCGCCGATCTTAACGGGGTTGCCCGATGCCATGTTCTTACCATAGCACTTTGCGCACACGCCGTCTTTGGACTTACACGTGAGGATTGAGCGGATAAGAACACCGGGTTGATGGTGCATATCTGCGCCGTTCTTCTCCCAGTAAGATGTGAGCACTTTGTCAATCTCTTTTGCCTTATCGGTTGAGATGAGAGTGTCGCCGTCGCAAAGGATTTCGCCAGTTTCGGGATTTACTACATCGCCGATTGTATATCTGCCTGCGATACGGTCTGCAAGAGCCTCGATGACGCTCTTCTCGTCACGGATTGCCGTGATGAACGTACCCTTAGTATCTCCACAATCTTGCTCGCGCACGATAACAGAGTGAGATACGTCGACAAGTCTTCTTGTGAGGTAACCGGAGTCAGCCGTCTTAAGAGCGGTATCCGCAAGACCTTTTCTTCCGCCGTGTGATGAAATGAAGTATT
>CAZCKS010000046.1:0-9477 GCA_964499325.1 uncultured Bacteroides sp. | reverse complement strand
TCAATGCCGGCGATATGTGCGACAACGGAAAGAACTTCAATCAATGGGGTATGGCTCTCAACACTTATCAAGACCTCAACCTCAACACATCCGTGTTCTTCACATCCGGCAACCACGAGAACGGCTCTGGCGCAATGGGTAGATATTTCAACTACACCGCTCTTGACGAAAATGGAAACGCTCAAGCAATCAGCGGAGAATACTACTCCTTCGATTATGCCAACTCACACTTCACCGTGCTCGACACCAACGATGCGGACAAGAACGGTCTTGGCGCAGATCAACTCGCTTGGCTTGAAAACGACCTCAAAAACAGCGATGCAAAGTGGAAATTCGTGCTTATGCATAAGAGTTTGTACAGCGCCGGCTCACATGCTACAGACGCCGAAGTCATGACTATGAGAGAACAACTCGGCGCAATGTTTGCAAAATACGGCGTGAATATGGTGTTCGCAGGTCACGATCACACCTACACCACCACCGTACTCGTTGATGAGAATGGCAATACCGTTGATAGAACGGATCCCGACGGAATCCGCTACACCGGCGACGGCGTGCTTTATATCACGCTCGGCACTCTCGGAACAAAATACTACACGTACAAAGAGAACGACGTCACGACGGATGCATTCAATAAAGACAACAGCAAACTCAATACGCTCGATTCTCAAACGTTCGGCAAAGTTACGGTAAGCGACGATACCATCACTTTCACGGGCTACTACTATAACCGCGATACAAAACAAATAGAGGTCATTGGCACAACAACGCTCAATAACTTCAATTACAGATTGATGGTTATCCTTCTCTCCACCCTCATCCCGGGCGTGGCGTTGATAGGAGCAGGCACGGCAGTAGGCATAGTATTTGCAAAGAAAAAGAAATCTGCCAAACTTGTAACAATCGACGGCTTGGAATCCGTAAACAACGATATTGAAGAATAAACAAAACTACAACTTAAAAACACGGCACTCACGAGTGCCGTGTTTTTAATTATGTGATTAAAACCGCAATAAATAGATGAAGAACAAGAAAGAGCCTCACTCAAGACAACCCTAACGTATATGAATACGTGACTGGACGAGCAAGTGGCTCTGACACGGTTATTCGCTATATATAATTTTTAAAAAATGCGCTAAAGAGATGCATAACAAGGAAACACCCATCCGAAACAAAACCCAACGTACACTTAGTACGTGATTTTGGAGCGGATGGGTGTTGACAAAGTTAGGCGCTCTTTAGCACATTTTTTCGGATAAGGGGGCGCCACCTAATATGTGTATATGCAAATGCCCTACCGATTGACGTCCGTCCGTGCCTTTGTTGGAAACAAGACGGAAACCGTTTTGCAAACCTAAATCATCAACGAGAGTGGATAACTTCTTGACGCATTTTGCAAGTGTTTGCGCATCGGTGTCGGACATTTCCACTATATCGGCATAGTGTTTTTTAGGGATAAGCAAAAGATGTATAGGGGCTTGCGGATTGAGGTCTTTGATGATGACCATATCGTTGTCCTCATACAATTTGGTTGAGGGAATTTCGCCGTTTGCTATTTTGCAAAAAATGCAGTTTTCCATATAAATCCTCCGTTAGATTATCATTTTAGTCAACAGTATCGTCGGCAATGCCATCGAGATACTTGTGTGTCGGATTGATTTGTCTTACTTCGTTGTGAGAGCCAAGTTTGGAATATACCTTGACATAATTAGGAGCGTGACCGCACCAAATGCCGTCCTCTTGTGTTTCAAACAGCACTCGCTGTGGCATACCGATTTGCTTATTGAGATAATTGCTTATCAAATCTGCTTTGACACCGCTCATACGGCGTTGCCTATCATTTACAACATCTGGCGGAAGAGTGCTCATGCGCCCTGCCACAGTGCCTCGCCTTGACGAATACGGGAAAACGTGTATATCGGCAAATCCGACTTTTCTTGCAAATGCCATGGAATTTTCAAACTGCTCTTCCGTCTCTGTGGGAAAGCCCACGATTATATCCGTCGTGATTGCGCAATCGGGATAATAGGAGCGTATCAGTTGCACGCTTGCAAAATATTGCGCACATGTGTACTTCCTGTTCATTTTTTTCAACACCTCATCGTCTCCGCTTTGCAAAGACAAGTGAAAATGCGGACAAAAACGCTTTATTTGCTTTGTAGCGTCGAGAAATTCTTTGGTTATAACTCCTACTTCAAGTGAGCCCAAACGTATTGAAAAATCAAATTTGGATAACGCAAGCATAAGTTCCTTAAGCGACGAATCGTTGTCCTTGCCGTATGCAGACAGGTTTATACCAGTAACAATAACCTCTTTTGCCACCGATTTAACGCTTTGCAATTCTCTTACAACGCTCTCTATGGAACGAGAACGAGAACGCCCTCTCACGTACGGGATAAGACAATAACTACATAAATTATTGCAACCGTCTTGGACTTTAATAAAATGGCGTGTTTTCAAATTCACAACTCCGTCGTTATCCTCAAATTCCTTGCTTATATCAAAATTGTCCGGCACTATTTTGTCAAAATCCTTATCTTCGACGTATTGCGCCACGATTTTTCTTGCGAACTCAAGTTTTTTATCTGTACCGGATATGTATTCTACATTATTTTTCGCAAATTGAGAAAAATTGTTTTGCGAGGCGCAACCACACACGTATATGCGCGCATCGGGATTGATTTTGAGTATACGAGCAACGCTTTGGCGAGACTTTTTCTCCGCCTCTGCGGTAACAGCGCATGAGTTGATGACATAAATATCAGCGCTCTCAAGCCCTTCACAAATCTCGAATCCTGCATTTTCAAATACTGCAAGCATTGCATCGGTATCATATTGATTAACCTTGCACCCCAGTGTAAATATACAAACTTTCGGTAATCTTTTATCACTCATAGTCCAACTCTCCCAATGCGTCCAAAAGCAATGTGCAAGCAACTATGGACGCTGTTTCGGCACGCAATATACGCTTGCCAAGCGTAACAATTTGTGCCCCACAACCTCTTGCGATATTCACTTCGTCAGTTGTAAATCCACCCTCTGCGCCGATAACGATTGCAATATTCTTGCCTTGCAAATCACAATCCTTTATGCGATTTGTCTTCTCGTCCTCATAAGCAAACAACACTTTGTCATATTTGGGAAAATCCTTAATTACATCGTCAAACGTCTTGAGTTCTTCGACTTCGGTAAGATATGCAGATCCACATTGTTTTGCGCTTTCAAGTGCGATTTTGCGTGTTCTATCTGCTTGGAATTTGGTTTCGGCAGTGTTTTGAGACGTGAAAGGGACAATCTTATCCACGCCCAATTCGACCGCTTTTTGCACGGCAAAATCCAGTTTGTTATTTTTCAAAAGCCCTGCATAAAGGGTAACGTGTGCGCATTTTGTATCTTGCACCTTGCTCTCGTCTATTGAAAGTCGCGCATAGTCACGACCGACTTCCTTTATCGTACAAAGCCTTTCCACGCCGTCGTTGGCACACACTATGGCTTTGTACCCTGCCTTATAGCGGAGCACTTTTATCATGTGCAAAAATTCATCGCCTTCTACGATGATTTCGTCATTGTTTATTTGGCTCGGATTTACAAAAAAGCGTCTTATTTCCATACTGAATATTTTTAGATTAAAGCCATACTGTAGCAAACAATCATGCGTTTCTTCTCTTTTGGAGTTTTACTGCACGCCAATCGTCTTGACTTGCACGCTCTATTATCTCATAACCTGCATTCTCATAGCATTGTAACACTTCATCTTCTCTAGTGTCAATTATGCCAGACAAAACGATTGTTCCTTCATCTCTCAAATGCTTGCCTATACTTTTTGAAAAACGCATAAGTATATCGGCGGTAATGTTTGCAAAGATAAAATCCGCTTGTTGATCGCCTTCGAGCAAATCTGCCTTTTCGATAGTTGCTTCAACATTGTTGAGCGTGGCGTTCTTGGTGGCAAATTCCACTGCTTGCTCGTCGATATCGCACATATAAACGCTCTTTGCACCGCAAATCTGGGCGGCAATGCCGAGTATACCCGAACCACAACCGACGTCTATGACGTCTTTGCCCTCAACATCCATAAGTTCAAGACACATTCTCGTCGTTGCGTGAGAGCCGGTACCGAATGCCATACCGGGATCAAGACGCATAATTTTCTCGTCTTTTGCCTTGTCGTACTTTATCCAAGTGGGGACAATGGTGATATGCTTTGTTTGAATGGGTTTATAATACTTTTTCCACTCGTTTTCATAGTCCTCAGCGTCAACTTCGCCAACTACTATTTCGCCGTATTTTACGCCGTATTCTTTCATCTCTTCAAGACGATTTTGCAAATTTTGCAAAAACTCTTTATCGTCATAATCGCACATTGTGGACACTTTGACTTCTTCGCTTTGCATTAGCACGCTCTCGTCAACATAATCCCATATAACGTCGCTTTTGATGAGGTCGAGGAAATCTTGTTTGTCTAAAATAGAAACACCGCCCGCACCTACATCAAACATTGCTGATGAGATGAGGTCGGCGTCGTTATGGTTTGTTGAAACCGTGATTGTCTTAAATTTCATTATGTATCTCCGCAATCCAACTGGTTAGATTGCCGTTTTATTTGAGTTTTTCTTCGTAAGCCTTCTTTATTGGGCACTGCTTTCTTTCGATGCTGGCATCGAATTTTTTGAGGAGTTCCTTTTGCTCTTTTGTCACACTCTTGGGCACTTCAACGACAATCTTAACAAACATATCGCCTTTGCCTATACCCTTGAGTTTCTTTATGCCATAGCCCTTTAGAGTAAGCACAGTTCCGCTTTGTGTGCATTCGGGTACTTTAAGTTCCTTCTTGCCATAAAGCGTGGGAACTTCTATAGTACAACCGAGGGTTGCGTCAAGGAAGGAAATCGGCACTTCGATTTGAATATCATAACCGTTGCGCACAAACAACTTGTGCGGAGCCACTCTGACTTCGACATACAAACTGCCCTTTTCGCCACCGTTTACGCCTGCGTGTCCTTCGTTGTCATATCTTACGCGTTGACCTTGATCGATTCCTGCAGGGATATTAACTTTGACTTCACGAGTCCTTTCAAATCTTCCCTGTCCACCGCAAGACGTACATTTTTCAGTGACAATTCTGCCCTTTCCGCCACAAGTGGGACATACACCTTGTGTGCTCACTTGACCGAATGGCGTGCGTTGCGTCATCGTAACTCTACCGCTACCTCCGCAATGCGAGCAAACCTTGAATGCAGTACCACCCTTTGCGCCCGTACCTTTACAATCAGGACAATTTTCAACACGGCGCACGCTTACGCTCTTTTGCACTCCGAAAACAGCCTCTTCAAAAGTTATCGTAACGCCGACAAGTATATCTTGTCCTCTTTGAGGCGCATTCGCTCTGTTTTGACGAGTGCTTCCACCGCCGAAACCGCTGAATATAGTCGAGAATATGTCGTCCATATCAAAGCCGAAACCACCTGCTCCGCCACCGAAACCGCCTGCGCCCATTTGAGGTCCGTTCTCGTCGCCATAAGTGTCGTATGCCGATCTTTTTTGAGGATCTGAAAGCACTTCATAGGCATGATTAATGTCCTTAAATTTAGCCTCTGCGTCCTTTTTCTCTGCGTCCGTTGCGTTTGCATACACGTCGGGATGGTATTTTTTGGCGAGCCTACGATATGCGGACTTCAATTCATCCGCATTTGCCGTCTTTTCAACGCCTAATATTTCGTAATAATTCTTTGCCATAAATCAATAATCTTGCAATATTTATATTGCTTTTATACGCGCTTGGCGCAACGCTATGCGTTGCGCCAAAAACGATTATTTTTATCTTTATCAGTCAACAGTGCCGTTTACGCTACCGTCGTCGTTGGGACCTTGGTAGTCATCGGGATTGATGCCTGCAGCCTTTGCAGCCTCTTGTGCCGCTTCAGGGTTTTGTTGATAGAACTTTGTGAAGATAGGATCCGTAACCTTGGTGAGTTTTTCGACGATTGCTTTGACGTCCTCTTCAGTCTCTGCCTTTGCAATCTCTTCCGTTGCGCTCTTTGTCGCCTCCGCGATTGCGCTCTTGTCAGCCTCTTCGAGTTTGTCACCGTTTTCGCTTACGAATTTATCGACTGCAAACACAAGTTGTTCTGCATTGTTCTTTGCATCGACTACTGCTCTACGCTTCTTATCCTCTTCTGCATACTTCTCTGCATCTTTAACTGCTGCGTCGATATCTGCTTCGGTGAGGTTTGAAGATGCGGTAATCGTGATGGATTGAGACTTGTTGGTTGCCTTATCCATTGCCTTGACGGATACGATACCATTTGCGTCGATGTCGAAAGTGACTTCGATTTGCGGGATTCCGCGCGGTGCCGGTGCAATACCTGTAAGTTCAAATCTGCCGAGCGTCTTGTTATCGCGTGCAAATTGTCTTTCGCCCTGCAAAACGTGAATGTCAACTGCGGTTTGGTTATCAGCAGCGGTGCTGAACACTTGAGACTTGCTTGTAGGAATTGTGGTGTTTCTGTCAATAAGTTTTGTGCATACGCCACCGAGAGTCTCGATACCGAGTGACAACGGAGTTACGTCAAGAAGGAGCATATCCTTAACTTCGCCTGCAAGCACGCCGCCTTGAATTGCTGCGCCGAGGGCAACACATTCGTCGGGGTTGATTCCCTTATAAGGATCTTTGCCGGTGATACGTTTTACGCTGTCATACACTGCAGGAATACGAGTGGAACCGCCAACCATAATAACTTTTGCAATGTCACTGTAATTAAGTCCTGCGTCTTTAAGTGCTTGTTGCATGGGCACTGTCGTTGCTTTGACAAGGTCTTCCGTGAGAGCGTCAAATTTTGCTCTTGTGATGTCCATATCAAGGTGCATAGGCACACCGTTTTCCATTGCGATGAACGGAAGAGAAATCTTTGCCTTTGTAACGCCGGACAAATCGATTTTTGCCTTTTCGGAAGCCTCTTTGATACGTTGCATTGCCATCTTGTCTTTGGTAAGATCAACGCCGTGTTCTTTCTTAAATTCGCCGACAACCCAGTCCATAATGCGCTTATCGAAGTCGTCACCGCCGAGACGGTTGTTACCGCTTGTAGCAAGAACCTCAAAGACACCGTCGCCGAGTTCAAGCAAAGATACGTCGAACGTACCGCCGCCAAGGTCGAAAATCAAAACCTTTTGGTTCTTATTCTCGTCTTTATCGATACCATAAGCAAGTGCCGCCGCCGTAGGCTCGTTGATGATACGCTTTACTTCAAGACCTGCAATCTTACCTGCGTCCTTAGTTGCTTGACGTTGTGCGTCGGTAAAGTATGCAGGAACAGTGATTACCGCTTCGGTAACTTTCTCGCCGAGATACTTCTCTGCATCGTTTTTGAGTTTTGTCAAAATCATTGCGGAAATCTCTTGCGGCGTATATTCCTTATTTTCGATTTTTACTTTATAGTCGGAGCCCATCTCTCTCTTGATGGAACTTACCGTATGTTCGGGGTTTGCGACTGCTTGACGTTTTGCAATTTCGCCTACAAGTCTTTCGCCGTCCTTTGTAAATGCAACGACGGACGGAGTTGTTCTCATACCCTCTGCGTTGGTGATGACAACAGATTCGCCACCTTCCATAACTGCTACGCATGAGTTTGTTGTACCAAGGTCAATACCGATTATTTTTCCCATATTATTATTCTCCTTTTCCCTTTCGGGAAGAAAACTTATTTACTTATTAATTTATCTTTCCGCTTATGCGGTTGATTACTATTTTGTGTGAGACATTATTCTGTCTTATCTTCCCAATATCCCACTTTCACGCTTGCCGGGCGAAGAAGTTTTGCGTTGAGCATATATCCTTTTGCAAGCACTTCTACTACCTTGCCTTGTCTTTGCTCATCTTTTACTCTCTCCACCGCCGTCATAAACTTTGCGTCGAAATCCTTATCTTGAGCCTCGACCTCTTCAAGTCCGAATCCTTTGAGTGCGCCCAGTATTTGACTTTCCATCATATTGAATCCCGTAAGCGACGCTTCGTCTTGGAGATACTTTCTTGCAAGGTCGCAGTTGTCAAGTACGGACAACATCTTTTCTATCACAATCGACTCACCAAGCAACTTCATATCTTCTGCAAGAGAGTTGTTGCGTTTGCGATAGTTGTCAAAATCCGCTTGCAATCTTTGCGTCAATCCTCTGCAAGTGTTTGCTTCGGCGATTGCTTGTCCGAGTTTTTCTTCGAGCGCGGAAATATATTCCTCATCGCTCATCCCCTCTCTGTCGATTTGCACGTCTTGCGCCTCGTCGACAACTTGATTTTGTTCCTCAACGGTTTTATTGTCTTTCTTGTTTTTATCCTTCATATCAATCCTCGTCATTATTGTTGTCAACGACACCGGCAATCGTGTCTTTCATGCAATTAAGCACGCCTATAACCTTCTTATAATCCATACGTTCGGGACCTATTACGCCCGCTTGACCGACAACTTCGTCGCCAACCTTGTATGACGCTGTGATAATTGCACATTTATCCACACCGCTGTCCTCTTTGCCTATTCGCACAGAGAACTCGATGCTTCCCTCGTCTGTTGTGAGAATCTCGTTGATGCTTTCTTTATCGCTTATCACGGACAAGAACTTCTTTGCGTCCTCAACATTGTTATACTCGGGATAATCAAGCATTTTGAGTGCGCCTTCAACAAATACGTTGCTATTGCTGTGCTCGCTCACATAAATCCTCAAGATGCTCAACACATCATCCAAAATGTCACTGAAGCCCTTGATTTCCTCGTCTATCTGCGCGATATCGAATTGCTCGATGTCTCTTATATGTTTGCCTTGGAAAACTTTGTTTAGAACTTTTGTCGCGGTGTCGACATACTCTGTTCTCATATCCGATTTCAAGTCGATTGCCTTATCGGCTATCATACCGTTGTCGGTAACAATCAACACCACCGCTTTACCCTGCTTGAGAGGCACAAGTTTTATCTCTTCGATCTCAATGTCGCTTATATTTTTCTCAACAATGAAGGAGGTGTAGTTGGTAACGTCGCTGATAACCTTTGCCGCCTGCACCGACAAGTCCTCGATTTGCCCAAGTTTATGCATAAATTTCTCTCTGATTATCGCAGTCTCTTGGTCTGTGAGCATATTGCTTCTTTCATTGCTTATGCTCTCAACATAAAACTTGTAGGCGTCTTTGAGGGGTACGCGTCCAGCCGATGTATGCGGTTGCTCGATATAGCCCATAGCCTCGAGCGCGCTCAACTCCGCCCTTACGGTTGCAGAACTGACTTCAGGCAAATACTTGCTCTGAATGTCCGAACTGGACACAGGTTGTCCCGTCGTGATGTACAAGTCAACCAATGCGTGAAGTATTTTCTTTTTTCTTTCGGTCAATTCTTTTGCCATATCCTTAACCTCTTGAGAGGAATTAGCACTCTTTTGCTTTGATTGCTAACAGTATATTCCCGCTTTTGCTAAAAGTCAATAGTTTTATGCAAT
>CAZCKS010000045.1:0-9702 GCA_964499325.1 uncultured Bacteroides sp. | reverse complement strand
ACAAATGCCAAAAGTCGTATGTTCATATACCGCCTATGCGAGAATGTCTCTCAAATCGTCAAGCCCTTCTTCCAGGGTGACTATAATGACGTTGTCTCCCTCTTTGATGACGTCTTGTCCCGACGGGGTGATAAGCACGCCTTTGCGGATGATGCCGGCAACGAGAAGATCCTTTTTCAAATTGAGTTTTTGGAGGGGGATATCGAATTTTTTGAAACTTTCTTTTGCCTCAAATTCCAAAATCTCGGTTGAGTCGTCTATGATATGGAACATTCGTTTTACAGAACTTCCTTGCTTGTTGTTCATAAGTCTTACAAAACGCACAATATGGTCAACCGTGGAATTTTTGGTTGAAACTGCGCTGTAAATACCGCTCTTTTGGAGCATATCGTAATAGCCGAGTTGGTCAATTTTGGTGATGACTTTTGGCACGTCCAAAGAGGATGCAAACATGCTCATAATAATATTTTGCTCGTCGATGTTGCCCAGTGCGACAAATGCGTCAACGGTACCAAGCCCCTCTTCTTTGAGGAGGTCTTGATCGGTGCCGTCGCCGTAAATGACGTCCACTTTCTTGAAATCCTCCGAGAAACGAGACGCCGTTTTGTAATCTTTTTCTATAAGTTTTGTCCTTATACCTATCTTGTCAAGTTCTGTGCAAAGATAGTATGCGGTGGTGGAACCGCCCACGATAAGGGCGTCTTTTGATTGTTTGTTCCATCCGAGTTGCTTAAAGAAGAGAGATATATCCTTCATTGTTGCGGTGAGGAAAAGCCTATCGCCCGCTTTAATCACAAAATCGCCTGTAGGAATAATTGCCTTGCCCTCTCTTTGTGCGGCACAAATAAGCACTTTTGCCTTGAATTTATCTCCCAAAGATTTGAGTGAAAGCCCGTTAAGGTCGGAATCTTCTGTGACTAAAAACTCCACAAGTTCCACCTTTCCGTTGCTAAATTCGTTCACCTTGATAGCGGAAGGGAAACGAAGCATACGGCTTATTTCAAGTGCGGTTTCATATTGCGGATTGACCATAAGGCTTAAACCGAGGTCGCCCTCGTTTTTGAAAAGGTCAAAATATTCGGGTTTTGAAACACGAGCGATCGTCTTTTTTGCTCCCAACTTTTTGGCAATGATACAGCACAGCACGTTGAGTTCGTCCTGATTGGTCGCGCCGATAAACAGTTCTGCATATCCGACGCCTGCCTCTTTCAGCACTTTTGAACTTGCGCTATTGCCTATGACGCCGTTTACGTCATATTGGTCTATGGCGTTTTTCACCTTCTCGCCGTTGATGTCTATAACGACGACATTGTGTCCTTCGTCGGCAAGTTTTTGCACAAGTATTGTGCCGACTGCGCCCAAACCGCTTATAATAATGTCCATAAATCTCCTTATAGCATCGTGTGCGCGCCATAGCGCGTGCGTATGCGCATATTCGGATTATTATAATATAGGTCATTATAACACTTATTTTTGCAATGTACAAGCAAAATTAAAAACGACGCTAATTCGCGCCGTTTTGATGGTGTCGGTATGCTTTTTGCAATAAAAAAAACGAGGGCATAGCCCTCGTGTAGTTTCAAATAATCAATAGTTTCTCCTGCCTATGAGGTAGTCTACGGATACGCCAAAGAAAATGCTCAATTCAATAAGAGTGTCATAGTTGGGTTGATTTCTGCCTACTTCCCAGCCGGAAATAGTGGATTTTGACACTTTGAGATGCTCCGCAAGGTCTTGTTGGAGCATGCTTTTCTCTTGACGGAGAGATTTTAATCTTTCAGGGAAACAACTGTGTAACATATTCATATATCCTTTGTGTTGCGCTTGTTATATAATAATACACTTATCGTGCGTCTGTCAAACGATGTTGAGTTTTTTGTAAAAGAATATCAGTTGTTGCTTTTGAGAGGATTGTATAGTAGAATATTTATATCTTTAATGCCATGTTCGTCAGCGATTTGCGTTGTTTGGCAAACGGGCAGGAGCAAGTATGACTTTTGTAAAAGCAGTAAAATATTGCGCATATTGGATTTGGCAATGCACATTCGGTATTATTCAGACCCTTATAGGATTGTGCGTGTTTTTGAAATATGCAAAATGCAAGCATGTCCTTTATCACGGCGCATTGCTCACCTATCACGACGGAAATTGGGGCGGAGTGTCGCTGGGTGCATTTATCTTTGTCAACGGCAATCGTCCCGACGTTTGGACAAAGGATGCGAGGGTGCACGAGTACGGTCATACTATTCAGTCGCTCTTTACGGGCCCGCTTTATATGTTTGTCATTGCTATCCCGTCAATGATATGGTGTAATTCAAAGAGATTGCACGAAAAGCGTATGAGAGGCGAACTCAATTATTACGACCTTTATTGCGAAAGTGGCGCAAATACGCTGGGCGCATGGGCGACCAAAGAGGAAAAGCCAAAGAGAGAAAATACGGGAGAGGAATTAAGACGTAGGGGGATAATCAAGGACTAAAATGGAAGATATGTATACACGCACAAAAATGCTTATCGGAGATGACGGTGTAAACACGCTTAAAAATGCAAAAGTAATTGTGTTTGGTGTAGGCGGTGTAGGCGGTTATGCGCTTGAGGCGCTTGCAAGGGCAGGCATAGGGACTATTGCGGTTGTGGATAATGACGTGTTTAGCGCAAGCAACCTCAATCGTCAAATTCTCGCCACCGTCGATACTGTCGGAAGGCGTAAATGCGATGTGGCGGCGGAAAGAGTGAAGAGCATAAACCCCGATTGCGACGTAAATGTATATGATATGTTTTACCTTGAAGAAAACGCCGATACAATCGACCTTTCAAAGTATGATTATATAGTTGACGCAATCGACACTGTCAGTGCAAAACTCACGCTTATCGAACGCGCGAAAAAGGCAGGCGCAAACATAATTTCATGTATGGGTACGGGCAATAAACTCGGTGTAAATTTTGAAGTTTCCGATATATATAAAACAAGTGTTTGCCCCCTTGCCAAGGTCATGAGAAGAGAACTTAAGAAGAGGGATATAACTTCTCTTAAAGTGGTTTATTCCAAAGAAGAACCAATCGCAATCGATGATGTGCAAAGTGAAAACGGAAGACATGTTCCCGGAAGTATTTGCTATGCTCCTGCTATTGCAGGACTTATAATCGCAAGCGAAGTTATAAAAGACATAATCAGAGCGTAAATGCGCAATCAGCGACTTTATATTGCTTAAACGACGATATAAAGTGTGTGTTTTGCTAATTCACTAAAAATTGTAGGTATTGTTATAGGATAATGGAAAGTATTTTTGACGGAAAACTTAATATAGAAGTCGCTGTGGCAAGCGGTATAGAGGCTGTGACAAAGAGAGAACTTGTTAGGCTTGGATACGAGCCGAGCGGAGCAAATTTCGGGCGGATAGAATTTGAGGGCGACTATAAAGATGTGTTGCGTGCCAATATGTTTTTGCGTACGGCAAACAGGGTGCGTATTGTTCTTGCAAAATTCCGTGTGGAAACCTTTGATATGCTCTTTGACGAGGTTGCTAAAATGCGCTGGCAAGACGTGCTCACAAAGGATGCGAAAATTGTTGTCGATGCAAAGGCATCCAAGAGCAAGTTGTTTGCGTTAAGCAGTATTCAATCAATAGTAAAAAAGGCTATTATTTCAAGCCTTTCAAGGGTATATTCTACATCGTTTGAAGAGAGCGGAGCGACCTATAATATCGAGGTGTCTATTTATGAGGACATTGCGACAATCGCTCTCGACACATCGGGCGAAGGCTTGCACAAAAGAGGCTATCGTACCTATCTCGGTGATGCTCCGATAAGAGAAACGCTTGCAAGCGCAATGATTTTGCTCTCTGTATGGAATCCCTCTCGCGCTTTAATCGATCCGTTTTGCGGTTCAGGAACAATCCCAATAGAGGCAAGTTTAATCGGAATGAACATTGCTCCGGGAATGAATAGGAATTTTGCTTGCGAACAGTTTGCTAACGCTCCGCATATCAGGGAAATCGTGCAAGAGGAGGCGCAAAGCGTTATAAGAAATGACGTCGAGTTGCATATTTGCGGTTTTGATATAAACAAGGACGCAATCCGTCTTGCACTCAAGCATGCGCAAAGGGCAGGAGTTGCCGACAAAATACATTTGCAAGTCGGGGATATGAGAGATGTCTCTTCTCGATTTTCACACGGTGTAATTATAACCAATCCGCCATACGGAGAAAGACTTATGAGTGAGGATGAACTTAAAATTTTGTATAGAGATTTTGGCGCAATGACCTCAAAACTCGATGAGTGGTGCGTATATGCAATAACGTCATACAAGGCATTTGAGAAATATTACGGTAAGCGCGCCGATAAAATCCGCAGACTGTATAACAGTGAGTTGGAGTGTAATTTCTATCAATATCTTGCGTCTCCTCCGTCAAAACAAAAGTAATAAGTGGCTCAATAAAGTCTTGAAAATATAGTAGAATAATGTTGATAAGTGCAATAAGTTAATATTTTACAAAATCGCACAAACGACACTTTAACATTCAAAAATAATATTATAAACATCGAATATTGTAAATATTGGAGAAAAACAATGAGGGCATTGATACAGCGCACATTTTCGTCGAAGTTGTATGTGGACGGCAATCTTATAAGTGAAATACCGTCAGGTCTTACTATTTTCTTGGGAATAAGCAAGGGCGATACCGAGGAGCAAGCAGACTACCTTGCTCGCAAGATAGCAAGACTCAGAGTGTTTAGAGACGACAACGACAAAATGAATTTGGACATCAAACAGGCAGGGGGAGAAATTCTTCTTGTGTCGCAGTTTTCTCTTGCGGGTACTCTTGGTAAAGGTACGGGAAATCGTCCCGATTTTGGACATGCGGAATTGCCTGATAGGGCAAGAGAACTTTATGAGCGTGTAACAAACAAAATCCGTGAAGAGGGCATTATTGTCAAGAACGGTGTTTTCGGCGCACACATGTTTATTCAGCAGGAGCAGGACGGACCTCTTTCATTCGTCTTTGAGTGTTGATATGGTTAAGATAATGTTTGTATGTCTCGGCAATATTTGCCGTTCACCTATGGCAGAGTGTGTGATGTCGCAAATGGTAAGAGAGCGCGGATTAAGCGATAGCGTTGTCGTTGCGTCAAGTGCGACGTCTTATGAAGAACTGGGCAATCCTATTTATCCGCCTGCGCGCAGAAAGTTGATGGAAAAAGGAATTAAGGTTCTTGAGCATCGCGCAACCGTGCTTGATAAAAAAGATATAGACAAATACGATCTGATTGTGGCGATGGAAGAGCGCAACGTGCGAGCAATCGAGAGAATAATCGGAGTTAGTAGCAAGGTGTATAAGTTGCTTGATTTTACCGATTGTCATGGCGATATAGCGGATCCGTGGTGGACGGGTGATTTTGAGACGACGTACAGTGAAATCGTTAAGGGATGCGAAGGTTTGCTCGATTTTGTTGTCGATAAATACAATATAAAGAAACATGGATAAAATAGAGGAACTGCTTTTTAAAAATGCTGATACAAAATATCGTGATTTTTCAGCCTCGCTAATGCCTACCGTCGATAGTGATTGCGTTATTGGAGTGCGTATGCCTATATTGCGTAAAATCGCTAAAGAATTGCCTCAACAAATATCAAAAGAGGAAATCTCTCGATTTTTGCATGCGTTACCGCATAGGTACTATGAAGAGAATTTGTTGCACGGCATGATTATTTCTATGTGTAAAGATTTCGAAAAGACAATGTGCATGACGGAGGAATTTTTGCCATACATTGACAACTGGGCGGTGTGCGATATGTTTAATCCCAAAGTCTTTGCAAAACGCAAGCAGGAATTATGGCAGTATATCGAGAAGTGGATTGACTCGGACAAGACATATACCGTGCGCTATGGGATAGTAAGTGCAATGAGATATTTTCTTGATGAAGATTTTGACAATCAACGTTTTGAGAAAATATTGCGTATAAGAAGCGAAGAATATTATATAAATATGGCACTTGCGTGGTATGTCTCCGTTGCGCTCGTTAAGCAATACGATATGGCAGTTAAGGCTATACAAGAGCGTGTGCTTGATAGGTGGGTGCATAATAAAAGTATACAAAAGGCGATTGAGAGTTTTAGATTGTCATCGGAGCAAAAATCGTATTTAAAAACATTGAAATATTAAAAAGATGAAAAAATATTAATATTTGACAGCACAACGTGCTGTCTTTATTTTGTGTGAAAAATATGGAGAATATGCAGTTAAAAACACGTAACGTGTTGTAAATTTAAAACGGCATAAAATCTGCGGCGCAAAACACGATACGTGTAATAATGGTGTTAAGATTGCCAATATTCGACAAATAAAAATACGATACGTGTTATTATATGCCACAAGAATGCTATTAAAATGTGCGATTATAATGTGGTGTAGCGACTAATTTAACAAATTTTTCAATCTATATGGATATGCCTCAAATGTTTGCTATCGGACAAAATGTTGATTAAAATTGCAAAATGCAAAAAAATACTTTTCATTTTTGAATTTATATGTTAATATAAATATGATTGAGAGATTATGGAGTCCGCCCGTGCGCACGCTATTTGCTCTAAAATGTTGCAACGTTGCGCAGAATTGTACGAGAAACTATGCTGTTCTCATTTGTGTTTTTGCGGACTTCCGACGGGAATTTATATGGCAGGATTCGCCGTTTTGAGCCTCTCAACAATGCCAAATATACATAGATTTAGGGGCTTTTATGCTTAAACTTTTAAATATAACCAAGGAGTACAAGGTCGAAGAAGATAGCGTCCTTGCTCTTAACAACGTATCTATAGAGTTCAGAAAGAATGAATTTGTCTCAATTTTGGGACCTTCCGGGTGCGGTAAAACCACTCTTTTGAATATTGTTGGCGGTCTTGACCGCTACACCAGCGGTGATATACAGATTGATGGTGTTTCCACCAAAGAATACGATGATGTTGATTGGGACACGTACCGAAATCGTCGTATCGGCTTTGTTTTTCAATCATATAACCTCATTCCGCACTTAAATATACTCAAAAACGTCGCAATGAGCCTTACGCTTGCGGGCGTTGACAGAGAAGAAAGACGTCAAAGAGCAATGGAAGCGCTTGAAAAAGTTGGTCTTGCTTCGCAAGCAAAAAAGAAACCCAACCAACTTTCAGGCGGACAAATGCAACGCGTCGCTATTGCGCGTGCGCTTGTAAACAATCCTGAAATTATCCTTGCCGACGAGCCGACAGGCGCATTGGATAGCGAATCTGGCATCCAAGTCATGGATATGCTTAAAGAGGTTGCACAGGACAGACTTGTCGTTATGGTTACGCACAATCCCTCTTTGGCGGAAGAGTATAGCACACGTATCGTATACTTAAAAGACGGCGAAGTAGTCGGCGATTCCATGCCGTATGACTCACAAGCCGAAGCGGAAAACGCTCTTGATACCACACTTGAAACGCAAGAGGTTGTCGATAGTGGCGAACAAGAGGCAGTTGAAGATGTTGTTTGCGACGAGCAAAATGCCGTTGACACCGCTCAAGGTTCTAACGTTGTGTCGGATAAGAGAAAAAGATGTAAGGATAAAATCCGCAAATGGAAAAAAGCAGATAAGGCTGCCATGAAGTTGTCAACTGCAATTTCGCTTTCTTGGAACAACTTGCTTGCAAAGAAAGGCCGCACCCTGCTTACGAGCATAGCAGGCTCTATCGGCATTATAGGTATTATCCTTGTCCTCTCGCTTTCCAACGGTGCGTCCAATTATGTTAAAGGGCTTGAAGAAAGCGCACTTTCTACATATCCGCTTACCATTACCAACAGCAACTTGGAAATGAATGCCGTTATGAAAAAACTCACCGAGGGTGATGAGGAAAGTAAGAATAGACCTTCAAATCCCGATTCTACTACGATTTATACAAAGAAAATCCTCGGCAACTTGCTAACAGGCGACGGACTTTCGGGACTTATGGCGGACAACAATCTCGTTCCTTTCAAAAAATATGTAGACGAAAACTTCAATGAAGATTGGGGTATTGTAAAATATAATTACGGCATCAACTTTAATGCCTTTATTAAGGATCCAACGCATGAAGACCTCTATATGAAGGTCAATCCGTATACGGAAGTTATGAACGACGTATTGACAAGGCTTGCAAGCGATCCGCAATACGGCAAACTTATTGAGAGTCTTACGTCGGGCATGGGCGATCTTAACAGCATGCTCTCCATGTTCTCGTCATTTACGGGCGGTGCGTCGATGTTCTCTTCTTGGACGGAACTCTCCTCCAACCAAAAGATGCTTGAATCGCAATACGAACTTGTCGGCGGCGAATGGGCTGATAATTGGGATGAACTTGTCGTTGTCGTAGACGAAAAGAACCAACTTCTCGATTATCAAATCTTCATGCTGGGCTTGCAATCGCAAGAGGACGTTTTCAAAGCGTTTACGAGCGGTTGGGCAAACAGAGAAACATCTCTTGAGGAATTGCTTGCTCTCGAATACAAGGTGTTGCCGGATTCTGCTTATCTCGAACTCGATGACGAGGAAAAGTGGGTTGATTGCGATGGCGACGGAAAAAAAGATAAAACTTGGACACAACACGACCACAAGGAGCAAGGTGCAGAGTGGATTGACCAACAAGACGCCTTGACAGTAAAGGTTGTCGGCGTTGTGCGCCCCAAGGCAAATACCGCAGTTGCGTCTATCAACGGTGTTGTCGGTTATACCGAAGGTCTCACACAAAAATTGATGGAAATCGCAGCCGAGCATCCCGCAATCCAGAGAATGAATGAATTGAAGGATAAAGCGGCAAGCAAGAACAATAATTTCTATAAGAGTTGCATAAACTACAACACGTCTGACTCCCAAAACGCAATTATCGCAGGCACGTCATTGATTAAGTTTAATCGTGTAACTGATGACGAAGAGTCGAGCAAGACCGATGATCATACCGAACTTATGAGAAAATTCGGCGTCGCGCAAACGGATAAACCGTTGTCCATCGAGTTCTATTGCTCCTCATTCGACGCAAAGGATAAGATTGTTGCGTTCATAGACGAGTACAATGATATTCAGGATCAAAATCCCGATACGAAGAAGAATAAGATTGCTTATGCCGACACTCTCGACACCATTATGGGATTTGTCAACACAATGGTTACGACAATCACTGGCGTCTTGGTAGGATTTGCAGCAATATCGCTTATCGTATCTACGATAATGATTGCAATCATAATCTACACTTCGGTGCTTGAACGTCGCAAAGAAATCGGTGTGTTGCGCTCCATCGGAGCAAGAAAACGCGATATATCCCGTGTGTTTATTGCAGAATCGGCAATCCTCGGCGGATATTCGGGACTTATCGGCGGAATAATCAGCGTTATCTTCTCATTTATCGGCAGTGCCATCCTCAAAGCCCTCTTCGGTATCACCGGACTTATGTCGGTATCTTGGTGGCAATGCTTGCTTATGCTTGTCATATCCGTTGTATTGAGCATGCTTGCAGGCTTTATACCGTCGAGAATTGCGGCTAATAAGGATCCGGCTATTGCTCTCCGCTCCGAATAAAACCGCGCTATTGAGCGAATAGCAGTGGACACGATTGACGCAAAGCGTAACAATCGCTATTCCGTCACTTCGTTCCTTACAAAGCCTCGCATACACCAAGTCACGTACGAAAGTACGTTAGGCTTGTTGTGTGC
>CAZCKS010000044.1:0-9802 GCA_964499325.1 uncultured Bacteroides sp. | reverse complement strand
GGAATGTGTATGCCATCGCAAGAGCCTTTCCGCTTTCCACACGATATTTTTCACTACCGTATCTTGAAATTACGCGAGCATGATCGTGGTTCTCAAGATAGTTGGCGTTCCATGCCTTGTGATATAGTTTTGTTTGCCATTCGTTGAAAATCTTTTTGAGTTTTGGCAAACTAAAGGGTGTGCGCACCCATTCGATAATAATGCAGTCCGCTTGCATGTGTTGGAAAGAAATCATCATATCCAACTCTTTTTTGTTTTCGTTGACGTAAGTAAGTGCTGTCTTTGTGTTCATCATAGGCGCTTCGCCCACTTGGAACGCATCGTAATCTTTGAGCACTTCCCTATATTCTTGCAAATATTCGTGGATATGCGGGCCGTTGTTGTAATGTTCCATGCCCCTTGACGCCGGCATAAGCCAGTTGCCGTTGGGTAAGCCCTCAACCTTGCTTATTTGCGTAATGACGTCCTCTCTGAAACCATCAACGCCCATATCCAACCAAAAACGCATAACATCCTTGACAGCCTCTCTCACTTTGGGATTGTCGTGATTGAGGTCGGGTTGTCCCTTTGCATAAAGATGGAGATAATACTCTCCTCTTTGCTCGTTATACTCCCATGCAGAACCGGGGAATGTGGACATCCAGTTATTGGGAACTTTCTTGCCGTCCTTGCCTTTGCCCTTGCGCCAAATATAGAAATCCGTGTAAGGCTCTATACGCGCGCAACTCTTTTTAAACCACTCATGTTCGTTCGAGGTGTGGTTGATAACAAGGTCCATGATGACGCGCATTCCCAATGCGTGCGCCTTATCAAGCACCGCCTTGAAGTCGTCAAGTGTGCCGTACTCCTCGTTGATATTGCAATAATCCGCAATATCATATCCGTAGTCCGCTTGCGGAGAAACATAAAGCGGAGAAAACCATATAGCATCACTGCCAAGACTTTTTATGTATTCGAGTTTGCTATAAACACCTTTAAGATCGCCAATACCGTCATTGTTACCGTCGCAAAAAGAACGAGGCCAAATCTGATATGCAGACATCTCTTTAAACCATTTTCTTTCTTCCACAATTTCCTCCAAATTGCAAAAAACGAGGTTTTACACCTCGTTTTTGCAATGATAAAACTTATTCTTGGTCGTTTTGCGTCGCTTCTTCAACAACAATGTTTTCGTCCGCGACGGGGGCTATCGGATTGCCCTCCTCGTCATATTGCACCTCTTCTTCCTCTTCGTGAGGCGTGAGTGCGATTGCCATAACCTTGAATTTATCGTCTTTGAGTTTCATGATGCGCACGCCTTGCGTCGCTCTTCCGATTCTGCTAATCTCATCCGCTTGGACTCTTATGATAACACCGCTGTCGGTAATCATCATAACGTCGGTATCTGCAGGGATAACCTTGAGGCAAACGAGGTTACCCGTCTTGTCATTGAACACGCCGGCTTTGACGCCCTTGCCCGCTCTGTTTTGAATCGGGTACTCTGTGAGAGCACTGCGCTTGCCATAACCGGTTGACGTGACTGTAAGAATCTCATCGCCCTCTTTGACGATGTCAAACGCTACGAGCGTCGTGCCGTCGGAGATATTCATCGCCTTAACGCCCATTGCTGTTCTTCCGACAGGACGCACATCGTTCTCGTTAAAGTGGATACTCATACCCGCGCTGGATGCAACGAGGACTTCGTCGTTTCCGCTTGTGATAGACGCGCCAATAAGTTCATCATCCTCGTTGAACTTGATTGCAATCTTACCGTTGCGCTTAATGGAGTCATACTCTTCAAGAGGCGTCTTCTTGATAAGACCTTGCTTTGTTGCAAGCATAAGGAACTTGCCCTCTCTCTCTTCCGGCATTTGAATGATTGTTTGAATCTTCTCGCCTTGTTCGAGTTGCAAGAGGTTTACCGCCGCCCTACCGCGCGCATTGCGAGTCGCTTCGGGAATTTCGTATGCTTTGAGGGTGAATACCTTGCCTCTATTGGTGAAGAACATAAGTCTTTCGTGAGTGTTGGAAGTGAATATTCTCTCAACGAAGTCTTCATCCTTTGCCTTGTGCGCCGTGATGCCCATGCCTCCGCGGTGTTGTGCCTTGTATTCGGACACCGGCATACGCTTGATATATCCGCCGTGCGTCATGGAAATGACCACGTCTTCTCTTTCGATGAGGTCTTCAACGTCGATATCGCCGTAATCATAAGTGAGTTCGGACAATCTCGGAGTGGAGAATTGCGCCTTAATATCGCTCATTTCCTTAATGATGATATTAACGACTTCTTCATCGCTTGAAAGCACCATTTCAAAGTATTCGATTTGTTTGTCGAGGTCTTGGAGTTCCGCATTGATTTTCTCCACTTCAAGCCCTGTGAGGCGTTGCAAGCGCATATCAAGGATTGCCGCAGCCTGTTTATCGCTCAAGCCGTAACTGTCCATAAGTTTCGCCATAGCGTCTTGTCTGTCACGGGATTTCTTGAGCAATTCGACTATCGCGTCGATATTTTCAAGCGCAATATGCAAGCCGAGCAAGATATGTTGTCTTTCTTGTGCCTTTTCGAGGTCAAAACGAGTACGACGTACGATAACGTCCTTTTGGTGCGCAATGTAGCATTCCAAAATCTCTTTGAGGTTGAGCACGCGAGGCACACCGTCCACAAGAGCAAGCATAATCATGCTGAAATTGGTTTGCATTTGCGTTTGCTTGTAGAGTTGGTTGAGCAAAACTTGCGGATTGACGTCCTTCTTGAGTTCGATAACGATACGCATACCGTGACGGTCAGTCTCTTCTCTGAGTCCGCTTATACCCTCAAGGCGTTTGTCCTTAACTTGATCTGCGATATTCTCAATGAGTTTTGCCTTGTTGACCTGATACGGAATCTCGGTAACGATAATGTTGCTCTTGCCATTTGGCAATTCCTCAATTTCCGCCTTGGCGCGCAAAATACAACCGCCTCTGCCCGTTCTGTACGCTTGCTTAATTGCATGTCTGCCAAGGATAAGCGCACCTGTCGGGAAATCGGGAGCAGGGATGTATTCCATAAGGTCGTCAACAGTTGCATCGGGGTTTTTGAGCAATGCGATAGATGCATCGATAACCTCACCAAGGTTGTGCGGAGGAATGCTTGTTGCCATACCAACCGCGATACCGTCGGAGCCATTTACAAGCAAGTTGGGGAAACGAGAGGGCAATACCACGGGTTGTTCGCGCGTATCATCAAAGTTGGGATAGAAATCAACCGTCTTTTTGTCGATGTCGCGTATCATTTCCAATGCAATCTTGGAAAGTCTTGCCTCTGTATAACGATAAGCCGCCGCCGGGTCTCCGTCAACGGAACCGAAGTTGCCGTGTCCGTCGATAAGGGGACAACGTATGGAGAAGTCTTGTGCAAGACGTACCATTGCGTCGTATACAGAACTGTCACCGTGGGGGTGGTATTTACCAAGCACTTCACCGACGACCATTGCGCACTTACGATAAGGCTTATCAGGCGTCAAGCCAAGTTCGCTCATAGCGTACAAAATACGTCTGTGAACGGGTTTCAAACCATCGCGCGCGTCGGGAATTGCACGAGATACGTTGACCGCCATTGCATAAGCAATGAAGGATTTTTTAAGTTCGCCGTTAATCTCAACGTTTTTGACTGTCGAGTTGGCTATATGTTGGACATATTCGTTGTTTTTATCATCTCTTATGTTTGCCATAATTCACTCCTTATACATCCAAGTCGGTGACGAGTTTAGCATTTTGCTCTATAAACTCGCGACGAAGTTCGGGTTGCTCGCCCATAAGAATGGAGAAGAGCCTGTCCGCTTCGATTGCGTCTTCCATCGTAACGCGCAAGAGCGTACGTTTTTGTGGGTCCATAGTGGTTTCCCAAAGTTGCTCGGGGTTCATCTCACCAAGACCTTTGTAACGTTGCAAATCGCCGTTCTTTCTGCCGTTTTCCTCATAATATTGGTTGAGGCTCTCGTCGTCATAGAAGTATTGCTCTTGCTTGCCTCTTGAAATTTTGTAAAGAGGAGGCAATGCGATATATACGTGTCCGTTTTCGATAAGAGGACGCATAAAGCGGAACAAGAACGTGAGCATCAAGATACGAATGTGGCTTCCGTCAACGTCGGCATCGGTCATACAAATGATGCGGTTGTAACGGAGTTTGGACTCGTCGTATTCTGCATTGATACCGCAACCGAATGCCGTGATCATCGCCTTGATTTCCTCGTTTTCAAGCACTCTGTGGAGCGTTGCTTTTTCGACGTTGAGGATTTTACCTCTCAAAGGAAGAATTGCTTGGAATCTTCTGTCTCTGCCTTGCTTTGCGCTTCCGCCTGCGGAGTCACCCTCAACGAGGTAGATTTCGCAGTTTGCGGGGTCTCTATCCGTGCAGTCTGCAAGTTTGCCGGGGAGCGTTGTGCTTTCGAGTGCGCTCTTTCTTCTTGCGCTCTCTCTTGCCATACGCGCCGCTTCTCTCGCTCTTTGCGCCGTAATCGTCTTTAAGACGAGTTCCTTTGCCTCACGCGGATGTTCTTCAAGATAAGTGCCAAAGCCCTCTGCAACGCCCTTTGAGACGGCTGAACGCATACTGCTGTTGCCGAGTTTTGTCTTTGTTTGTCCCTCGAATTGCGGTTCTGCAAGTTTGACGGAAATAACAGCCGTAAGACCTTCTCTGACGTCTTCACCGCTCAACTTCTCACTGCCCTTGAGTATTCCTGCCTTTGTGCCGTAATCGTTGATTATCTTTGTCAAAGACGCTCTGAAACCGTCAAGGTGAGTACCACCCTCTTCAGTGTTGATGTTGTTTGCAAAAGCCAAAATCGTATCGCTGTAACTGTCATTGTATTGCATTGCGACTTCAACTTCGCTATCCACGTATTTTTCGTCGAAATAAATGACCTCGGGGAAGATTGTCTCTTTTGTCTTGTTCATCTCCTCGACAAAGGATACAATACCGCCCTCATAGCAGAATACGTCTCTGCGTTCAGGCTCCAAGCGTTGGTCTGCAATCTCTATAATCAAGCCCTTGTTGAGGTATGCAAGTTCACGCAAACGCGTCTTCATTGTGTCGTAATTGAAATCGAGCGTTTCAAAAATTTCACTGTCGGGATAGAATGTAATCGTCGTGCCCGTATCCGTTGCCGTGCCAACCTCTGCAAGCGGTCTTTCAGCAACGCCTCTATTGAAACGAATGCGATAAAGTTTGCCGTTTTGTCTGACTTCTGCGATAAGCCATTCGCTGAGTGCATTGACGCAAGATACACCCACGCCGTGCAAACCACCCGAAATCTTGTATCCTCCACTGCCGAATTTACCGCCGGCGTGAAGTTTGGTAAGGACAACCTCAACCGCAGATTTGCCCTCTTTTTCGATAATGCCCGTAGGAATGCCTCTTCCGTTGTCGGTGACGCGAATTGCGCCCTCTTTGAGGATTTCCACTACAATGTGCGTGCAGTAGCCCGCAAGAGCCTCGTCGATGGAGTTGTCTACAACCTCTGTAACAAGGTGATGCAAACCTCTTGTGTCCGTCGAGCCGATGTACATGCCCGGACGTTTTCTGACAGGATCAAGACCTTCAAGAACCTGTATGTCGCCCGCATCATAACTGTGTTTGACTTCTTCTGACATTTTTCCTCCTACATAAAAATATATTTTAGTAAATAATATATTATTATTTCAATAATAATAAGTAAAAATATTATAACAAGTTATAAACAAAATATCAAGGTTTTTTGTAATGTTTTCTAAAAATCAATAAAACGCCACAAATTTTTACGCAAGCACTTCATTGATGTCTTGAGCAAATCTTGGCGAAATTCGCCGTTTTGGACGGTTTTAGATTGTCACAATCGCTTGCCAAGCCACAAGTTTTGTTTTACCATTGAAGCATGAAACACTTTGACCTTACAACACCCGACAACATAGACGAATTGAAGACATTATATAAAGATAATCAACTGGTCTATTACACTCCACTTGAAGAATTCTTCAATGTTTTGACGCACGCAATCGGCGCATTATGCTCGCTTGTATTCATGGTTTTTATGCTTATAAAAGCACACTCGCCGGAGGCTTATGCAACCGCAGTTCTCACCCCAATGCTTATTGCAATCGAATTTGCAATTTCGGCAACATATCACGGCATAACCGATATGAAGAAAAAACTAATTTGGCGCAAAATAGACTTCCCGGCAGTCAACCTCAACGTCATAGCGTGCGGGAGCGCGATTTGCCTTATGTATGGCGAAACTTATGGATATGTCGCACTCGGCATATCGCTTGCAATCGCACTTGCGATATTTATCCTTTGCCAATGGCGATTTGATATATTTAGGAAGGTGTCTGTCGCCTCGACGTTTGTTATAGGCGCGCTCTTGTTTGTCGCATTTTTCACGGCTTACAAAAGCAGCATCGGCATAGCAACCGACGTCAGTCTTTTATATTTATTTGGACTTATCTCCTGCCTTATGGGCGCAGTGCTATTCGGAGTACACAAACGCTATGTGCATTGTATTTTCCACGTATTTGTGCTTATAGGGCCGATACTCTTTTTGATTGCTACATATTTGCAAATAGTAAGAATATAATTTTTGTTCAAATCGCAATATCCGATGTTAATAATAGCAAAATCGACGGTTTAACCGCCGATTTTGTCATTTTAATTCAAAATTTAACACAAGTTTTTATAGCCACATTCAGCGTTATTTGCGCCTAAACATGCCCCGCCGTCAAGCAGCGCAAATCAAAGCAACTTAACACATTCCGCCAAACTTAATGCTATATCAAAGCAATCCGCTTGTCTTGCGCGCTCGCTTTCGCCACCGAGATTCCCCCTACTCCACTTTTCAAAAAGCAAATCTCCCACAAAGAAGAAAACGTATAATTCAACTCCTAGATAATCCCCCACCGCTTGCAAGCCGGCACATTCCATTTCAACACAAACGCACCCTTGCTCGCGACGATTTGCAACCTTGTTTTTGGTTTCCATAAAAAAGGCATCCGTCGTCCAAGTTTTTCCCGCCGCAAAGTCAATCCCCATATCTTCCAGCACTCGCTCGACTGTATCGTGATTTTTCACGTCGATAAAATCAGCAGGGGCGCAATAATGATAAGATAAACCCTCGTCACGATATGCCGAATTCGGTACAATTATTTTGTCCTCGGCGCCGCCGTCGAGCACTCCGCAAGAACCGAAAAATATAAATTTTTTCACTCCCGATATATACGCAACCTCTTGCATTGCACTGCCCGCACACGCCGAGCCTATCGGCGACATATAAAAGAGCACCTTTTGATCTTTAAGATAATATACAGGGATTTTTCCATTGGCAGAAGAGAGTGCAAATACCTCTTTGCAATCATATTTTTCAAGCACTTTATCGCGAACACTATCCTTAAACGTTGCTATGCACACGTCACAAAGCGTTTCTATTTTATTGTAAAAATTGTGAGGGCCAACAATCGGCGCACTCTCATCATAAGCCTCAATTATACTCATATACCACCTCAACGCAAAAACATAAATGGAGCAAGATAGCCAACAATCATTACGTTTACGACAAAATAATAACACGACAACAAATCATCGTCAAGAATCTTATAATGAGGCCAGCCAAAGACAACAATCAATTTAAACACAATTTAAGGACGCCAACAATTATACGGTATCCTAAAAAACTCAAACAACATTTGTCATATTATATACAAAACACCTAAATGTCAACAGCAGGCAAAACAACGAATATTCAAGCCGCAAAAATCAAAATACCAAAAGAATCGAACATCCAAAGATACAGCAAAATTTTACATTCAAAAAAACGATAAAATAGCAAGACAAACGATTTTTAGAAAAGAAATTAGTTTACTTGTAAACGTTTTTGTAAAGGATTTTGCTACAAACATGTCATTGGCGACGATTATCACTTAACGAAAATGTTGATATGTGGAATTTTTGTTTGACGTGAAACGTCACTAAATAGTGGTATTTTGTCCAATATTCACAGGTAAATCATGTTTATTAAATAAGAGTGCAATTCTTCAGTATTAAAAATATTATCGATATATCTTAAAACAATGCCTTACGACAACCAAATAACACAAATATGTACTTAAAACATTGAAAAACAACTCAAAACACAGCCAACCAGCACAGATAGCAAATCAAGAAAAAAGAATAGAAAATCAATAGCATAGAAATTTTGTGAAACAGCAAATTTTTGATAGAAAAATTGAGAAACAACCAGCCGTGAAAAATTTGGGTGAAAGCCGAAAAATTTTTCTATAAATTTTACAAGGGGAAAGAGTGTAAAATTATTTTTATGCCATAAAAACCACCAAAAACCCCACTATTTAGTGGCATTTTCGGCATTTCAGTTTCACGTGAAACGGACGGTCAAAGTCGAATTGTTTCACGTGAAACATATAACAAATTTCTATTAAAGATGTTTCACGTTAAACATTTTCATTCGTTGCACCACATTGCCTTTGAAATTTTTAACCATCACCTGTTGCGTTGTGAATGCGCAGTTGAGTGGCTGATTGCGACAACGTTTTATGATCTCATGGTTGTTTTTTGCTATAGCACGGTATGGGTATGGGTATGGGTATGGGTATGGGTATGGGTATGGGTATTTCTATAAGCAAAAGATAGGATAGGATATTATAAATGTACGCAAGGACATCGACGCTCGCTCACCAACAAACAAGATATAGCATAATATTTCATTATTTGCGGTTATAATAAACTCAAAAGTGCTTGTAAATCGGCTTAAGGGGCGATGCGGTGCGACCGACACATGCAACAGCATGTTAACAACACACCGTACGCAAAACAATAACGCTTGTGCCAATACTAAGAGGTGAAAACAAAGAATGTCGAGTTTGACAAGTAAGTTGTATGCAAGCGTTTAGTAGGATGGGTATATCATGTGTCGGCACGCACTCTTAATAATCTTGATTTTGTGAAATTTCTGTACTACTTGTTCTGATAAACATGATTATCAAACTATATAATCGCAAGATGTCGATGTGGCGCATTTTCTATAATTGTTTCACGTGTAACAATTAAAATTTTGTCGGATTATTGTTGTAATTTTCCACAAAATAGTTGTGGGGCACACGGCAAAACAATAGAAATTTCATTTTTCTTTTTCTATACTTTATAGCACTCGAACTTTGTACGGTACAAATCGTTGTGGCAAAAAAAACCACACGACAAACAAACAGTCGCCACGCACAAATTAACGACTATATTCACGGCGTTGTCTTTTGTCAAATTATTTGCAGAGAAAAATGCAATGCGATACTTTTAGCGTCTCGTATTCACAACAACACATAAGCAACAATCACAACGCATAAAAAATCAATCCGTATACGTGATAGTTTTAAGCAAAACAAGGAAAACACACATTATTTTAGAAAAATCATAAAAAACTCATTTTGTAATTTCTGTGTTTTTCCCATTAATATAAAAGAAGACACCGCCCATCCTCATCAGATGTGTCCAGACTGGCACTTTCGTGGAGCAGTTGGCTGGTAAAAAACGATGCCTTCTTAACACATATTATAAAAACCATCAGCAGACTTGTCAATAGTATTATTTTTAATTAAACACAATAGGCACACCCCGCACAATTATATGTCACCACGAACATTAAAGTGGTTAACAAGTAAACCATTTGTGCGTTTTTTAAATCTTGCGATAACAGGAAAACATCCTCTTTCACACGCAATTCTAAATATCAAACAACACCAGCACACAATACAATAAAAATCCACCAGTTGAACTGGTGGTTTTTAATTTTAGGGTAAAACCCTC
>CAZCKS010000043.1:0-9981 GCA_964499325.1 uncultured Bacteroides sp. | reverse complement strand
CTATGTCCGCTCATACAATTTTTCTCCTATATTGTTTGATACATTGCGACGGCTGTAGCAACCGCCACATTAAGTGATTCGATATTATTTTTCATTGGCAACGAATAAACGTTTTTCGCCTCGTCACGCAACTGTTGTCTTACGCCGTGCGCCTCGTTGCCTGCCACGAATAACACGGGAGACACCGCCTTATTCGTCAATATGTTTTGTCCGCCCATATCAAGCACTGCGCTGTTGGTGCCTCTCATAAGCGAAATTGCCTCGTCGAGATTTACCTCGATTGCACGCACTTTAAACAATCCGCCCAGCGTCGCTCTGACAACTTTTGGCGAATATATGTCGGCGGTATCCAAGAGATACACGTCGCAAAATCCGCAAGCGGCAGCCGTCCTAAAAATCGTGCCGAGATTGCCGGGGTCTGACACTCCGTCAAGCAATAACGCATTGCCTTGAGGCAAAGAAAATTCTGTCTTTGGTATTGTGCATACGGCACAAATCCCGTATGGAGAAACAGTGTCGGCAACGTATGCCATGACATCATCACTCACATAATACACTTGCGCGCGCGTAAAATCAACGCTTTGTGTTGCATTTGTGTTTAAATCAGAGGATTTTGATGAAAAAATCTCTTCGACCTCGTTTTCTCTTTGCGGTATTGCAAGCACGTACTTTATTTGCACAGACGAGGGCATATCCCTCAAAAGATTTATCCCTTCAACCAAAAACAGTCCCGTCTGATTGCGGAACTTTTTTTGTGATAGAGATCTTGCCTCTTTCACAAATTGATTTTTTGTCGAAGTAATGATTTGCAATATTCTAACCGCCCCGATTTCAATCTTTTAGACGCATTAAGCAATGCTCTAAATATGAAAAAGCGGTCTTGTACAATGGCGTTGCGCATAAAAACTATGCGCAACGCTACGTAAAAACCGATTATGCAAGTGCTTTCTTTGCGCTTTCGCAGAGAGTGGTAAATGCTTGAGGATCGCTGATTGCGATTTCGCTCAAAACCTTTCTGTTGAGGTCGATACCTGCAACTTTAAGACCGTGCATAAGAGTGGAATAACTCATACCGTTAAGACGTGCAGCAGCGTTGATACGTGCAATCCAAAGAGATCTGAAATCACGTTTCTTTTGCTTTCTTCCAACGTATGCATAAACACCGCTCTTGAGAAGTTGTTGCTTTGCAACACGATAAAGGGTATGCTTACCTGCATAGTAACCCTTTGCTTGTTTCATTATTTTTCTACGCTTTTTAACTGCGTTAACTGCTCTTTTAATTCTCATTGTTCATTCTCCTTATTTGTATGGCAACAACTTCTTGAGTTCTCCGCTTCTTGTCTCGTCAACGTACTCGATTGAACGAAGGTCTCTCTTTCTCTTGGTTGTCTTCTTGGTAAGAAGGTGGCTGTGTGCAGAATGGCCTCTCTTGTAGTAGCCGTTTGCTGTTACGCGAAAACGCTTCTTTGCTCCACTATGTGTTTTTTGTTTTGGCATAGGTGTGCCTCCTCTATTATTTTGCTTTGCCCGAAGGCTACAATAATTTTACTTCTTTTGCGCCGGGGCAAGAATGGTGTAAATCATACGACCTTCTTGAACCGGTTTCTTTTCGACCACAAAGTCGGCTGTAACCATTGCGATGTAGTCTTCAACGATTTTGACAGCAATTTCAGGGTGTGCTTGTTGGCGTCCTTTAAGACGGATAGAAGCCTTAACCTTGTTGCCCTCTTGGATGAATTTTGCAGTTTGCGAGGCAAGACGCGTCGTGTCGCCGATATCGATAGTCGCAGAAAGACGGATTTCCTTAATCTCCATAACCTTTTGATTTTTCTTGGCTTCTTTCTCTCTTTTTTGTTGCTCGTAACGATATTTGCCATAGTCCATCAACTTGCAAGTCGGGGGTTGAACGGACGGGGGTGAAACTTTGCAAATATCAAGTCCTTTTTCGTCCGCAATGGCACGTGCCTCTCTCATGGAAATAACGCCGTATTGTTGACCGTCGTCACCTATGAGACGAACTTCTCTGTCTCTGATTTGTTCGTTGATTTGCAGTTCTTTCAAATTGCTTCTCCTTATCGCTGCTTTGTTAGTCCGACACAAAAAAATAAGTGTCGAAGCAAATCTGCCTCAACACTCACGAATACCTTATCATAGACAAGTTAATTGTAGTGACCATCTTGCTAAACGCTCGTGGTGAAAGGCTGTCCTTTGCTTTGCTTGATTATATTACCAAAAATAAAATTTTGTGTCAAACGTTTTGACGGATATTTTATATTGTTTTTTACACCCATTAAATTTTACACTATTTGCGCACTATTTTATGGTTTTATTTGCGATTTCGTCAAAGATAATCTTTGTAAAATCATCTATACTCATACTGCCCAAATCGCCCTCGGAGCGATGACGCACTGCAACAAGATTCTCTTGCGCCTCTTTATCGCCGATAATGAGGACATACGGCACTTTTTCAAGTTGCGCATCACGGATTTTTTTACCAAGTTTTTCACTGCGAATGTCACACTCTGCACGCAATCCCATATTGAACAATCTGTCTCTGACCTCTTGCACCTTGTCGATTGTGCGATCCGTAAGAGAAAGCACCCTTACTTGTTCGGGAGCAAGCCAAGCCGGGAATGCGCCGTTATATTTTTCAATAAGCATTGCAAGCGTGCGCTCGTAACAGCCTATGGATGAACGATGAATAATTATCGGGCGCGCTTTCTCTCCGTTTTCGTCTATGTAAATCATATCGAAGCGTGTAGCAAGCGCAAAGTCTATTTGGACGGTAAACAAGGTATCTTCTTTGCCATGAACGTTCTTACCCTGCACGTCGAGTTTAGGACCATAGAAAGCCGCCTCACCCCACTCTTGAGTGTAATCGATACCGATGTCGTCAAGAATGGATTGCATTGTATTCTCCACTCTTTCCCAATCCTGCGCACTGCCGACATATTTTTCAGGCTCGTGCGGATTCCAGCGCGAAAAACGATAACTTACGTCATCTTGCAAGCCCAGTATTCCTATAAGATATTTGATGAGGTCTACTGCGCCTTCAAACTCTTTTTCGAGTTGATCGGGGGTGCAAACAATATGTCCGTCGGAGAGGGTAAATTGACGTATTCTCGTAAGTCCGTGCATTTCTCCGCTTGCTTCTTTTCTAAATTCGATAGCGGTTTCTGCATATCTTACGGGCAAATCCCTATAACTTTTCAAGCCGTTTTTATAGATTGTAAATTGCAAGGGACAAGTCATCGGGCGCAAGCACAAAATCTCGTCGTCAACGTCTTCTTCACCGATATAGAACATTTTATCTTTGTAGTGACCCCAATGCCCCGACGTAATAAACAGATTGTTTTTGGTCATTATCGGAGTTTTTGTGAGAAGGTATCCTCTCTTTTGCTCCTCGTCCTCAACAAAACGTTGCATAATCTGTATTATGCGAGCGCCTTTTGGCATCAAAAGCGGAAGCCCTTGTCCGATATTTTCGTCCGTCATAAACAAGCCGAGGTCACGACCAACCTTGTTATGGTCGCGAAGTTTTGCCTCTTCCGTCTTTTTGACGTACTCCTCAAGGTCCGCTTTTTTATCAAAACAAGTGCCGTATATGCGCGTAAGCATTTTATTCTTTTCGTTACCCTTCCAATATGCGCCGGTAAGTGCGGTAAGTTTGAAAGCCTTGATCTTACCCGTGGACACAAGGTGCGGGCCTGCGCACAAATCCACAAAATCGCCTTGCTGATAGAAGGTGATTTGCTTATCTTGCGGTATATCCGAAAGAAGTTCCGCCTTATAACGTTGCTTCATTTTCGTGATAGTCTTTTCCGCCTCTTTTCTTGTGCAAACAATGCGATTTATTGGTAAATTTGCCTTGATAATACTCTTCATTTCCGCTTCGATTTTCTCAAAATCGGCCTGCGTAATGGGAGTTCTGAAATCAAAATCATAATAAAATCCGTTGTCGATTGCAGGACCTATTGCCAACTGCACCGTCGGATAAATATTTCTTACGGCTTGTGCAAGAATATGTGCGCAAGTGTGTCGATATACACGTCTTCCTTCTTCGTCGGCAAAAGTCAAAACTTCAAAAGTGCAATCTTCTTCAATAAGCGTATCGAGAGATTTCACTTGTCCGTCGATTTTGCAAGCAAGCACTGATTTTATGGGGCAATCGTTAATGAGTTTTGCAATTTCATACGCGCTTTGAGCGCAATCAAGAGATAAAGTGTTTCCGTTTTTAAGGGTAATAATCATAATTTCCTCCGCGCAATCAGCCCTACAAAGGCTGTACGCATTTTCACTTGCGTGTGATATGTATTATATCACGCCAAAGCGCAATGTCAATCTTTTATTCACTTTTACTTACTTATTTGAAAACGGAACTGGAGCCGCAAGGCGGCGACCGCAGCGAGCGCCGAGCCGAGATGTCGGTACAAGTGCACAAGCAATGTTGTTGCGTAGTTTGCGCAGTGCGCGCAGTGGCATAATTAGAGAATTGTCCCACGGGCGAGAGCCGAGTGTGTCCCCCTGCGGAGCAGGCGTCGTGGGTTCCCTCAAGTTTACGCAGAGGGGGAACGGCGATTGGGGAAACACGTGAGGAAGGGGGAAATTGCAAATAAAAGTCATACGCACAAAGCACATAAAATGCGCCCCTCAATACATTATGAGGAGCGCGTTTATAAAATCTTAAACAAATTTATGCCTTGATTATAAAGGATAATTCATGTATTCTATTGGGCTTAATTTTATACTTACCCTTTACGCAAGCAAGTGCGGGAACGTCACCGCCTACACCGCGTTGTGCGCCGTCGATATAAAGTTCGATAGCGTCGCCGTGCTTAAGTTCGTGCGCATGCGTTGCCTCTTCGAGTGCCTCTTGCGTGTAATCGTGCACGCTAAATTCAAAGGGTTTGTCAAGCGCGACAATCTCGATTGCGTTGTCACCGCCAACCTTCACCCAACGAGTATCGCAATGGTTGCCGTTTTCTTGAGGCACAAGATAATCGTGTTCAAAATCGGCAATCTTGCCCACATACACACCGAGCATTGCGCCTGCTTTTCTGTCGCAATAGTTTTCGTGAGGTCCTCTGCCATAGAATGATACGTCATCGTTTGTTGCAAGTCCCATTCTAAAGCCGTATCTTTGCATTGTGAAGAAGTTGTTTCTGACTTTCATAGTCACCTTTATGCCCTCTTCGCTTGCCTCATAACTTGTTTTCAAAAGTCCGAGTTGCGGAGCGCAAGACCAGTCAATATTCACTGCCGTATCCGTAAGCACCATATTGGATTTTACAAGATTTTGCTTGCTGTGTTTGAAAAATGTCTTGCCGAAAATCTTGTTTACGAAAGACGGAATTTGCGGTGATATATCGTTATCAATGGGCGCACGCCAGAAGTTAGGCATAATAGGCGACGCAAGTTTCTCTTTCCCGTCAACAACGATTGAGGTAATACAACCGCTGTTCTTTGACACAATAGCGCGCATTTTTCCGCATTCTAACACTATCTTTCCGTCTTCATTGAACACCGTTTTGCCCTCGGGCGCAATGTATTGCGGTTTGACATATCCCGTCATATCCAGTTGCTCGCAAGCGATAATTTCGCCATCTTCAAACACGTCGAAAGAGTCTTTTACAACTGCATAGCAGTTGATTGCAACCTCGACGCCTTCGCCATCTATTGCGAACGGAATATCAATATATCCCTTTTGTGCAGGCTCTATTGACAGCATATCCATAGTCTTTGTGTCCACAACATTGCCGTTATGCAACAAATCAAATCTCACTGCAAAACGATTGAGATTGGTAAACGCATATTCGTTTTCAATCTCGATTTTGCCGTCTTTCAGTCTGAACCAAACTTGTTGATAGACTTTTGCGACCTCATAAAAAGCAGGATTGGGGCTTCTATCCGCACGAACTATACCATTGAAGGCAAACGTGCCGTCGTTGGGCTTATCTCCCCAATCTCCGCCATAGGTGTATTCGACCGTGCCGTCGGCACCGATACGCTTAATTGCTTGGTCTGCAAAGTCCCAAATATATCCTCCGCAAAGTCTATCGTTATTGCGGAAGTGTCGCCAATAGTCCTCAAAGTTTCCAAGGCTGTTGCCCATGCAGTGTGCGTATTCGCATTGAATATACGGTTTATCCTTGTACATTCTCGGAGTGAGCAAATGTCCCAAAGGTGCCCAAACTGCAACGGAGTGGATATGCAATTTGTTGTGTGCAACCGCTTCCATTTCCTCTTCTTTGGTGTACATTTCGCTCAAAATATCCGTTGTTTTGGCATATCCGTCCGGCTCGTAATGGATAGGACGAGTATTGTCAAGTTCAAGTGCGGCTTTCTTCATTGCTGGGAATGCCTTTCCGTTTCCGCTTTCGTTGCCGAGCGACCAGAAAAGAATGCACGGATGGTTGCGATATGTAAGCACCATATTTCTCATACGCCAACACACTTGCTCCGTCCAACGCTTACTCGAACGAGGCACCCTTGTCGCAAGTCCGTGTGTTTCGAGGTTGTTTTCGCTCATGACCATAATGCCGTACTTGTCGCAAAGTTCATAAAAATGTCTGCTATTAGGATAGTGTGACGTGCGAATGCTGTTAACGTTGTGCTTTTTGAGCAAGAGAATATCCTTTTCGGTATATTCTCTGGGCACTGCATGACCAAAGTCGGGATGGAATTCGTGACGGTTTACGCCTCTAATCTTAAACTTTTTGCCATTGAGCGTAATATATGGTTGTTTGCCGTCTATCGAAGGGACAATTTCAATCTTTCTGAATCCGAAGTCTATCTCCCTTCTGTCGTGGAATACGGTATTGCCCTTATCCTTTGAGGTAACGGTAACTCTCAATTTATACAAATAAGGATTTTCACTACTCCAAAGATTAGGCTTGTCGATATTCTCCGTCATCTTAACGGGCAATGTTTCGTCCTCATCGAGTCCGAGCACCGCAAAATCGCCATGACTTACGATATTGTCGAGAGCGTCCACAAGGTCAACGCTTATATTTGCGTCCTCGATTTCCACGCCTTTTGAGCAATATACACTTGCGTCTATCAACAATTTAGCCTTGGAATAATCCTCATTAAACTCCGCTCTCGCCCACACATCCTCAATCCTTACACAGGGCAAGAAAATCAATGTGACGTCACGGAACAAGCCGGATATGCGCCACATATCTTGGTCTTCGAGATAACTGCCCGTCGTATAACGATAAACAACGATTTTAACCTCGTTTTCGCCCACTTTTACATAAGGCGTAATATCATATTCCTGATAGTCGAACGTATCCTCGCTATATCCAACGAAATTGCCGTTTATATAGAGTTCCGCACCGCTGTTGGCAGAAAAATTGATACGCACGCTTCCGTCCACTTTGCCGACTGTAAATGTGCGACGGTATACGCCGACATTGTTCTCATCCTCGTTAATGTGAGGTGTGCCAGTCGTCTTAATCGGATGCGGATAGCGTATGTTTGTGTAAATGGGCTTGCCATAGCCTTTGAGTTGCCAGTTGGACGGCACGGCAATCTTATCCCAATCGCTCGGATTGAGGTCAAGCATAGTAGCAGAGGCATAATACTTGAAGTCCCAATCTCCGTTGAGCGACTCAATTCTCTGTTGTCCGTCATTTGAAACGGGGAAACCTGCACCGTGCTTTGGCGCAACGTTTACGCAATATACGTCGGGGTTATTAAAAAACTTCTTCATTTCTCTCTTCTCCGATAATCGTGTGTACTGTCTAAAGTTATTCTACAACGTAAAGAATACGTCTGCAGTTTGGACATTCGGCATAGTCGCCCTCTTTGCGCAATTTAGATTTAGTATCGTTGTCCACTTCCATTCTGCAACGTCCGCAAATGCAATTTTCGCTATCATACGGCACAAACGCAGGCATTTTCTTTGCAGTGCGCAAGGATGTATAAACAGACATGATGTTTTCGGGAATTTCCGCTTTAAGTGCGTTCAGTTGCGACTTAATTGCAACGACTTTGGGTTGCAATGTTTTCATAAACGCGTCATATTCCACCTTTGCGACTTTGTATGCCTCCGTCGCCTTGGTGCCTTGCTCCCATGTCTTTTTATACATGTCGTTGACTTGATTTATTCTTTGCGACGCAACGTTGGCTTCTTTTTCAAGTGCTTGCGTTTTTTCTGCGATATTAGACACTATTTTCATATAGTGCTCGGATTCTTGAACGTCTTGCACCTCGTCCAAAATGCCGTCAAACTCGTCAAGTTCGCTTTTAAGTTTGTCTATTTTTTCCTTCATTACGGAATAACTTGCAAGAAGTTCGCTTGCTTCAAGCGCAAGTTTGCCTATAGTATCCGTGGCATTGTCAATGCGAGATTTTGCAATGGCAAGTTTCTGTCTTTCGTCGCTCTTTGCGACTTCGTTTTCCAAGGACATAAGTTCTTGATCGATTTTTTGGTATTCGAGTATCTTATCAAATTTCATTGTACCCTCCGACTGTCTTAAACGGACAGTTTTGTTTTGCTTTTATGGTTTTCACTCCCAAAGGAGCGATGATTTTTTCAAACAGATTTTGCACGATTATCTCGCTGTGATAGTGAGAAAACTCCACAATGGGGAAATCGTCGTTTTCGGACGCCACGTAAAGATGATGCTTAAAGTCGCCCGTGACGAAAACATCTGCAACTTCCTTTGCGTTTTGATATGCGCTATCCCCTGCGCCGCCTCCGCAAATGCAGAGCATTTTGCTTATTTTCTTATCGTCATCACCGACGTATTTGACGGAGAAATCTCCAAGCGTATTTGCAACATTTTTTGCAAACTCTCTGAGAGACATTTCCTCAACCTCGCAAAGCACTCCGACTCCGTTGCCTTGCAAATTTTTGCCTCCGAGAAGGGACGCAAGCGTCATACAAAGCCCGCCCTCGCACTCGTCGAGATTGGTATGCGCGCTGTAAACGTTCAAATCGTTTTTGATTACGTCGCGGACAATTTGTCCCTTTGACTCCTCAAAATCAATGCTCTTGACCGGCGCAAAGAAAAACGGGTGATGCGTGAGAATAAGATTGCAATCGTTTTGAATTGCTTGCTTTACAACGTCCTTTGTGAGGTCAAGCGCAATTATCACGCCCTTGCACTCATCTTGCGCGGAACCTATCATAAGACCCGGGTTATCCCACGCCTCTGCAAGTTCCTTCGGAGCGAATTGCTCTATTGTATCCAAAATTTGTTTTATCTTCATATTTTCCGCCCAAACGGCACGTTAAATGCTCGTTTTGATTGATAAACTATTACATTCTGTCGCCAAGCGCGTCTTTGAGGGCTGAGATTTTGCCCTTCAATTCCACTGCTTGAGGATTTTTGCTCAATATGTTTTCAAGAGATTGAATTTCCTTTTTCGCAAACACGGCAAAGCTTTCGCTCGTCTTGTAAAACGCGCCGTATTTGACTTGTTTTTCGTCAAGAGCACTCTCTCCGCGTTTTGTCTTTATAATGGTGTACACCTTGCCGGCGCACTCCAAAACCTCGTCGTACACAATGGTATGCGCGCTCTTTTCAATCTCTCTGCGCACCTTTTCGGCGTGAGTATTCGGCGATAGCAAAAAGCAATCGAAACTCTTGCCCTCTTCGCGCGCGCGTGACAATATATTTGCAATGACGTCTCCGCCAAGCCCTGCGATAACGACGGTGTTTACCTCACCGCTGTTTATGGGTTCAAGCCCGTTGCCGAGCCTTGCTTGCATAATAGACGATACGCCGTTTTCTTTTGCAAGTTCCTCAGCTTTTGCAAGTGATGGCGCGCTCACATCCGTTGCGATAACCTCGCTTGCCCTGTCCGTGCTTACAAGGTAATATCCCAACTTTCCGTGGTCGCATCCGACGTCGGCAACCTTGCCGTAATCGACAAGGTTGGCAATAGTCGTCAATCTTTGGTCAAGTCGTATCGGCATCAGTCAAAATCCCTGAGTTTCTTAATTCTGTTGGGGTGTCTGAGCTTGCGCAA
>CAZCKS010000042.1:0-11404 GCA_964499325.1 uncultured Bacteroides sp. | reverse complement strand
AAACCAAAGAGCGCAAGCAAGATTGGCAACGCACCGAGAATCGCCTCGCTCAAAAAGAAGCGATGCTCGACAAAAAAGAAGATTCTCTTGAAAAGAAAGACGCAACTCTTGATAAGAAAATCGAAGACGTAGAGAGATCTCAAAAACAAATCGAAGAAACTAAAGAACGTCTTAAAGGCATCGAGGCGGAACTTGGCAACGCACAAGAAAAGATGCAACAGGAACTTGAAAGAGTTGCCGGAATGACAAAAGAAGAGGCATCGCAAGAACTTAAAGACGCCCTTCTCGACGGAGTGAAGAAGAGCGCTACCAACGACGCTAAAGCAATTATCGCAGAGGCAAAGGATAATGCGGTAAAAGAAGCGCAAAATATTATTTCTCAAGCAATTCAGCGTTGTGCAGCGGATCACGCAACCGAAAACACCGTATCCGTCGTCGCATTGCCAAACGATGAAATGAAGGGAAGAATTATAGGACGTATGGGTAGAAATATCCGTGCTCTTGAAAGCGCGACGGGCGTTGACCTTATAATCGACGATACGCCGGACGTTATCACTCTTTCCAGTTTCGATCCCGTAAGAAGGGAAGTTGCGAGACTTACTCTTGAAAAACTTATCACCGACGGACGTATTCACCCCGCACGCATTGAAGAGATGGTGGACAAGGTGAGAAAAGAAGTCGAGGCAGGCATCAAAGAAGCGGGCGAAGAAGCGGCGTTTGAAGTGGGCGTGCATGGATTGCATCCCGAAGTAATAAAGACGCTCGGCAGGCTTAAATACCGTACAAGTTATGGTCAAAACGTGCTTAAGCACTCAATCGAGGTTGCGTCTCTCGCATCCGTTATGGCGGCGGAGATGGGCATTGATCCTCGTATCGCACGCAGAGCGGGCTTGCTTCACGATATAGGCAAAGCAGTCGATCACGAACTTGAAGGAACACATATTCAACTGGGTGTTGAAATTGCAAAAAAATATCGTGAAAACGGAGATGTTATCCACGCAATCGCGGCGCACCACAACGATATAGAGCCTCAAACTATAGACGCAGTGCTCGTGCAAGCGGCGGACGCTATTTCAAGCGCAAGACCGGGCGCAAGACGCGAATCTGTGGAAACTTATGTCAAACGTATCGAGAAACTCGAAGATATTGCAAAATCCTTTGACGGCGTCGATCAAACGTTTGCTGTGCAAGCAGGTAGAGAAATCCGTGTTATGGTCAAGCCTGAACAAATCAATGACGCTAATACGGTATTCCTTGCAAGAGAAATCGCACAAAAACTCGAAAACGAGTTGGAATATCCAGGACAAATCAAAGTCAACGTCATACGCGAAGTGCGCAGTGTTGACTACGCAAAATAAGAATAAAAACTTTGGCTCGCATATCGCCGAGCCAAAGTCAAGTTTAGAAGGCATAATATGAACGAAATGGTAAAAGAACAAAACGAAATCAATGCAATGATTCGCGCGGCACAAATCATCGACGACACCTATGATGCTGTTCTTGAATGGATTAAAGCGGGCGACACCGAGAAGGAAGTTGCAGACTTTATCGAAGAGTTTGTAAGAATGCAAGGCGCAAGTGGATTGTCCTTTGACACAATCGTAGCGTTTGGCAAGGGCGGTGCGGAACCTCATCACGTGCCCACCGATTGCAAACTTGAAAAAGGGATGCTTGTTACAATCGATATGGGATGCGTATATGACGGATATTGCTCCGACTTCACGCGTACATTTGCTTTTGGAGAACCCGATGCAAAGCAAAAAGAGATTTATGACATAGTATACAAATCTCAAAAAGCAGGCGTTGCTGCGACAAAAGCAGGTATGACTTGCGAAGAACTCGACAAAGTATGTCGTGACATCATTGATAATGCAGGGTATGGTCAATACTTTATCCACACGACCGGACACGGTGTTGGCACACTCATTCACGAGGCGCCACGTGTAGGCAAGGGCACTCAAGACGTGCTTGAAAACAATATGATGATAACCATCGAGCCGGGCATTTATCTCCCCGACGAAATGGGCGTGCGTATCGAAGATATGGTTCTTGTAGGAAAAGACGGTGTTTTGAGCCGTCAACCGACCGAACTTATCGTTATCAACAGATAAAACCGTTTATTGCAAGCGTTGCGCTATAAATTTTGCGGAAAACTTGCAATATGCAATATAAGGTGCTAAAATATGTCTATAAGGGCATAAAAGTGCATCACACATCAAAACACAATTAGGAGACTATCACTATGGCACAAATTATGGCAGGCGATTTGAGAAAGGGCGTTACCTTCCTTTATGACAACAAGATTATGACTGTTGTTGATTTCTTGCACGTCAAACCGGGCAAGGGCGCGGCTTTCGTCCGTATGAAAATGAAAAACGTTGTTACAGGCGCTGTGCTTGAGCAAACTTTCAACCCCACCGAAAAGTTTGAACTTGCTCACATCGAAACCAAGACAATGGAATACCTTTACAATGATGGCGAATTCTATTATTTCATGGATTCCGAGACTTATGAGCAAATTCCGCTCAACCAAAACCAAGTTGAAGACGCACTTAACTTCGTCAAAGAGAATATGAATGTTACGATGAAATTCTTCCAAGGTTCTCCGTTCTCTGTTGAACCGCCAAACTTTGTAGAACTTCTCATCACCGTCTGCGAACCTGCAGTTGCAGGCAACACCGCTACCAATGCAACCAAGCCCGCAACCGTCGAAACAGGCTATGAACTTCAAGTGCCTATGTTCGTAAACGAGGGAGATACTATTCGTATTGATACTCGCACCGGCGAATATATGTCAAGAGTCTGATAGCACAGTTTAGCGAATAACTGCGTCAGAGCCGTCTTTGTATCCAGTCACGTATTATATATACGTTAGGCTGTCTTCAAAGACGGCTCTTTCTTGTTCTTCATCTAAACTGTGCTATCAGATTTTACGTCATTGCGAGCGCAAGCATGGCAATCTCCTGGAAAGGACTTTTAAAGTATCCTTGTCATTCTGAGCGTAGTCGAAGAATCCAGCGAAGCGTATAACATATTTATTATATAAGTATTAATTACTTTTTTTGTCGCAATTTGCAAGTATTTGCCGTATTGATATTTGAGTTGTTTTTACATCATATATTTTGATATGCTCAAGGATTTAGTAGGTGCCAATATCTACAATTTAATTGGAAGAGAGGAGACTATTTCCGAGATAAGAATGCGCATATCCCGTCCTCTTGTCGTTGGTTATCTTGACGGCACTCGCAAGAGCATTTTTGAGGGCGGAGCGCAATACATTGTCTCGCAAAAGGATATTGACGATGTGCTTGCTTTTGCAACAAACAGGTCGCTATACAGCGCCTCGGATGAAATGAAAATGGGCTATATTCCTTGTGATAAATATCGCATAGGTGTGGGCGGAGAGGGCGTCTTTGACGGCGACAATTTCATTAGCGTGAAAAATATTTGTTATCTGACAATTCGCATTCCACATCAAATTTTTGGCGTTGCAGATAGGATAATCGACGATATTTTTGCTATTGACAAAGTTAGAAACACGTTGATTATTTCGCCGACAGGGGGAGGGAAAACCACCATGTTGCGTGAACTTGCACGCATAGCGTCAAGGGGACGCAATGTCACAGTTATTGACGAAAGGTATGAATTGTGCGCCACATCCGACGGCGTGCCTACATTGGACATTGGTGATGCGGATGTTATGAGCGGAGTGCCCAAACGCATAGCATATCAAAATTGTGTAAGGGCAATGAATCCCGATATAATTGTCACGGACGAATTGTTTGACGAAAGGGACGTGCGTGCTATATGCGACGTGATCAGGTGCGGTGTGGCTGTGTTTGCCTCATTACACGGCGACAGCGTGAAAAGCGTATGCAAGAGCAAGATATATGCTCCGCTTTTTGATGTGTTCGACTGCGCTGTAGTGCTTTCAAAATCGCCCGTGGGCAGTATAAGAGAAAAGGTGCTGTTATGAGCGGTGATATTGCGCGATTGATTGCGGGCGGATTGCTTGGTTTAATCAGTTGCTATGTTGGATTGCTTATAAAAAGGAGATATAAATCAAGAGAGGAGTTTTATAAAACCGCAACGGAATTTTGCGCTGTTTTGCATGATGAATTACTTTCTAAAAAAACTCCTATACCAGATATATGCAAGCGGTTTTTGCAAGGGCGCAACGGTGATTTTGAGGGGATGATTGTCAACTGGCAAGCAGGCAAAACAGAGGCAAATAGCAAGTTGCTCAAAAGAGCGGAATGTGCAGAAATCAACACCTTTTTAAGTGCGCTCGGACAGACGCATTTGAAGGAACAGTTGGCGCATATAGAACGTTATCAAAAGCGTTTTGAGAGCAAGAGCGCGCAATGTGAAGAGCAAAGCAGAAAAATGGGGAATATGTACTTTAAGTTGTTTGCATTGCTTGCGCTTGCGATAATTTTGATATTGTCATGAGGTAGAAATGGATACGAACATTATTTTGAAAATTGCAGGCGTGGGATTGTTGACGGCAATAGTGTGCGTGATTCTCAAAAAGAGCGATAGGGACGAAATTGCCACGTTTGCCACGCTTGCAGGACTAATAATCGTAGCGGTATTGGTAATTGATATGTTGGGAGGATTGTTTGATACGTTAAAATCACTACTCTCGCTTTATTGATACATTATGCAATGATAAAACAGCGATTATGTCAATATAAATGCAGTTGAGAAAGGATTCTTTACGTTAAAAATATGATTTTCAAACTTGTCGGAATTGCAATCATAGGCGTTATCGTAGTGACTTTGCTAAAAAGCGCAAAGCCCGAATTTGCCGTATTTGCAACGATTGCAACGGGCGTGGTTATGATAATCACCATGTTATCTTCTCTTCAAGAAGTCGTGCTTGCTTTTGATAAAATAGTGCAGAAAAGCGGAATAGACGACGAAGTATTTTCGCTTGTTTTAAAGATAATTGGAGTGGGATATTTGACAGAATACTCCGCATCGGTGGCAAGTGACGCCGGCTGTGATTCCATTGCTCAAAAACTTCAATTCGGAGGCAAAATAGTCATATTTTTTATGAGCATATCAATAATATCTTCTCTTGTCGATTTGGTGACGGTGCTTGTTGAAATGATATGAAAAAGCGTTTTGTTTTTATCCTGTTGTGTTGCATATTTGTCATGACATTGTCGCTTGTTATAACCGACAACGTTGCCTATGCAGTTGATGGCAAATCGAACGAGGAAATAGAGCAGGATTTATACGACGCTTACGATAGTGCGATAGACGGTCTTGATCTCGAAGGATTGCAGGAATTTTTAAATTCGCTTTCGTTGGACGAGAAAAACGCAATATCTATTTCAAACATCAAGGACACTCTTAAAGCATTGGCAAGAGGGGATAACCAACAATTTGTGGAGGGGTTTTTCGAGATTCTTGCAAAGAGTGTAACAGGGTATTTTCTTTCTTTTTTGCCAAGTTTTATGGCAATAATTATTCTGTGTTTGCTTAAAAGTGTTTTAAACGGCTTAACAAGTGATTTTCTTAATAAATCCACAAATGAGGTAGTGTCCGTAGTGTGCTATATTGCGGTTGTGATAGTGCTGATGAGCGGAATTGCAAGCATTGTCTCAAGCGTAAGCAAAACGATATCTGCGCTGACTTCGCTTGCAAACGTGCTGTTTCCGTTACTTCTATCTTTACTTTCCGCATTGGGTGCAAGTGCGTCTGTAGGGGGATATTCTCCGTTGCTTGCGGTGTTTTGCTCTTTTATAATGAAAATAATTACAAGCGTTGTATTGCCATCATTTATAGCATGCATAGTTTTTTGCGTGGTGGGAAACGTGTCTAAAACTGTAAAACTGGATAAACTTGCAAAATTTGTTAAATCGGCGTCGAGTTGGTTGATTGGGACGGTGTTTGGACTGTTTGCTACTTTTTTGACAATGCAGGGTATATCGGGCGGTGTTTTGGATAAATTCGGATTTAATGTGGCAAAATTTGCGGTGTCCAGTTATGTGCCCATTCTCGGCGGTTATCTTTCGGACGGATTCGATATTATGAGTGCGTCATTAACTCTTGTAAAAAATGCCGTAGGATATACGGGCGCAATGCTGTTGTGTGCGGTAGTTGTTTTTCCTATGGTAAAAGTGATAGCGTTTTTGCTTGTGGTGCGACTTACGAGTGCTATTTGTCAGCCGATAGGGGATGAGAGGGTAGCGACGTTGTTGTCGTCTGTTGCAAAAAATCTTAATCTGCTAATCACTGCGCTTGCAGGCGTTGCGTTCTTATTCTTTTTATTTTTGATGTTGCTAATATCATCTTGCAACATGGGGGTGTAGGTGTGAAAGCATGGATAATTTCGATTGCCGGAGTTATATGCCTTGGAATATTGCTTGAAATAGTATTGCCCAATGGCAAAATGGCAAAATACGTAAAGGGCGCATTTTCACTAATAGTCGTGCTTGCTATAGCGTCACCGCTCCCATCTTTGCTAAAGAAAGACTTTAAGATCGACATTGATACAGACTATTTTTCTAACGAGCAAGTCGAGCAGGTATTTTCCTATTCCGATACTTTTGAGCAAATGGTACAGAAGGCGTTGCAAGACGTCGGGTGTAGCGCGGAGGTGGAAATTGTCGCAATCGACGGCGTAGTAAGCGAAGTTGTCGTTGTTGTGTCGGATATGATTTTGCAAGGAGAAGAGATTGTCGATATTGTCTGTGACACACTTAAAATATCCCCAAACAAAGTAAAAGTCATATATCAATTTTTTGCCAAAAGTCGCGCGCACGCGCGCGCTCGAGCGCGCAAAAGATAATGTACGTGCGCGCGCACGCGCGAAAGTTTTAATGTGTGATTTTGTTTGTTGGATAGGTGTGTTTTTCGACGTTTTATTCGGTCATACGCAACTATAGAATCGCATATATTTTAGTGATTATGGCGCAGGTTGAGGATAGACGGACAAACGGTGTATGGCAGAGATTGTCAAAGAGCGAGTTTGTTCAAAGAATAAAAGGCATAAAAAATATCAAAATTATTGCTGTGATATTCATAATAGCAATTGCACTTATCATATACTCTACCGTAAGTACGGCAAGCAAAGATGATGGTTCTGCGGTAAATTCGTATGCCAGCGAGGAGGAAATCAGGCTTGCAGGTATCCTTTCAAACGTATCGGGCGCAGGAGATGTGCAGACTATGATAACATCGTCGGACGGTAAAATCGTAGGTGTGCTTGTTATTGCAGAGGGGGCGACCAATCCGCTTGTGCGATTGCGACTTGTCGAGGCGGTAAGCGGTGCGTTGGGAGTGGATGACGACATTATTTGCGTACTTGCAAAGAACAATCAATGAACATATAGGAGGAATATATGAAAATAAAAGCCAAAACAAAAAAAATCATCGTGCTGTCGGTTATGGTTGCGTTGCTTGTCGCAACGGGAGTGCTAAATTTTGTGCTTAACGACAAACTAAATCAAACGACGGATAACACGCAAGATCCCGGCACTGTAACGCAAACGTTTTTTGCCTCTGCAAGAAGCGAAAGAGATTCGACAAGAGAATCGGAGTTTTTGTATCTTGACGCAATAATGCAATCCGAGCAAAGCACGGAGAGTGCAAAGCAAACCGCTCAAGAACAGAAGTTGACTCTTGTAAGCCGTATGGAAAAGGAACTTGCAATCGAAACGCTTGTAAAGGCAAGGGGATTTGAAGACGCAATCGTCACGATAGGAGATAGCGGAGTGAGCATAGTTGTCAATTCTACCGAACTTACAGAGGAGCAAGCCAATCAAATTCTTTCCGACGTAATGGGGGAGACAACCTTCAAGGCTACCGAAGTGAAAGTGATACCGTATAATTAAAACACAATATAAATAGGAAAAGACGGCGTAAAAGCCGTCTTTTGTCTTATGAGGCGGCAAAATGTTTTGACTAACGATTGATATAATTTTTTTGTTGTGTTATAATAACACAAGCGGAGGTCGATATGGCAAGAAATTCGACAAAGATTACAGGAACGTTGATGGGAGTGCTTGTCTCTTTGGCAAGCGATGCGTGTCAAGGCGTTGAGGGTATTTGTTTGCTCAATTCTAAACGCAATAAGGGCGCAGTGTCCGTATATGTTCTGCCCAACGAGAAGATTGCCGTCGATCTTTTTATAAATATCGAGCAAGGGTATACCGTCCCCGCAACAGTTGCCGTTTTGCAAGAGCGAGTAAAAACTCAAATCGAAAACGCAACTAAATATAAAGTACAATCAGTCAACGTTCAAGTTATGAACGTAAACATCGCACAATAGATATGAGAAGAATTGCAAGAGAAAACGTTTTCAAATTGGTGTTTGAGTACACTTTCTATGGAGTTGTAAACAATTCCACGCTTGAGTTGTTGCTTAATGACAGCGATTTGACAGAGGATGATAAGAATTATATCAACACAACCTACTTTGGAGTAGTCACGCACGAAGAAGATCTCAAGAAGATTATCGAGGCGCATCTGGAAGGGTACCGGCTTGAAAGAGTGTACAGACCTGATTACTCCGTATTGTTGCTTGCCACATACGAATTGGGAGAACATACTGCGCCGAACGCTGTCGTAATTAATGAGGCTGTAGAACTTTCGAAAAAATACGGCACGGACAAGTCGGGCGCATTTGTCAACGGCGTTCTTGCAAAAATTGTTAAAGACATAGCATAATAGATATATCCCGAGATTTCAATTCTTGCCAAATTATCGGACAAGGGTATGATATTTCGGGATTTTTTGAATCAAATATAACAAAAAATCGTTGTATAACTGCAAAAATGGTGCATAAAGTGTCAATTATGATAGATAAAACCCCTTTTTCTGAAAAAACTATATCCGTAAGCGAAGTTAATGCCACGATAAAAGCATGTATCGACGCTCCGATATTCAAAGGTTTGGAAGTTTTTGGAGAGATTTCCGGATTTAAGTTCAGTGGACCTCATGCCTATTTTACATTGAAGGATAAAGAGTCGCAATTATCTTGCGTCTGCTTTTATGCTTCCAAAACGTATAACCCCAAAGACGGCGAAAGCGTTATTGTGCGAGGCTCGTTGGATTATTATCTTAAGGGCGGAAGACTTTCTTTGCAAGTTAACTCCATTCAACCCGTCGGAAAGGGAATGTTGTTTTTGGAATTTGAAAGACTCAAGGCAAAACTGTTGCAAGAGGGATTGTTTGACGAGGCGCACAAGAAACCTATTCCTGCTTTTGCAAAAAAAGTGCTTGTCGTGACGTCGAAAACGGGGGCCGTAATAAGAGATATTGTTACTACTGTAAGGCGCAAAAATTCTGTTATCGACATTGTTGTGAAAGACGTTAGAGTGCAGGGAGAGGGCGCAGGCAAAGAAATTGCGAAAGTGCTTGAGAGGGTCGACAGACTTGGATATGATACGATAATCATTGCGCGTGGTGGTGGCTCGCTTGAGGACCTTGCTCCGTTTTATGACGAGCAACTTGTCAGAGCGGTGTATGCGATGAACACTCCCGTTATCTCCGCAGTGGGACATGAGACGGATTTTTCGCTTTGTGATTTCGTAGCAGACGCACGCGCCGCCACTCCCACTGCAGCAGGCGAACTTGTCGCTTATGACTATAACGCAATGAAACGGCAACTGGAACAGGATATGTCCCGTCTCAAAACCAACGTGAACAGGAATTACGATAAATGTGTTTCAAGGGTAAGACTAAACTCTGTTCGATTGCAAAAAATAGCGACGGAGTTTTACGGCAACCGTCGACGCAGAGTTGACAACTTATTGCACCGTTCTCAATCTCTAATAGAAGGGAAGATGCAAGCGAGCGAGGCGAGAACGGCAAGAGCGATTGCATCATTGGATAATTTGAGTCCGCTCAAGACGCTTTCGCGAGGGTACTTTAGATTGCAGTCTGGGCAAAAGACGATAAGCAAGGTCAAGTCGATAAAAGTTGGCGACAGTATAGTTGCAGTCGGTAGCGATGGTACACTCACCGCACAAGTGACGGATGTAAAAGTAAACAAGGAGAAATAGTATGGCTGAAATTAAGAAATTTGAAGAGGCTTTGTCTGAATTGGAAACTATCGTTAAGAAACTTGAGGGAGATATTCCTCTTGACGAGGCTATGGTTGCCTTTGAAAAAGGCATTGAACTCAGCAAGGTTTGCATGGAAAATCTTAAAGCCGAAAAGGGCAAACTTGCGCTTTTGGTTGACGATATAAACAATCTCACGCAAGAGATGACGCTTGATTGATATGAATATTTCTTCTCTTAATCGACAACAGTTTCTTGCGATGTTTGAAGAGGCTTTGAAGGAGGCACTCGGCAATGGCAATTCGCTCATTGACGAGGGCATGAGATACGCAACGCTGGACGGTGGTAAACGAGTGCGTCCGCTTTGCGTATATTTCGGTGCGCGCTCAACAGGCAATGACGCCGATGTCGAGCAAGTTATTCGTCTTGCCGTCGGAATAGAACTTATACACAACTATTCGCTTGTACATGACGACTTGCCCGCTATGGACAACGATGATTACCGTAGAGGAAAATTGTCTGCGCATAAGAAGTTCGGACACGCAAACGGAATATTGATTGGGGATCAACTTCTTACGCAAGCGAGTTTTGTGCTTATGGACGGAGCGCGCGAATATGGCAGTACGTTTGCAAATTCTGCGCAAGAGATTATTTCGTCTGCAAAAAGCATGGTCGAGGGGCAAGTCAAAGACCTTGAAGGGTGCGATACGCAAGAGCAATATCTTGATATGTACTCGCAAAAGACTGGCGCATTGATACGAGGTGCGTTTGTGGCAGGAGCAATATGCTCACACGCAAGCGAGGAACAACTTGCAATTATCACGGAGTATGGCGAACTTATCGGTGTCGCCTTTCAACTTGCCGACGACGTGTTGGACGATGGCGAAGAGGGAAGTTTGAGTGCATTGATAGGCAAAGAGCGCACTATTGCTATGCTTAAGGATAAAACAGAGCGTGCAAAAAGTCTATGCAATGCGTTTTCCAATGAGGCAGAACTGCGTGATTTTGCGGATATGTTGTGTGTAAGAATAAAATAAATTGAATAATCCTCGTAAAATTTAAAAAAGTTGTTGCAAAATTCGTTTGCATTTGGTATATTGTTATGGCAATCAAATGCGGGAGTGACTCAGTGGTAGAGTGTCACCTTGCCAAGGTGAAAGTCGCGGGTCCGAATCCCGTCTCCCGCTCCATTGCAAATAGAATCTTGCTAACGCGAGTTAGACGGGATTCGGCTTCACGCAGTGAAGAGCGCAAAGTGCGCTGACCCGCAAAGGGTTCGCACCGAAGGTTGTCGCGAAAGCGACCACACCGTCTCCCGCTCCATTGCATACGGCATCATAGCCAAGAGGTAAGGCAAGGGTCTGCAAAATCCTCACCCCCAGTTC
>CAZCKS010000041.1:0-11500 GCA_964499325.1 uncultured Bacteroides sp. | reverse complement strand
ACGAGGCGCAAGGCGCCGAGCACTTGGAGCGCCGACCTCGTCGCACACAAGCCTTTGAGGCAACAACTGCAATAAGTTACAGTTGTTTGCCGTTTGGGGCTTTGTGCTCCTCTCCCCACACATAAAAAACTGCGGTTCGCTTGTTTTTTTCTGTGTGGGGTACCCCTCTTGTGTGCAGTACAAGCGCACAAGCACTATGTTGCGTAGCCGCGCAGTGCGCGCAGTGGCATAATGAGAGAAATGCCCTTTGGGCGAATGCCGAGTGTGTCCCCCTGCGGAGCAGGCGCCGTGGGTTCCCTTCGCATGTCGAGAGGGGGAACGGCGATAGGGGAAACACGTGAGGAAGGGGGAAATTGCAATTTAAAATTAACGCACTATCACACATTCGAGCGAAAAGCGGCAATGCGCCTACGGCTGAATTCTTCGACTGCGCTCAGAATGACATAAGAGCACTCATTCGCTCAATATTTGACCAAAAACATGTGTGAGGCTCTATTGAGATGAAGAGCGCGAAAAGCGCATATAGGGCAACAAGCCTAACGTACTTTTCGTACGTGACTTGTTTGACTATATGCGCTTGACAATGCTATTCGCTCAATAGAGCCTCACAAAAGCGGGTGATGGAAACTTCGTAGGCAACCCTCTCCTCCACCTCTCCGCTTTCCAACTGCTTTTGATAGATGCGAGACTGTATGCGACCGAGGATATGAAGTTTGTCTCCGACGGCAAAAGTTGAGGCAAAACGTGCATTACGTCCCCAAGCGATTGTCGGAATGTAATCTGACTTATTGTAGGCACGGTTTACCGCCAAGAGAATGTCCGTAATTTCACGATTGAAAGGCGTGGTGCGATATACGGGAGGCTTGCAAACAAAGCCTTCTATTTCTATTTGATTGGGGTTTTGCTCATCGGCAGAGCAAAGGTCCCTTACAAAGACTCTCAGCACAAGTTTACTATGTCCGTCAATTATCTTGTTGTAACTGCGGAATTGCCCTATTACCCCTATTAGATTGCCGATTTCAAAGGGGTTTTCCACCATAATTCTCTCACTTACAGTAAGAGGAATTATGTCCTCTTGTCCGGATAATCTCGGCACCGACAGTGATACGTCATAGAACTTTTCGTCCAATATCTCATGCGAGAAAATTGGCTCTTGCACAACCGTGCCACTCAAAAAAACTTTGTTGTTTTGCATCTGCTCGTAACTCATAAATCCTCCTGTATATCTATGCGTTTTTATGTTGTATTCCATTGTTGTCAATCGTGTAGTCGCTTTGTGCGACGAGGTCGGATATGCCGACAAATTCAAACCCTGCGTCCTTAAGTGCCGTCAGAATGAGAGGCAATGCGTCGAGGATATGATCGCTGTTATTGTGAAAAAGCACAATATCTCCGCTCTTTGCCTTTGGCACTACCCTGTCGTATATTTGTTTTGCGTTAAGTCCTTTCCAGTCAAGAGAGTCGATAGACCACTGCACGCCTGTCATATTCAACGATTCCAATGAAGTCATCAATTTGTTATCGTAATCCCCAAATGGAGCACGAAAATATGCAGGCGTTTTGCCTGTGATGGCTTGCACTCTATCATTGACGTAAAGTATTTCGTTTTTAATCTCATCAGCACTCAACTTGGGCATGTTTAAGTGATTGCGAGAATGATTTCCTATATCGAAGCCGGCATTGGCAATGGCTTTGGTTTCTTCCTCGTACTTGTCGATCCAGAATCCGACAAGGAAGAAGGTGCCTTTTGCTCCGTACTTGTTCATAATATCGATAATTCCCTGCGTTTTATCCGCACCCCATGCGGCATCAAATGTCAATGCGATAACTTTTCTGTCATCTTCAATCTCAACTGAATAGACGGGAATTTTGCGAGTGGACTTGTTAAAGTACACTCCTGCGCAATCGGCAACCGCCACTGAAGATAGCAAGACTATGGTTACAAGCAATATTGACAACACGCTTACGATAGTGGTCTTTTTTACGCTAAAAATCAATTTTCACCTCGATTATATGACGATATTGAGTGCAAAATACAAGTAATTATGTCAGCAAAAGTCGAAAATGCACGCATTTTTGCTTTTCGACAAACTACTGCACGCACACTAAAAACTTATTTAACTGCTCCATTAAAAAGAACAAAAATTTCGATTTACAATCAATAAAACTTTCCCACGTCAAAACTCCATACAAAATCAGAAATATATTTAATGAATATCGGATTTTCAATCGATTGTTTGACATTAAAAAAAACAGTAGTATAATCAAGATATGAAACGTATTGCAACACAGAAAAACGGCTTCTGGAAAAGAGTCGGAATAAACATCCCTTTCATCCTCATGATCGCGCTTATGATTGCGCTTTTCGGAGGCGGACTTTTGTTTTGGTTTTACGCATTTGCGTCGATATTCGCATTTAAGAGTGCAATGATTTTTCTTATCATTTTCGGCGCAGGCACTATTGCGATAGGCATTGGAATAGGTTTTATAGAACTCTACAAAAAATACTACGACTTTTACAATAAAAAAATGGGCTGGGAGTTCCCCGACGCACCTAAAAAAGAAGAGAAAACAGTGGTAAACGACGGCAAAAAATCTTTCAAAGATTTTATTACCGTTTCAAACATCGCCATTGTCATGCTCGCATTGGGCGCAGTACTTACCGTAATTTCAGCAGGCTTGGGATGTATCAACAGAGACGTTTGGGTTGAAGAGACGTCCTCTTTTATGCGCTCGTACGGATATTTTGACAGTGTTGAACATAGACAACTCAATCAAAATCACGCAACAAACGATAAAATTTCGACAATCAACTTCGACCTTATAGAGAAAAACGTGGCAATCGTATATTCCTCCGACACAAGTCAAAACGGAAAGGCAACGTTTGACTATTACATTAAGTTTGAAAATCAACTTACCATAACTCGCAATAACGGAATTATTACCATAAAGGAAAACCCCGCTCCTGAAGTTAATAGCACCCTAAAAAACCTTTTCTTCTTTATATTTGAAGATTTCGACGTCGAAAAACAGATTGTGCTGACTCTTCCCTACGGTACTCAAGTCGGCGAACACGATGAGATTAAAATCAATGGTAACAATATTATTTACGCAATACAAACCGAAAGCAACGAATAAAAATTGATAAAGTAAAAAAGCGCGTTGCGCTTTTTAATTCAAAACCACCGAAGAATCGGTGGTTTTGTGTTTATCAATTCGAAATTTTATTACAGTCTTGTCGCTATAGCCTCAAGGAACTGCTTACTGTTTAGAGGTTTTACCTCTACGCCGTCAAGGTGGAACATCCCTGCAAGGTCTTTTGTCATCTCTCCGCTCTCAATGGTGTCTATCGTGGCTTTTTCAAGACGATTGGCAAAATCAACAAGTTCTTGATTGTTATCCAATTCACCCCTCTTGCGAAGCGCACCAGTCCAAGCAAAAAGCGTTGCGACAGAGTTTGTGGAAGTCTCCTCCCCTGCCTGATGACGCCTAAAATGCCTTGTAACAGTCCCGTGCGCCGCCTCATATTCGTATGCGCCCGTTGGAGATACAAGCACGGATGTCATCATTGCAAGAGAGCCGAATGCGGTGGCAACCATATCGCTCATGACGTCGCCGTCATAATTCTTAAGAGCCCATATAAAACCGCCGTGAGAACGCATAACACGAGCAACGGCGTCATCTATTAGAGTATAAAAATACTCTATGCCCGCATTTTCAAACTTCTCCTTATACTCGTTATCGTATATCTCTTGGAAAATATCCTTAAAGCGGTGGTCGTACACCTTGGAAATGGTATCTTTTGTGCTAAACCACAAGTCTTGCTTTTGAGAAAGCGCATATTCAAAACAACTTCTTGCAAAACTGGATATGGACTTATCCGTGTTGTGTTGCGCTTGCAAAATGCCGTCATCTCCGCCAAAATCAAAAACAACCTTGCTCTCGTCGCCACAATTAAGGGTTGCCTTTCCGCCATTTGCCTTTATTTCGACCGCCTTATATACGTCGCCGTATGCGTGACGTGCAATAACAATAGGTTTCGTCCACCCCGGAACAAGAGGCGTGATGCCTCTTACAAGTACGGGAGCACGGAAAACGGTTCCGTCCATAATCGCACGCAATGTAGCATTGGGACTCGGATATAAACGTTTCAGAGAAAACTCCTCAAGACGTTGCGCATTCGGCGTGATTGTGGCGCATTTTACACCAACTCCGTATTTAAGGCATGCATTTGCCGCTTCAACAGTAACCTTATCGTCCGTTGCGTCGCGATTTTGCATAGACAGATCATAATATTCCGTCTTTAAATCAACATAAGGGTTGATAAGAATATCCTTTACCCATTGCCAAAGCACTCTTGTCATCTCATCGCCGTCTATCTCGACAAGCGGAGTGGTCATTTTAATCTTATCCATTGTCCACCTCGTACAATTATCTATAAAGATAATAACACACGTGTATGGATTTGACAAGTACAGCATTTTGCGACAATACGTACAAAAACTGATATTTGAGTGCTTATTTTATTAAAATGCAGTTGTTTCCCGCATCATTTATGGATTTTTTGCAGCATAGCAGAGCCGTTGTGTGTTATTTCCGCATCTTCATACCGCCTACAAAATTTTGCAAAACGTTGGTTGCATACGGTTTAATGCTATTGCTTTTTAGACGACGACAAATTGCCTCTTCACATAAAATATCTATAAGTTTTTCAAACGGGACACCTATGTTTTCAAACAAATAGAACGCCATAGAACCCGGAATTGTGTTAATTTCATTGACAAAGACCTTATTGCGAACCTCATCCACAAGATAATCTACCCTCACGACACCGAACAAGCCCATTTCTTTATAAAGTCGCTCGGTAGTGGCTTTGACAATAAGGTCGAGAGAGCCTATATCTGCAGGAATCAAGCGAGACGCTCCGCTCATTTTACCGTTAGATGTGTACTTGTCCTCAAAAGTCAAAAAATCATCCTCAAAACAGGGCTGTTCCGTTTGAGAAACAATACATTCACCCTTACACGATACACAAGCGCAATTTACCTCTTTAAAATCCTGCAACTTGTGTTCTACAAGGATTTTTTCGTCATATTTAGTCGCAACGTCAAGAGCAAAAGACAATTCATCACGGTTGATGGCGACTTTTATGCCGATACTGCTCCCCTGCGAGGCAGGCTTGACAATCAACGGATAACTTAAAACGCTTTCAATACGTTCGATAATCTTACACTCATTTTCTTCTATTTCGCTTTTATACACAACCTCATAGGGCAAAACATTGAGCAACAGGCTCTCAAAAACACGTTTTGCAACAACCTTATCCATACAGCAAGCAGAAGCAAGCGTGTTTGACGACGTATAAGCCACACGATTGTATTCGAGAATAGATTGCAAAGTTCCGTTTTCCCCCTCACCGCCGTGACAACACAAAAGAGCGACGTCGGGCTTGAAAAATTTATGCAGTTTATCTTTTTTCAAAAAGAAAAATTCGCCGTCAATTAAAAATGCTTTTTTATGCGCAAGAGGATTGAAATTAACAAAACAAGAAATATCGTCCACACCGTCAATATAAAAATTTCCTTCAAACATATATACGGGTTTTACATCGTATTTTGATTTGTCTATTTTTTTCAAAACTTGCATTGCGGTAATAATTGAGATCTCCCGCTCTAACGATCTGCCGCCAAAAATCAAAGCAACCTTTTTGCGCATACTTTACCTCGTTTTTCTTTTTATCAATATATGAAAACCTTGCAAAAATGTTAAACTGACACTTTAGGGTGCAATTTGAGATAATTAGCATTTGTATGTTATTTTTCTAATTTTATTCTACCTTTTGGCGATTTTTGGAATACTATTTATAAAAATAGGTGTTTTTTAGACATCTTTTAGGCTAAAATCGCTCTTCATACCACTCTGGCAAATCATTTAGAATTAGAAGAGTATCGCCAAGTTTTAGCGTATTTGAAAAATCTCTCTCACAAGATAAAAGTGTATCATACTCAAAAATTTCACCTACAAAACCGCCTCTTTTTAATCCGCGTTTTATCTCCTCCCCACGTCCGCCTATAAGCAAAACAACATCTGCAACATAGGCAATCCTCTCCCCTAAAATAGAATTTTCCTCATCCTCCTTTTCGCCCAACTCCACAAGCCCCGGCGTCATAACAACTTTTCTTGTATCAAAGCATGACAGCGTATCGAGGGCACATTTCGCCCCTGTGGGATTAGAATTGAAACTATCGTCAATAACACATATTCCCCTTCCCTCTATCATTTGCAATCTGTGAGGTGTAGGCTGCAATTCTTCAATCGCTTGTAAAATGCACGGCATCTCGACGCCGAGTTTTATAGCCATACCGACGGCAAGCAAAACGTTTTGCACGTTGTGAATGCCAAGCAGTTGCATGTGTGTTGCGTATTCGTCTTCTCCAACTACAATTTCAAAACTACTTCCGAGTTTGGAAATTTGGATATTTTGGGCATAGATATCCGCACTTTCGTTTATACCCGTATAAATTATCTCGGGTATGCTTTTGAACTTTGTGAGGGCATTTTCGACAATATCGCGAACGTCGTCGGAAATGACGCAAGCGCCGTCACCAACATCGAGAATGCGACATTTTTCCTTTTTGATATTGTCAAAAGTTTTGAAAGTTTCAAGGTGTTGCACGTTTATACCCGTCAAAATCGAGTAATCGGGCTTAACAATCTTCATTAGCCGAGAAATATCCCCTTTTCTGCGCGCGCCGAACTCTGCAATAAAGACCTCGTGGGTTGCGTCAAGAGTTTTTACCGTCTTTGAAATGCCCATTGGCGTATTATAACTTTCGGGCGTTGAGAGGACATTAAACTTTTTTGACAGAATTTGTGCAAGTATATTTTTTACAGACGTCTTACCATAACTGCCTGTTATTGCAATTTTTATCAAATCCTGTCTTTTAGCAAGCATTTTACGAGTGCGACGCTCATATCTACGGTTGTTTAGGCTTTCAAAAACATTGATAATTCCACAAAACAGGATAAACAGCATCGGAAAAACCAAAACATAAGCAAAAAACACAAGATAACGCAAATATTCGTCACCCAAATTATGCGTTGCTATTGCAAGCGCAATGCTACCCATTGCTCCGACGGATAAAGAAACAAAAATTAAGCAACGCACCGCGCGTTTGGTATATTTGAGCGGTTTTTTGCGCTTGGGCAAATCTTCCATAAAATACATTGCAAATTCCGCTATAAAGAAAAACAGCGCAATCATAAATCCCCAAAACGCCTTTGCTTGCAATAAATAAAACACAAGCCATATCACGCAAAACACCGTTACGGCGAACACGTCCATAAGATAAATCTTGCCTATACGCTTGTTCTTGAATATCTCACTTATGCGATAATTGTCGCATTGTATCACATACAAGTACGGTCTTGTCATAAAAAATGCGTCAAGCACCATTAAAAATACGTAAAACCAATCTCCTCGCACAAGCGACATACACACCTCGTTTGCACCATAATATTAAGACAAAAGAAAAAATGCCACTGTTTAGGCGTTTTTTTGCAACGAAAAATGTTTCATGAAACATGCGAAAAATTTGGGTGAAAGGATTTTAGTCCGTCCCCTGCAAGAATGCAAGCAGAACTGCAAGAAATTTTGCACTATCCTCCGCATAGGCAAAATGTCCGCCATTAAGCAAAAAGCCTTGCGCACCGTCAATGTTTTTCAAAAACTGCCTGTACATATAAAGCGGAGTCTCGTCATCCTTATTACCCCAAAACACCACAGTGGGAACTTTAATATTTCTCAAGTCGTCATCCTGATAATAATTGACGACGTTAATAAACGTTCTTTTCATAGTCGGATTGAGCATACTATAATCACTTGAACCACTCAAGCCTTTAAGTCCCAGTTTTTTTAAAACTTTGTGCAATGAAACTTTCAAATAATATGAAATCTTGCGCCTTGGTTTTAAGCCAGCACTGTCAACAAGCACAAACCTTTGAACCTTATCGGGATAATGCGTCGCAATATAGATCGCCACTCGCCCCCCAAAGGAATGCCCGACAAGCGTTGCGGTTTTTATAGCACAAATATCCATAAGTTTTACAACGTCGTCGGCATATTTTGCCACATCATAAACCTCGCTCGGCTCCTCGCTATCGCCAAAGCCTGCGAAATCAAAAACAGTCACTCTATACCTTGTCGCAAGGCGTTTTGCGACAAATAAAAAGGCGGTGCGCGACGCGCCCCAGCCGTGTAATAAAACTATATCTTTGCCCTCGCCAAACTGCTCAAAACACATTTTATGAGCGTTAATATTGGCATATTTTGTGTTGTTTTCTTTGTTTTCCGAATTGGGAATAGTTTGCTCCAAACGCTCTCCTTTACAGCGTCAGCCACATTATAAGGGCATCGTGCAGATTGTTGTAATACCTCTTGCGTATACCCTCGACACTAAAGCCGAAACCTCTGTAAAGTTTGATTGCGTTTTCGTTGTTATCTCGCACCTCAAGCGTCATATATTTTACGCCCAAAAGCCTTGCTCTATTTATAAGTTCGCTCATTAATAGCGTGCCAATTCCACGTCCTCTATACGGAGATTTAACAGCAATATTGGTGATATGCGCCTCATCAAGCACTTTGTGGAAACCGCCGTAACACACGACCTCATCACCCTTTGTGCCAACAAGATAGTAGGCGTTTTCGTCCTCGACTTCAGGGATAAACATCCGCTCGCTCCAAGGCTGATCGAATGCCTCACGCTCGATTTCTGCCATTTGTTTGAGATGTTCGTAGCGCAAAGATTCAAACTTCATCTTTTTCTCTCTCCGCTTGCGATTTTCTCATATAATACGGTTCAATAACGCTTACATACTCGCTGTTTTGCGTTTTTTTGAGAGCAACGGCTTCAAGTGCTTTTTCCATTGGCATGGCGCAATCAAAGACTACGTTCTCAAGCACAGAAGCGTCCTTAGCCTCCACAAAACGTGCCTCTTGCACAACGCCGTCGGCGCAAGATGCTACATACAAATTGCCGTGTCCTGCATCAACGCCTGCAAGCACACTTGCTCTATTGTATGCGATAAGTTCAAAAGCGTTGATTGCAATGCGTTTTGCGTTGTTTGCAAAAGCAATCGCCGTCATTGCCGACACGCCTATACGTATGCCCGTAAAAGAGCCGGGACCAACCACACAAGCAACGGTGTCTATATCCGCTATATCAACGTTGTTGTCGGACAAAATTTGGGAAACTATAGGCATAAGATTGGCGGAATGTCCACTTTTGCCAAGTTCTTTTGAATATGTAAAACTCTCGTCGCCTTTGATAAGCGCGACGTTCAATGCCGTTGTCGTGGTGTCTATTGCAAGAATATTGCTCATATTTGCCCATCCTCTACGTTGAACGTACGCGATTGTTCACCGTCAGACGTTATTGAAATTTTTATGACTTTGCCGTCAAAATGCTCAAACTTATTCCACTCAATAACAGTTATGCTTTCATTGTCAAAGCAATCCTCAATGCCGAGTTCCGCAAGTTCATCCGCACTTTCAACCCTGTACATATCAAGATGATTGAGTTTGAATTTTCCATCCTCATACACGTTGAGTATGGTAAAAGTCGGGCTTGTAACCTCGTCTTCTATGCCAAGAGCCTTTGCAAGCCCTTTGGTAAACGTTGTTTTGCCTGCGCCCAAATCGCCTTCAAGCAAGATAGTTTCTCCGCCTTCGAGAGTGTCTGCTATACGACACGCCAAAGCATACGTATCCTCGATACAATGTACTTCGTGCTTTCCGAAAATGCCCTCTTGCTTTTTCATACTTGTGCCGTCCCAGTGCAAAATTTTGCTTAAACGTTTGTATAATACAAACGTCAGCGCACCTACGATTATACATCTTAATAGGTTAAAAGGCAACACACCGACAAATAAATAATAAACATAGAAAGTATCTTTGGTCATATTTTTGTACAGAGGTTGCAACATTGCGACAATCGTGTCAAAGTTCCCCTCAAAATACAACTTGACAAAAAACGGAATAGATATAAATCTGTTTACCAAAACAGACGCAAAAGAAAGCAATAATCCGCCCAGACAAATGCCTAAAAGAGCGTGTTTTTTGTCCTTTTTCGAGTGATAAATCAACGATGCAGGAAGCACAAATAATATACCCAGCAACATATCTGTCGCCTCGCCTACGTATGCCGTGCTCGTGAGCGGAAATTTAAGAAGGCACTTTAGCACAACCACAATACAACCGCTTATCGGTCCCATAGAAAGCCCTGCCAAAAGTGCAGGCAATTCGCTTATTTGTATCTCCAAAAAACTTGGAAATATAATCGGCACATTGAACTTGACTATATACAAAACAAATGCAAGCGCCGTCAATATGGCGATTTTGGCAATATATGCCGACGAAAATTTCGGATTGCGGAATTTTGAAAAAGTCGCTTTTATACTTTCTTTAGAAAAGGCATTTCCACTTTGATTATCAACGCTTGCGACGTCGACTTGAGGCTGTTCGCACACTGCGTCGTTGACGTTTTGGACGTCTGAAACTTTGCTTTTTTTGCCCATTTTTCTCCTTTGGCGCACTTTTGGAATTTTGCAAAACCGCATAAAAAATGCGCCTTCAAGGGCGCAAACTCGTCAAAAAACAATTTGACTTGTCGCTTCTCCTATCCGGACTATACCGTCGGTCAAGGAATTGCACCTTGTCGGCACGCAATGCGTGTTTGCGGACTATACCGCCGGTGAGGATTTGCACCTCGCCCCGAAGCAAATATATGTTACTACCTCATATACAATATGTCAAGTGTAGCGTATCAAAAATGCGCCTTTTGTGCATAATTGTCCCATGGAATACATCTATACACAAACACAACAAACAGAGATATCGGAAAGCACCATTGTAAATATTGCGCTTGAAAACGATAAAATAATAGGCGCAAGATGCTTTGAATATGAAAATGTATACGTACTTGCTATAATAACAACGCCGTTTTATCTTAAAAGCGAACGAGACAAATTCTTATACGACACAACAGCGTCTTTAAACGAATACACGCAAAAAAACATAATCGTAACAATGGACACCGACATCTATTCCCGTATAAACGAAAATATGCAAGCAGATGAAAAAATGCTTTTGTATCAAAAAATCGTGAGACGACAGCATAAATAGCATAGCCATCGCATCACGACTTTAAATCAAACGTTTACATCCCCGTTGCAGATTATTGATTACTCCGCTTAAGGGCTGTTTTAATTACTCCACCTTTGCGGATTTTGCTCATCTATCCGCCTTTTTATAATCCTATTAACTATTGCGTAATAGTTATCGATTACTCTACTTTTTCAGGGACATATTTGTGCATATTTTCACCGTCTGCCCACAATTTTTCAAGACAATAGAACATGCGCGTCTCATCGTTGAATATATGCACAATAACTCCGCCATAGTCAAGTACCGCCCATTTGCCCTCTTGCATACCGTCGGTGT
>CAZCKS010000040.1:0-11825 GCA_964499325.1 uncultured Bacteroides sp. | reverse complement strand
ATGAGCGTTATATCTTACAGCGCAATCGCCTCTCTTGCCGAATTGGCGTACTATTTCGTATCGGTGGTTGCGACAAGCCTTATTTGGAAAATTCCGTTTGTGGAATATCTTGTAAGCGACCTTCCTTATCAAATGCTCGGCGCAGTAGTAACCTTTGTTTGCGCACTTCCCGTAAGCGCAGTTTACAAACTCTACACAAAGGAACTTACGCTATCGCCTGTCTTTGGCAAAAAGAGCGTGCTTGCTCCGCAAATTTGATAAACTTAAAAAATAAAAATAAAAATCCACCGAGCAGTCGGTGGATTTTTATATTCAAACACACTTATTTGCAATTTCCCCCTTCCTCACGTGTTTCCCCAATCGCCGTTCCCCCTCTGCGTAAACTTGAGGGAACCCACGGCGCCTGCTCCGCAGGGGGACACACTCGGCTCTCGCCCGTGGGACAATTCTCTTATTATGCCACTGCGCACACTGCGCAGGCTACGCAACAACATTGCTTGTGTGCTTGTACTGTCATCTCGGCTCAGCGCTCGCTACGGTCGTCGCCCTGCGACTCCAATTCCGTCTTTGAATGGGCACATGAGTATAATAAGAACGCCTTGAATAAGTTTACGTTTCAAAATTTTATACTTAAAATTTATAAACTGAAAACAATTACTAAAACTATGCCGGCGGTGAGCAAGGCAAGACCAAACAGAGATTTCTTTGTAAACTTCTCTTTGAGCACAAAGAATGAGAATGCCATTGTCAACAGAATGGACAACTTGCCTATGGAATTGACCGCCACCGGGTTTACGCCCTCCATATTGAGCGCATAATACTCACAAAGCCACGCTCCGCCCGTCGCAACACCCGAAAGCGTCAAAAATATCCAACTTTTGGGCGCGATTTCCTTTATGCCGACATACTCTTTTTTTGCAAGAGCAATTGTGCTTGCAAACACAAACACAACTATTGTACGTATAAACGTACCCAAGTCGGAGGATATGCCTTTAAGCCCGATTTTGACAAACAAAGATACCAAACTTGCAAATACTGCAGACAATATCGCATATATCAGCCACGCTTTGGACTGCGCCTCTGTGCCCTCTTTTTTGTCAATCATAAACAGCGTGCCTGCAAACGTCAAAACTATGGACAAAACAAGCATACAAATGGTCAACACGTCACCGCCGTTGGTGGTATCGTCAAAGAAGAATATCAAAAACAAAATGCTTGTAAGAATAAAACTCGATTTGTCAATCGGAGCGACTTTGTTGATATCTCCAAGTTTAAGCGCCTTATAATAGCAAAGCCAAGAACAGCCCGTGGCAAGTCCCGACAACACCAAGAACAACCAGTTGTATGGGGTTAGATTGCCGATTTCATATATACTGCCGGTGATAAAGCACATTCCGAGGCAACACAAAATGACAACCAACGTTCTAAATGCGGTTGCAAAATTCGATTTTACATCCCTTATCCCGATTTTTGCAAAAATCGTTGTAAGCGATGTGCACAATGCGCCGAGTAGCGCAAGTATCAACCAAAGCATACCTGCCTCACTTTGCCATAAAAAAACTCTCATACGAACGATGAGAGCCACTTGCGATATAATCCCATCATTCAAGCATTAGCACCTTTCCTTTCAGGAGGTTGCTGAAGAGTCATAGAGCCTGTCTCTCGTCTTCTCTTTATGGTGAGAATATCATAGCACCTATACATTCATTTGTTAAGCGTATGTATGCAAATAAATTCAATAATTTCCGTTTAAAAGCGATTCCACCTCATTTAGTGTGGGCATAGCGCTCATAGAACCTTCACGTGAAATCTGTATGGACGATGCGCAAGAGGCAAAATCAAGGGCAAAAGGCATATCGTTTATGGTTAGTTTTGTCTTGCCTTGCGATAAAAGATATAATATTGCGCCTATAAAGCAATCGCCTGCGCCGGTTGTGTTGACAACTTTTGTTTTAATAGACGGCACAAATACACATTGCATTTGCCTATCATAAGCACTCGAGCCGTTTACGCCCTTTGTGACAATCAATATTTTGCAAGACGGAGCATAAAAAAACAGTTCTTTTACGGCATCTATCTCGTTTGAAATTGCGGTAATCTGATAAAGTTCGTCATCACTGACTTTGACAATGTCCGCATAGGGCAAATATTCCTTGATTTTGCACACGCAAGCATCAAGGTTATTCCAGAGATTTTCACGAATATTAACATCAAAAGATATTGTTGCACCAACCTCTCTTGCCATACGTATTGCCTTTAAGTGCGCAAACTCGCTATCTCCGACAAGACCGAGTGAGCCAAAATGCAAAATATCTCCGCTTGAAAGCAAGTCATCGGGGATATCTTTCTCGCCAAGCAACATATCGGCGGTACCCTCGCGAGAAAAGGTAAAACTTCTGTCGCCGTTTTCGTCCAAAGATATATACGCCATTGCGGTTGAAAGAGATTTGTCTCGCACGATATATCTTGTATCAAGGTGCATTTTGACAATTTCGTCAAGCAAAAAATCACTTGCACTATCTCCGCCGAGTTTGCCGAGAAAATAGCCCTCTCCGCCCAATCGCGACACTGCACACGCAACGTTTAGCGGTGCTCCGCCCACTTGCATAACGTATCCGCCCTTTGAGGGCATATTGTCTACAAGACACTCGCCCATACACACAACTTTGCTCATACTTACCTCAAAAACAATATATCACAAAAAACTCAATAAGAAAATAGGTGTGGCACAAAAACTTGATTTGAGGGCGCAAATATGCTATGATTAGAAATTGTGAAACAGAGTTTCACAGAGGTGTTTATGAAAAAATATGCGATTATATTGCTAATACTCGTTGTATTGTCCGTATCTTTGATGGGTTGCGGACTTACAAACAATACTCCCGTTGCGAAAATTATTCTCGATTGCGCAGACGAGATAGTCATGACCGTCGGTGATACGAGACAGTTGACTTATACGACGGAAAACCTTTCGGGCACATCCACATGGCAAAGCAATGACACAAGCGTTGCGGATGTCAATTCGGCAGGGCTTGTTACAGCAAAGAAAAAAGGCGTTGCGCTTGTTTCTGTAACGGTTGGCAAAACAGTTGCGTCCGTAATAATCACAGTCAAGGAAAACACGACGCAAGAGGAAGATATTAGCATTGAAATCAGCGCATCTCGCACATCGATGCTTGTCGGACAAAGCGCAACTTTGAGCGCAACAGTAACACCTCAAAAATATCAAAGTTCCGTAACATATCACATCGAAAACCCGTCCGACGTGGCAAGCATTGACGGCAATATCCTCTCTGCACTCAAAGAGGGCACAATAAGAGTTTATGCCAAAGTGCAAGACGTGACAAGCGACTATATTGAAATCACAATATCCGCCGAAGACATCAAAGCAGAAAGCATCACACTTTCCGCAAATAAAACAAAATTGAAAGTCGGCGAAACTGCTACTCTCAATGCAACCGTCACACCATCAAGCCTTGGTGAATATGTCGAATACGTGCTGGTAAGCGGAACGGAACACGCCACGCTCAACGGCAAAACAATTAGTGCGACAAGCGAAGGTACTTTGACTGTCATCGCACAAATAGGCGACGTAAAGAGCAACACAATCACCATAACAATCGAAGGTGGCACAATCGTCGCAGACAGCGTTAAGGTGCGTGCAAAGAACTATTATATAACCCTCGGAGAAAGCACGACTTTGTCGGCAACCGTCACGCCGTCTACACAAGCGTCATTTGTGCAATACAGTGTGGACGACACGTCCATTGCTACAATTAGCGGAACCACACTCAGAACTTTGAAAACGGGCAATGTAAAAGTCACGGCAAGCGTTGGCGGCACAGTGAGCGAGCCTATCACAATTCACGTTGTCGCATCGGGCGGTACGCCTACAAGCATAGGCCTTGAGACAAATAAAACAAGCGTTGCGGTAGGACAATACGCGACGCTTTCATACAGCGTATACCCCGCTTCCTCGGCAAAAGATATTGAGTATTTTGCTATCGAAGGAGAGGATAATGTGGAAATCGTAGGCGAATATGTATATGTTTTGAGTAAAGCCCCCGTGAAAATCGTCGGGCGCATAAGCGGTGTTATCGCAACAACCGTCATTGAGATCAATCCCAATACCGTCAACTCAGACAAGTATGCCTCTTACGACAGTGAAAGCAGTAGAAATAGTTTCCACAGTAGCGGATATACCAAGGCAACATGCCTTCAAGACGCACAATTACGCAGTGCAAAATTCCTTATGTCGGGCGACCTCACCCTCCCCAATAAAGCACCAACCGTTTCAAAGAATCAACCGCAATCAAACGGCAAATACTATCGCAACAGCGCAACACTCTTCCTCGATGAGGGAAAAACATATATAGTGTTTGACGCAAATGGTGAAATTGCCAACATCATCTATGAAGGCGGAGCATACATCACACTCGAAGAGGTTGCGGCTTACGTTATGGCATTCGGCGACGTACCGGAAAACTATAACGCAAATAAAAAACAAAAAACTGTTTCTTCAACTGGCGAAAAGCAATACTGGGGAAAATATTTGCGCATAAATCATAGTGAATTCAGCGGTGATATTTCAAAATATCCGTATGAGCCAGTACTCCCACAAATTAACGGAGTAAGTTCGTCACTCGGTGGTGGCAACTACCAATATTACGAAATTGACATCGGCACATCTGGATACAATAATGGAACATATATCACACGTGGCGCATGCAGAATTGTTTATTCAAGATACACATCTGGAACAACAAAATTCACTGATATAAACAAAAGATATGTATTCTACACATACAACCACTACAACGACTTCCAAGAATACCTCAATTACGAAAACGGCTGGGGCGAAATGTTTGGAAACGTATCTAACGGGGGAACTCTTGATGAGGGAACCGATCCTTCTGATTACGTACCGGTGCTAACACTGAACTTCCTTTCAAATAGATTGGGATAAATAAATTAAAACCATAACGGCACAATGCAAAAGACATTGTGCCGTTGTTTTTAGAAAAATACTTGGAATAATTGAAAGCACTCGACAAGCGAGTGCTTTTTCGTGGCGTAGCATAAGGATTCGTAAGGAACAACGTGACGGAATAGCAAGCGTGCAAGTTTACTTGCATAGCGAGCGTCAGCCCTGACATGTCATGGGTTCCACGGCAATGCCGTGTCGTGCATAGCACGAGAATCCCTTATCGAAGCATAAGAAAAAGCACTCGACAAACGAGTGCTTTTTCGTGGCGTAGCATAAGGGATTCGAACCCCTGACCTTCTGGTCCGTAGCCAGACGCTCTATCCAGCTGGGCTAATGCTACATACGCTGTTTTCAAGCATAGTTATTATAGTGTTATGATTTTTTTTTGTCAACCATTTGGGGGATAATTTAAAAATTATTACGGATTTATAAAATTTAATTATTCATTAGACAAAAAACAATAATTATGACTGCAAAACAATCCGCTATGCAAAAATTACAAATTTCTTACAAAAACAAGCAAAATGCAAGCAAAATTTGTGAAATTGTAATTTTTTTGTCAAGATTTTCTCAATAAGACATGCGATAATATAAATGCAAACCGACACTTTTGCAAGATATTGTCGAGAACTTATAAATGCAAATGCTCTATAATAATATAGTATTAAATGCGTTTTAATAATTAGCGCAGGCTAATAATTAACTTGCAAAACACTAAACGTGCGATATAAAATAATCGTATGTAATAATTGAGGAATTTTCGTATGAAAATCTTTAATGCCAATGCTCAAATATCCCCGAAACTCTGCACAAATAACAAGCGCAAGTTTGATATTCTGCTTGTTCTGTATTGGTGCGTGCTCTTCCCTGCATTCTCGGCAATAGTCTGCTCACTTGACGGGCAACCTGCCGTATACAAATCACTATCATACGTTGCATATAGAGAAAACCACCTCCCCTTGATTTACTTGTACGGTATGACTTTTGTGCTGGGCTTTATCGCTACGCTGTGGATGGGGCTTAATATCGGTCAATATGCAAAATCCATGAAAATCTTCCTTATCACAATGGGCATATTGAGTGCGGTTATTTTAACGGCAGGTATATCGGTGCCGTGGCTGGAAGTCGAAGGCGACGAAGCACAAAAATACGATTATCTGCGCAAAGTACATAATGCAGTATCAACAACGGGATTTGTGATGTTCTTTGTCACGGAATTGCTGTATTTTATCACGACGATTGCTCGAAATCCAAAGCAAGGCTTGTTCTCTATGGGCATTATCGCATACGTCCTTATAACTGCAATTTTCATGCTTTTAAAGGCAAATTTAAAAGGCGTGCTAAATTCGGCATATCCCATCTCTGCAATAGGTCAATCATATATGTTTTGCTCTATAGGTTTTTCAATGAGCATACAATACTTTATGATGGGCATGCTCCCCAACGAGAAATTTGCAACGCAAGGGCTTAACCGCTAAACAAAAAAATAATTAATCGCAATCGCGCCGAAATAGGTGCGATTTTTTATTTATATTCATATATGAATATGTTTCAATCGTGACACACAATTTTTAAATTTCCCCTTTTTGCAAAAATTGTCGAAAAACATATGTCATTTCATTGACTTTATATATACGAGCGTATATAATCTTTCTTGTCAAAAAATGTTTAGTTGTGCTAAACTTTTTGTTAGAAATTGCGAAACGCATTAAACACGACGTCATTTTTGCCTAAACAAGGGCGAAAGTTTAGTCAAGGTAAACATAATACACTATGCGTGTTACTTTTTGAAATCGAGGCTGATATGGAACTGGGTATCAAAATCAAAAGACTGCGTTTGCAGAATAATCTTACACAAGAGGAACTTGCCGACCGTTGTGAATTGACAAAGGGTTATATTTCTCAACTTGAAAATGAGTTGACATCCCCCTCTATCGCAACGCTTGAGGACATTCTCAACGCTTTGGGGACTAATTTTGCGGACTTCTTCAAGGACGAAAAAGAAGAAAAAGTGGTGTTCACCGAAGAGGAATTCATCGAAAAAGAGACCGATTCTCACAAAATCGAGTGGCTTGTGCCCAATGCGCAAAAAAATGAAATGGAGCCGATTAGAGTAACCATCGCCCCACACACCTCAATCGAAGAGGATGTACCTCATGAGGGCGAAGAGTTCGGCTATGTGCTTTCAGGCAGAGTATGGCTACATCTCGGACAGGGCGCATACTGCGTAAAAAAAGGCGAAGTATTCTACTTCTCGGCGTCCAAACCGCATCGACTTGAAAACAGAACGGGAGAAAAAGCAGTCGTGCTGTGGATAACCTCTCCCCCGACATTTTAATAAATAATATAAAAAATATATCAATCAAACAATATCAAAAATACGTGCGCACGTGCGCAAAGGATACGGCTATGAGTAAAAAAACTACGGTATCGGTTGACAACATCATCGAACTTCGCAACGTCTACAAAGAGTACGACGGCAAACAAGTGGTCAAAAACGCAAGTTTGACTATCAAAAGAGGGGAATTTGTTACTCTTTTAGGTCCAAGCGGTTGCGGAAAAACTACAACTCTTCGCATGATTGCCGGCTTTGAAATGCCTACAAGCGGAAAAATCATATTCAACGGCAAAGATATTACGGACACCCCGCCGCACCTTCGCCCCGTCAATACGGTTTTCCAAAAATACGCCCTATTCCCGCATCTCAACGTCTTTAACAATATTGCGTTTGGACTCAAACTCAAAGTGCTCCCCAACGGCACAAAGACAAATCGCAAGGGTGAAACGGTGCAATTATTTAGAAAATACACCAAAGCCGAAATAAAGAAAAAAGTTGACGACGCCCTCAAAATGGTTGACCTTGAAGACTACGGACACAGAAACGTGTCCTCTTTGAGCGGTGGTCAACAACAACGTGTTGCGATCGCTCGCGCGCTTGTCAACGAACCGGAAGTTCTCCTCCTTGACGAACCTCTCGGCGCACTCGACCTCAAAATGAGAAAGGATATGCAACTTGAACTTATGGATATGCATAAGCGTCTGGGCATAACCTTTATTTACGTCACGCACGACCAAGAAGAGGCACTTACAATGTCCGATAAAATCGTGGTAATGCGCCTTGGCGAAATTCAGCAAATCGCATCACCGGAAAAGGTCTACGACGAGCCTGCAAACGCATTCGTTGCAGACTTTATCGGCGAAAGCACCATTCTTTCAGGCGTTATGCTTGACGACTACAAAGTTGAGTTCTGCGACACGGTGTTCGAGTGCGTTGACAAAGGCTTCAAACACAACGAGCCTATCGACGTTATCATCCGCCCCGAGGACGTAAAAATCAAAAAAGTCGACGACAAGAGGACTATCCTCACTGCAGAAGTACTTTCATCGGTGTTTAAGGGCGAACACTATCAAATCACCCTACTTGCCAACGGCAACGAAATCGTCGCACACGATACAGACACGTATGACATCGGCGAAATTGTAGGCATTTATATCAAGCCGTTTGACTTGCACATTATGCACAAAACTCGCATTATCAACGAAATTGACACCTATATCACAGGCGAAAACCTCGTTGAAATTTGCGGTACGGATTTTGAATTTAAATCCAACCTCACTCCCGAAGAATTGCCCGTCGGCACTCCCGTCAAGGTGTCTATCGACTTTGATGACGTAGAAATTACCGACGACGAAGAAGACGGTCAAATCGGCGCAACAGTCATATCTTCAACCTACAAGGGAAGTTACTATCAAGCAATTCTCTCAACGGACGATCACTACAACTTCTTTGCCGATACCGATTACGATTGGTTTAAAGGCGACCGCGTAGGCATAAAGATTGCTCCTGAAAAAATCATCATAGAAAAGCGTGACGAGGACGCTCAAGAAGAAGAAAAGGTGGTTAAGGACGAAACTCTCACTGCCGAAGAGCAAGCGGCTGTTGAAGAAGCAAGAACTCAAGAAGTGGAAAAATTCGACGCCGTCGAGGAAATCCTCATCGAAGCGGAAGAGCGTGAATTGTCAGAAGATAACGACGTAGAGCAATCAACTCTCAAGGAGGAGCAAGAGTGAAAAACACCGGTCGCAAAAAATTCAGATTGACGAAAAAGGTGTTTAGCGTCCCCTACATCCTTTTTCTCCTTCTGTTTGTCATAGTCCCGCTTGTGCTTATCTTGGTAAATGCGTTTCTGGACTCTGACAACAACTTGACGCTTGACAATTTCAAGACGTTTTTCTCATCGTCGTCAAGCCTCATAGTTCTTGGCAACTCACTGCTCGTGGGGGTTATTACAACGGTGTTATGCCTCATTATTGGCTATCCCGTCGCATATATCCTCTCCAAGTATTCCAGCGGAAAAATCCTTGTGTTGTTGTACGTCATCCCTATGGGCGTAAACTTCCTTATCCGCACACTTGCGACAAAGGCGATTTTCATTGCGCTGGGCGTGGAACTGGGGATGGGAACCGTGCTTTTCGGTATGGTATACAACTATCTGCCGTTTATGATACTACCTCTTCACACAACGCTTTCAAGCATCGACAAGAGTTACATAGAGGCAGCACAAGACCTCGGCGCAGATAAAGCGACCGTATTTTTGAAAACGACGCTTCCACTCTCGATGAGCGGAATTTTCAGCGGTATCACAATGGTGTTTATCCCCACAATTTCCACCTATGCGATTTCGCAACTGCTATCAAACGGCAAAATCTTCTTGTTTGGCGATTCAATTCAGTTGAGTTTTGAGCAAGGCATGTACGGCGTCGGCTCGATTATGAGTATCGTTATGCTCATATTCGTGCTTATATCCAACTTTGTTATGAACAAGTTTAATAAAAACAGCAACGCCGTGAGGAGGTCGCTATGGTAAAAGATAAAATAAGAAGTTTCTTTGAGAAATTTTATCTTCTCGTTATTCTCGTCATACTGTATGCGCCGATTGTCCTATTGATAATCTACTCCTTCTCCAACAGTTCAAACTTCAACTTTGACAACGGCTTCAACTTTGACGCATATATCGCGATTTTCAAATCGGATAAATCTCCCGACCTTTGGAGTGCGATTGCAAACACCTTTATCATCGCAAGCATATCCTCCGTTGTGGCAACGATTATGGGTACTTTTGCATCTATCGGTATATTCCACCTCGGAAAACGCTCAAGAAGAATTGTGGAAAACGTCAACCAATTCCCCATCATCAACAGCGAAATAGTTATGGCTGTGTCAATGATGGTGTTCTTCATCACATTCGCCTTCCCCGAGGGATATTTGCGCCTTATAATAGCGCACATCGCATTCTGCACACCCTACGTCGTGTTGAGCGTGTTGCCTAAACTTGAATCTATGGATCCCAATATCTATGAGGCGGCTCTCGATCTCGGCGCAAATCCGTTTAAGGCTATGATAAAGGTTATTATCCCCACAATCACACCGGGCATTGTTTCGGGCTTCGTAATGGCATTTATAATGTCTATGGACGACTTTATCATTACGCAAATCAACAAGGGCGCGGCAACGGGTATAAACACCTTGTCTACTTATATTTACTCGGACGCTCGCGTACAAGGACTTGAACCCTTCTGGTATGCGATATTCTCGATAATATTTGTCATAGTGCTTGCAGGCGTACTTACAATCAACCTTGCAAAAATATCAAAAGAAAAGAAAAAGAGCAAGGAGGTAGCACAATGAAACGTATTGCAAAACTCGTAATTGTAGCACTTATCCTCTCTTGCGTATTGCTCCCCACTTTGGTTGCTTGCAACAACGGCTCCAAAGGCGAAAGCGGTGGCGACAAACTTGTCATATACAACTGGGAAGATTATATCGACGGCGAAATAAACGAGGAAACGGGCAAGACTATTCTCGACGAATTTGCCGACTACTACAAGCAAAAAACAGGGCGCGCGCTCTCAATCGTCTACACCACCTACGACACCAACGAAACGATGATGACAAAGGTGCTTAAGGGCGACGCAAATGTCGATTTGATTTGCCCGAGCGAATACTCTATCGAGAAACTTTTGACTGCGGGCTGTCTTCTCAACCACAATGACGTGAAAGCCGATATACAAGCCGATCTTGACAAATACGGTATTTCATTGGACAGAATGAGTAGTTTAAGAGCGGGTTGGGGAAATATCGATCCTGAAATAATGGACGTCATCGATGCAATGTTTTCTGACATTCAAGCATCCGACGGCAAAACATACGATATGACAGAGTATATGGTTCCCTATATGTGGGGCACGCTTGGAATACTCTACAACACTGCCGTCGTAAGCGTTGAGGAACTTGACCAGTACGGCTGGGGCGTGCTTTGGAACGTGCAAGAAAACGAAATGCTGGAAAATAAAATCCTCATGAAGGACAGCGTGCGCGATTCTTATGCGGCGGCAGTATTCTACATGTACGAATACGACTTGCTCCACGGCACCTACTTCCTCCCCGAAAAATACAAGAACTACAGCGTTCAAGAACTTATCAACTGCACTGATGACGAGATGATTGAAGCGGCAGAAAAAGTGCTTACCGCACAACGCGAACATATCTCGGGATATGAAGTTGACTTTGGCAAAGACGATATGATAAATGAAATCGTGTACGCTGACTTTGCATGGAGCGGTGACGCTCTTTGGGCAATCGAGGAAGGCGGTTACGACGAAGAAACGGACACATATCAACTTGCATATTACATTCCCAAAACATGCAGTAACATTTGGTATGACGGCTGGTGCATTCCTACAAGCGTGAATAATAAACTTGCCGCAATGATGTTCATCGATTATATGTGCGATCCGATGAGTTCGGTGCGCAACTCAAACGCCATAGGCTATGCCT
>CAZCKS010000039.1:0-11884 GCA_964499325.1 uncultured Bacteroides sp. | reverse complement strand
ATCAGCAGCACCTTTGACTTTTGTTTCAACGGAAATAGTAGTAGTGCCAGTGATAGTACCAGTATACTTACCTTCTGCGATAGTAACCTCGGTGCCGTTAACTTTTACGGAAACGATTTCGTAACCGCTTTCAACAGTGACGGTGAATGTGAAATTCTCGCCATTAGTTCCGAATGTAACATTGTTGTCGATAGATACAGTAGCCTTATCGCTTGAGGTAGTAGCAATATCAATATTGGATGTACCTACTGTACGTGTAACAAGATCTGCATTTTCGTCTGACTTGTAGCAAACTTGCAATGTGCCATAATGATTCTTTACATAACCACAAATAACAACTGTGTCATTTTCGTAAACAGCGGTTATTGTTGCAGGATAAACAACTCCATATCCAAGAAGTGTTGTGCTGCCACCCTTTGTGTCTGCGATGTAAAGTTGGTAATTGCTATGATTCGAATCATACTTCGGAGTACCAACAACATAACCAGTCACATACACTTTTTCGGTTGAATAGTTGCCTTCGGCAATACTTGTTGTTGTATACCTCTCCGAAAACTCAGCAACAGTATAAGGATGTTCTGCGGTGCCGTCATTTGCGACAGTGCCGTTTTTGGTGATTTTGATTGTGAAATCCTTGGACTTTGTGCCGATTGTAGCAGTGATAACAACAGTGACATCTTCCGTATCGCTACGAGTGATTGTTGCGGTGGTGCCATCAATAGAGATGTTGTCCACACCGCTCTTCACTGTCCATGTTGCAGTGTCGGAGAGTGTGAAGTCTGCATCGACAGTTGTCGGAACAACAAGTGCGTCAATTGCTTTTTGGTCAGGGTCAACAGCAACTTCTTTGATGTCAACAACTTGGATGGAAATATACTTGCCGCTTGTATTCAAGCCACGGCAATAACCGTAAACTTCAACGTCATCACCAACTGCCCATGAGGTAAGTTCGGACTTTGTGGTAAATGCATGAAGCGTAACATTTCCTGCGCTGTCACTCAATTTGATGCGGTCTTTGGAGAATGCGGTGCTAACTTTAACGCCCGTAATCTTCAAATATTTGCCAGCATAATCTGCAACTTTTGCTGTGGAATAATCAAAGTTTGTCATATCCACAGTGGTCGGCTCGCCGTAATTATAAGTTTCGCCACCATCTGCCGGAACAAATGACACTGTTCCGAGTTGGGCAAGACCAAAGTTTTCCGCTCTTGTTCCGAAAACGGTAATGTATGCGCCGAGTTCTGCAGTTGCCGTGTTGTAACTGAACACTGAACCTGTATCATCTGCAAGAACAAATGAACTATCTGTTGCACCATCTGCTTGTTTTGCAACAACATAACCTGTCACTTGATAGACTTGATCGCCTTTTGTTTTTGCAAGCAATTCAGCAACTGTCAACTTTTGCGGAGCAAGAAGTTTGACTGTGAAGTCTCTGGTGATAGGAGTTACAGAAGTATCCGTGTGGGAATAAGTTGCGGTAAGAGTTACAGATTGTTCCGTATCGGTATACTCATACGTGAATGTTGCTTGACCATCAGCAATAGCCACGTTTGCGGACTCTGATGTCCAATTGATTGAAACGTTTGTGAAGATGTCGCTTGTTGCAGGAAGCGTAACTTTTGCGCCACTGTACAATGCATTACCCAATGAAGCAGTGTTGTCTTTAACAAATGTAAGTTGTTCTGCCGGCGTCAATTCTGCAAGAGCACCATAGACGACTGCGTCTTTAGAGATTGGTTGGAGATAGAACACACCACTGTAGACTTGCACTTGACCTGTGATGGATGCGGTGTAGCCTTTCTTTGCAGTAAAGTCGTTCTTGAACGTCGTGATTTCGTCAGCAGTAAGGAAACCTGCAGAAGAAGACGGACGAATATAAGTTTGAACACCATCAAGAGTGAAGGAGCAATATGCTTGATCTACGTTTGTGATGCCAACAATAATAACGTTGTCAATGGTTACGACGCGACCTTGCAAATTGGTAAGAGCCTCGTCTTTGTTGCTTGTTGCTGCCTTGTATATCTCGGTGACGTTGACAGTGTCGACTGTTTTTACAGTGCTGTCAAGAATTTTAACAACAGAGACTTTTTCAAGTTCATATGTGCCGTTATAATTCTTCTTTGTACCGGAAATACGAACAGTGTTACCCTTTACGACATTGTATTCAGCAGGGTCTTTTTGCATTGAATATGCATAGTATGCACCGTCTGCATCCTCGATGTACATGCTGTTGTAACTTGCACCGTTGCTCTTGGAATTCAAGAATGTGATGACGCCCTCAACAGTGACTGTCTCACCGTCTTTTGCAGCAGCATACTCTGCCCACGTATTGACTTTGAATTTGGGGACTTTGCGGAGGAATTCAACAGAAACAGAATTGCCATCGCTATCCTTAATAACAGCGGTAAGAGTGTAATTGATGTCCATAGTCGGCTCGCTAACAATTTGAACTGTCTTGTTATCGACGAGTTTGACATCATCGGCATTTGCGCCCTCGGTTGTAATAGTCAATGTCCATGTGATTGGATAAATCACTTGTTTGTAGGCTATTTGTTCCAAGAGATCATAATTGCCCGCTGTTTCGGTGTTGCTGTCCGAATAATATGCTTTAAGAGCGTCTTTTGCGCCATTCAAGCCGGTCATATCGGGTTGGTTGTCGTTGTCGTCGTTGCAAGCAACAAACGTTGCGACACACAATACAAGCACCAATACGCAGATCAAAGCCTTTTTGAGATTAAAAGCCTTTTTCATATTGCTTCTCCTTTATAATTATTTTTTGTTTTTTGTTTTATATAATGCTGCGGATTACGCAACAGTTATATCGCTTGTTCTGAAAACTTTGATTTGATAATTTCCGTCAAAGTAATCAACAACGCCCTCGACATTGATTGTCGTGCCCATATAAGCGGATGCGGTGATAACATTGTTGTTTTCGTCGCGCAAAACCGTTGTACGCACGTCAATCGTTTTGCCGTTTATCGTACAAGTAAGCGTCATTGCTCCCTTTGATGCCGAATCTTCAGCCGTAGTTGTATATACATCTACTACTTTAAGACCGTTAAGAGACACGGTTGAGTTCATAATAAGCAAGGGATACTCGATATCAGCATGCGATACTTCATCGTTGATCTCAAATTCAACGTTCAACTTGGTCTTTTCGGCAAACTTTGCAGGATCTATTGCTTGATGCGAGGCTGTATAAGTATTGTTATCGATCAGCACAGTATTGTCGGGATCGTCTGAACTGAAGCCGTCATCAAACTTCAATCCTGAGATTTGGTATGTACCGCCTGCTTCATAGTATTGAACCTTGCCCACAACTCTAACATGATTTCCTACTTTAAGTATTTTCAATGCGTTGTTGTTAAATCCATAATAACAATAAATACCATAGTGCAAGCCCGTATCCGGATCAGCATCGACACTTTCAAGATAAATTCCGTTATTTCCGCTGTTTCTTGCAACAATGCCCTCAACTGCAACTGAAATGTTGGTATAATCTGCTATATTGCATCTCAATGCTTTCAAAGTAAGCGGAATGGCTGCCCCTGAATAGAAGTCCGGATCTGCATTGGGAGAGTGAACGTTGAGTTTCTCCGTCTTTGCTTGTTGAAGAGCCGCCCATGCCGTCTCGCCATAACTGTTATTTTGTGTATTGGATGCTATTGCAAGACCTTCTTGCAAAATCTCAACATTGAGATTGCGATACTCTGAACTTTCCGTGGGCTTATACCACACCCATGTAAGATATCTGCTACCAGTTGAATCCGGCTCCCATGTTGTTGTATCCGATTCAAGAACAATCGAAACAGCATTCAACAATTTCGATTTTGTAAAATCAGACGCTTTCTTGCCGTATGGCTCGATTTTTCCCGTTGATTCGGGTGTGTTGATTGCAAGATAACGCGCTTTAAGCACTCCGCCGGGAATAACACTGCTGTCTACATAAAAGTGAGTGGTATCGCCGTCAACATAAGTCTTTACGGTTACGTTTTGAAACTTTGCAGTTGTTGAATTCAAATTCAATTTTAGTTGTGCAACATAATCGATGTGTTGAGTAACACCATCATCGGTATTGCCACTATTATTGTTATTGTTATTGTCGCTATTATCATCGCATGCAACAAACACGCACACCATAAGTGCAACAATAAGAATTATGGATAATATGTTGATAAATTTTTTCATAACAATAGTTTTGTTGCGGTTGGGATATGCGCTTGCACATCCCAACCGATATAAATAATTATGCTTTATTGTTTTGCTTACCGTTTAATGCGATTAACTTACAAAGTATCTGCATTGTCCGATTGCGGATGCAAATGCTTCGTCGATGTTGACATCAGTAGAAACGCAAGCAACAAGCAATGAACCGACCATATCACGAGCCTTGGATGAACCGTGGAATGCCGGAGATACAAAATATGAATGCTCTTGTTCAAGACCGACTTTAACAGAAAGTGCTGCTACACCGTCTTTACCGTTTGCATCATCAAGGAATTTTTTGTATACTTCATTCTCTTTGACGGATTTGATTACGGGCATGTAACCGGATTCCATAGAGAATTGTGCTTGGAATTGAACATCCGTTGTCAAGAATTTGACAAAGAGCCAAGATGCCACAACTTCTTGAGAATTGCTCTTGTTGAAGATGCAAAGTGACGGACCTTGAGAGATAGCCTTCGGATTGTTGCTATTGAGTTGCGGAAGCGGAGCAATACCTACCTCAAACGGATAGTTGCCTTCTGTATCTGCCTCGGGGCGTTGTTTTGTTGCGCCTGCGGAAGAACCGATTGACATATAACTTCTATTCGCTTGTGTGTTATCTTTGAACAAACCAGATGTATATGATTTGTAAATTGTTTGAGTTGTGAACAAACCATCATTGAACCAGCCACGGATTTTCTCTATGAATGCTTTGTTTTCAGCATTGTCAAAGACAAAATAGTTGTCGGGATCGGTTGTTGTATATCCGGAACCCATTTGTTCGCACATGGTGATAAACCAGTTTGCTTCGGAGTCATATCCGAGCGGTGTGCTTTGAGGATATCTGGATTTAATAGTTCTGCAAACTTGTTCGAGTTCCTCCCAAGTGGTGGGAACAGTGAGTTTTTCTGCATCGAAGAATGTTTTGTCATAGTACAAAACTTCGGTGGATTTACTCATCGGCAAAGTATACATAAAGTCATCGCCAAATGCCTTGCCTTCGTTGTAGTAACCTTCGATGAAGTCTGCCTTTTGTTCATCGGTAAGACCAAGAACTTCCGTTGTGCCGTCATCGTGTGTCACGGTCTCCGTGCTGTTGATGAGGTTGTCGAGTTGTACAACTGCACCCGATTTGTTGTAAAGTGCAACGTGGTCAGGATAGCAGTATGCAATGTTCGGTTGGTTACCTGCGGTAATCTCGGTATTGATGGTGTCTCTGACGTCATCATATCCACCGACTGCGTCGTATTTTACAGTGATATTCGGATAAAGTTTATTAAATCTTTCGATTGCCTTATCCAAAATCGGAGTAAGAGTTTGTCCCATTGTGTTGTAGAACATAATCTCCACTGCACTGCCGTCATATCCGCCTTCCGGAACATCAAAGTTTGCGCCAAGCGTCGTGTCATTGTTGCAAGCAACAAGCATTGACATAGATGCAACTACGATAACCAAAAGCATAACGATTGCGAATACTTTTTTCATATTTGATCTCCTTTATAATTTGTTTTAAATATATTTTCTATATTTGTCACTTTCAATGGCAACGCCCACCCTCTTTGTTGAGGGTGTCGTCACACGTGTTTTTAACCTTTGATACCACTTCTTGAGACGCCTTTCATTATGTACTTGCGGAAGAACACAAACACCAGGAACAACGGAGCAGAGACAATAGCAACTGCCGCCATTTGTTGCGGATAGTTGGTAAGTCCCGTGCTTGCGTCAGTAAATGACAAGCCTCTCAATCCGTTTGAAACAAGTGGGAACGTTCTGTTTGCAACAAGACGTGGCCACACATACGAGTTCCAAGCGCCCATCATCTTAAGGATAGTAATGGATATAATGGTGGGAAGCGCAAGCGGAATCATGACTTTCCACAAGTACTTAATATCGCTTGTGCCGTCAACCTTTGCAGCCAAATAAAGTTCATTTGGAATCTGCATAAAGTTTTGCCTCAACAAGTATATGTAGAATACGCTAACGAGGAAAGGCAATATCAATCCGGCATAACCTTGTAAGGGATTGGGATTGTTTACCCAGCCCAAATCAGATGCGGTGACATAGTTTGTAATGGTAAACATTTCGCCCGGTATCATCATTGTTGCAAGAAGACCTGCAAACAAAATGTTTTTGCCCTTAAACTCAAGTCGTGCAAACGCAAATGCGGCAAGAACCGTAACAACCAACGACAAAATCGTGGATACGACACCAACGATAACCGTGTTTGCAAACAACGTACCTAAATTGCCGATTTCAAAAGCCTTTGCGTAGTTTGACCAAAGGACCTCATTGGGCCAGAACGTCGGTTTGGGGAGGTTATACTCTTCCATTGATTTAAGAGAAGATATAATCATCCAATAGAACGGGAACAATACAATAAGTGCTATAAATATCAAGAATGCGTATCTCAATATTGTTCCAAGTACGTTAAACGTCTTTTGTCGAGATGTAACTTTTTTTATACTTCTATCATGCATTAAAACAATATTTTCAGCCATAGTACACCTCTTAATAATGCGTCTTCTTCTTGCTGACATACAAGTTGATGATTGTTACAGCAAATATAATTACGAACAATATAAGTGCCGCCGCACTCGCTCTACCCTGTTTGTCACCTTGCAACGCTTGTTGAACAACACCGACCATTGTATTCATACTTCCGCCCGGCGTTTGAATGAGAGAAGAGTCTGGTCCCATTTTTTCGCCGAAAATTGCGACTACACTCGAATATTCCTTAAATCCGCCGATAAAGCCTGTGATGACAACGTATGCAATCATCGGAGAAAGAAGAGGAACTGTGATTCTTGTAAGCGTTCTGAACTTGGACGTACCGTCAACCTTTGCTGCATCATAATATTGTTTATTGACGCTTTGTAGTCCGCCCAGCAAGATAAGTATCTTGAACGGGAGTGCGTTCCATACAATATAAATGACCATGACAAACAAGTTTGCGGCGTACGATGAACCTTCACCTATCCAGTTTATCGGCTCCGCCCCGAATGCCATAATAATATTGTTTATCAAGCCTGCTGTTTTTTCCGTGCCGTCAACCTGACCTGTTGTAGAAACAATGGCGAACATTGAAGCAAAAACAAGACCGATTGCAATTGAGTTGGTAACATACGGCAAGAAGTAGATTGTTTGCAACAATCTCTTGAGCGGACCGATAGAGTTGAGCACAACAGCGATAAGAAGTGCCAAAATTGTGGAAATCGGAACCGTGATAACCGTAAGCAATACCGTGTTCTTAAGCGCGTTGGTAAAGCCGGAGTATTCGTCAAGCACTCGAGTGAAGTTGGCAAATCCGTAAGAAAATTCAACGCCTCTGTTGGCCTCTGCGACACTATAGCCTTCCAAAAACGCAAGTCTTATAGTGTTGAAAATCGGCCAAACGGTAAAGACTGCCAACAACACCAATGCGGGTGCAAGGTATAGCCAGGCTTTCCATTTATGTTTGGAATCTACCATATTATTTTACCTCGCTGTCGTTATTTTCAGCCGTGGCGACGTCTTCGACTGCCACTTCGTCAACTGCGGTTTGTTCTGTAGGTACATCGTTTGTTTCAACAGTTTCTACAGGTACGTCATCTGTATTTTCGACAGGTGCTTGAGTCTCTTCGATGTTTTGAACCATAAATTCAAAGCATTTTGCCTTCTCTTCTTCAGAAAGGAAGATGCGTTGCTCGTCTTTTGCAGCGTTATGTACGGTAAATGCGGTATAAACTTTGTTTTCGCCGTCATTGTAACTTATATGATAGCCGTCCTCAACTGCGCTTGCAGACACTTTAACCGCCTCTTTGATGTCGATTGTAGTCTTAATCTTGCCATCTTCGATACCTGCGAAGTAAAGCGTATTTCCGCCTTCCGTTGCGCCTGTAACGCAGATGTAATCGGTGTCAACCAAAAGTTCGACCGGTTTCGCCTTCGGTGTGCAAAGTTCGATAATCTTGCCGAATTTCTCGTTTGCCCAATTTGTAAAGTTCTTCTTGAGTTTCTTGACAAATTGAGGTTGATTTGCTCTCTTCTCTGCCAATTCCGCATCCTTTTGTGCGACTTCGACGGATTTGAGGACGCCCAAATCAAACGGTTTGCCTTCAAAGTCCATATAAATCGCTTGACGCGTCTTGCTCCATTGATAGACTGCTTGCGGTTCAACACTTGCTTCCCAGTCAACTCTCTTTCTTGAGAAGATGAAAATCTTGTTGGGCTTGATGTCAAAACGAACAGTGTCTTTTGTTGTGTCCACAAAACTCGTTGCGTCGATGATTGAACGGATGATCGGGCTTGTAGCATTGTCGTTGGTTGAAACGATAGAAACGTCACGTCCCATAACTTCAACGTTCTTAAGGTTGCAGGTAAGCGCGCCGTTGTCGTTGAGGATAAATCCTTCCGGACGGATGCCGACGTATACATCTTCGTCTGCGATTCCCGGCACGTCAAGCACTGCGTCGTTGCCAATATACACTTTCTCGTCTTTAATAACGCCTTCAAATACGTTAATCGGAGGCGTTCCGAGGAATTTTGCAACAAAGAGGTTTGCGGGACTGTCATACACGTCTTGCGGTTTGCCGATTTGTTGCACTACGCCGAGTTTCATAACGACAATCATATCCGAGATGCTCATTGCTTCTTCTTGGTCGTGCGTGACGAAAACGGTGGTAATCTTCGTTTCTCTTTGGATACGTCTGATTTCTTCACGAGTTTGCAATCTCAAACGTGCATCGAGGTTGGAAAGAGGCTCGTCGAGCAAAAGCACGCGAGGCATCTTAACAAGCGCACGCGCGATAGCGACACGTTGTTGTTGACCGCCCGAAAGTTCACTCGGTTTACGATCCATAAGTTCGTCGATTTGGACAAGTTTTGCCGCATCGTATGCTCTCTTGAGCATGTCTTCTTTGGAGAGTTTGTCTTCGCCCTTGAGGTTTTGAAGGGGGAACAAAATGTTTTGCTTGACCGTCATGTGCGGATAAAGCGCATAGTTTTGGAAGACAAGACCGACGCCTCTGTTTTCGGGAGCCAACGCCGTGACGTCGTCATCGCCGAAGAAGATCTTTCCGCCGGTTGGCTTTTGCAATCCGCAAATCATATAAAGCGTCGTGCTTTTACCGCAACCGGACGGACCGAGAAGTCCGACCAATTTACCGTCGGGTATCGTGAATGTGAAATTGTTGACTGCAACGACTTCCTTGCCTTTGTCGTGACGGCTTTGGAAGACTTTGGTCAAATTTTCGAGTACAACTTTCATAATCCCTATATCCTTTTATTTGTTTTTCATATTTATAAAGACCGATAAGTCCTTATTACCACTTTAATTGCGCCTTAGTCAGGCATTGTCGTCCGCACCGCTCTCTTCTACAGGTTGCTCGACAGTATCATTAGCACTATCACAACTTTCCGTCGTAGGCGAATCGGACTCGTTGTCAACAATCTTTTTACCGCCCCTATAATTGAGCGAACTGTTGTAGAAATCAAAACCGCCGTTTTCTCTATAATCGTTGCGCGCGGCAAGTTCCATTTGCTCTTGCTTCTTAAACTCAAGCAATTCTTCCTCGTTTTCAAATATCATCTGGCTTGCAAGGTCAACGGCGACCGTTCTTGACATAAGGTCGTGCAAGAATGAACGCGTCTTGTTTCTCGTATAAATGAATACGCCGATTTGCAAAATGAGGAAAAGCGCAAGCACTATAATGCCGACAAGTATGTTCAAAACGCCGAAGAACATCATAAGTGCAAGAAGCACGGGAACCATTATCTCAAACACATACTTGCCAAGAATGGCTCGAACGAACATAGAAAAAGGTCTCACACGCACGCCGTTTGTGTGCATAACGGCGATACCGAAGACCTTTTTACCGACTGTTTGTCCGTTTTTGAGGAAAAGAGGAATAATGAATTCCAAAATAAGCACGGAGAGGAAAATACCGACAGATGTCATCATGATGGAAAGAGTGAAACTCAACATATACTCCTTGCCAAAATCTTCGTTGGCAACGAGTCTCTCGTTAAAATCGGTTGACGCAATCTCTTGCACTTCGTCAAAACGATCTTTTTCCTCTTGGGACAAATTGTTATAATCGTCTTCTGAAATGCTGAGGTCTACGCCGTGCGAAACCTTGTACTCGTCAATAACATTTTGCTCTACTTCGCTCACAATGGACGCATACGCTTTATAGTGACCGTCATAGTCGCAAATTACGGACAAAAGAGCCATAAATCCCACCGCTAAAACAGCGATGAGAATAATGTCCAAAAGAAAAGCCGAAGCCCTCTTCAAAACATTTGCCTTTTGCACGTCGTAAATCATCAACGATTCCTCTCAATACATCGTAGTGTTATCACGATTTTCAACCGTTTACGTCTGCGCCGAACATATATATAAATATAATATGCGCAAGCATAAAAGTTTCTGTCTTAAAGTATGCTAACATATTTCGACAAAAAAAACAATGCCCAATTCCGAAAATCATTAAAATATTTTCAAGTCCGACAATCGTTCAAAATGCAAATTCTCGCGATTTTCAACAAAAAAAGCACTCTATGAGTGCTTTTCTTTAAAATTTGACATGTTTTGGTTTGACAAATTTTACCTTTGCAGTTTTAATGATACGACACGATAAGTATTCCCGTTTTACTACAAATGCACAATATCTCACCTGACAAGTCCCAACGCTTGACAGTTTTGAGCAAAAGTTGTCGTCGGATTCAACGCCTCTTCAATAGAAAACGCAACAGAGTTTTCCGCCGTTTCCGCACTATGTTTTTTGCATAATTCAGTTGCGCTGTTTCTCTGTCTTTCTTCCTTTGAAATCTCGCTTGTTCCGCCCTTTGACACAGGCTTTGTCAACCTCTCGATTTCACGTCTGAAATGTGCCTCCATTTCGTCCTCGCAAACGGCTTTGTTCAACGAAAAATCTTGCATCAAAAATTTGGTGAGTTCCACCTCGATATTTACCGCCACACTTTCAACGTTGAGGGCGTCTTTGTCAAAGTGATAACGCTCCTTCATCTGTTCGTATGCGCTAACCCATTTTGCCCTAAAAAGTTTTAATCTTTCAAGTTCCGCTCGATACCTTGCCTTGACGTCCAAGGTAAGTTTATCGGCGTTTTCCGTAGCCACGACAAGCGCATGTTTTATCTGCTCTTCTCTCCCCTCGAGTTCGCCTATCCGAGAACGCAATTTGTCGCATTCGTTTTTGAGCGCAGATATGCGTTCTCTTTGCGACTGTTGCGCCTCATCGACCTTTGCTCCTTCAAGCGCGATATAACTTTCCACGGCATCAATATCATAGCCTTTTCGGCAAATCGGAAAACGCGTAATTTTCTTCTTTTTCATAACCACCTCGTATATGAAAATCATATCGCAAAAATACGTATTTAGCGATAGTGAGTTTTGTCGAAAAATATCGATTTTTTGCGCAAAACATGCACTTTATGTCTATATTTTTGCCATATAAACATCGTTTCTTGGCAATTAATGTGTTTTTCAAAATTATAAAAACACCGCACATAAATTCCCAATAAAAAAGTCTGATTTAACATAAAAATACAGCCACGGAAAGTGGCTGTAAAATGCTTTGTTTATTGTTCCAAAAGCAATGGAGTTATCTTGCTTTGTTAAGCAACTCGTGCTTCAAATTCCAAAGGTTTTGCGAGAGGTCAACCTTATAATCTTGCGTGT
>CAZCKS010000038.1:0-12542 GCA_964499325.1 uncultured Bacteroides sp. | reverse complement strand
CTCCGACTGTCTTAAACGGACAGTTTTGTTTTGCTTTTATGGTTTTCACTCCCAAGGGAGCGATAATGTTTTCAAATAAGTTTTGCACGATAATTTCGCTATGATAATGAGAGAACTCAATCACGGGGAAATCGTCGTTTTCCGACGCCACATACAAGTGGTGTTTGAAGTCGCCTGTTACAAAGACATCTGCAATCTCTTTTGCGCAGTTGTATGCGCTATCGCCTGCTCCGCCACCGCAAATGCAAAGCATCTTGCGTATGCGTTTATCGTCCTCGCCGACATATTTTACAGAAGAGTCTCCCAGCACGTTTGCCACTTTGTTGGCAAACTCTTTAAGAGATGTCTCATCCACATCGCAAAGCACGCCAACGCCGTTCCCTTCGAGATTCTTTCCACCCAAAAGAGTGGCGAGCGTCATGCACAATCCGCCCTCGCATTCGTCAAGATTGGTATGCGCGCTGTATACGCTTATATCGTTTTTCAATGCGTCTCTGATAATTTGTCCCTTCGCCTCGTCCACATCTATGCTTTTGATAGGAGCAAAGAAAAACGGATGATGCGTTACAATGAGGTTGCACCCTTGCTCTATCGCTTGTTTAAGCACATCTTTTGTAAGGTCAAGAGCAACCATAACGCCCGAACAATCATTGCTTAACGAGCCTATCATAAGACCAGGATTATCCCAAGCCTCTGCAAGTTCTTTGGGCGCAAACCTTTCGATTGTCTCGACAATTTGTTTGATTTTCATATTTCTATCCGCCTAAAACAGCACTTTATGAGTGCGTTATGATTGTTTATTGTCTTTTTGCGTCATTTACCGCGTCTTTGAGAGCGTCGATTTTGTCCTTCAATTCCGTTGCTTGCGGATTGTTGTGCAATATATTGGACAACGCATCTATTTCTCTTTGTGCAAACAGGACAAAGTTTTCGTTTGTCTTATAAAAAGCGCCGTATTTTACCTGTTTTTCATCAAGTTTACTCTCTCCGATTTGAGTCTTGATGATGGTATAAACCTTGCCTGCGCAATCCATAACGTCGTCGTACACGATGGTGTGCGCACACCGTTCAATCTCCCTTCTCACCTTTTCGGGATGGGTGTTTGCAGAGAGCAAAAAATGCTTAAACGTTTTGCCTTCCTCGCGCGCACGCGACAATATATTTGCTATGACGTCACCGCCCAATCCTGCAATTATGACGGTATCGACTTCTCCACTTGCAACAGGTTCCAACCCGTCGCCAAGCCTTGTCTGCATAATCGAAGAAACGCCATTTTCCTTGGCAAGTTCTTGCGCCTTTGCAAGCGATGGTGCGCTTATATCCGTTGCTATCACACCGCTTACCCTATCCGTACTCACAAGATAATATCCAAGTTTTCCGTGGTCACATCCGACGTCCGCCACCATACCGTAATCCACAAGGTTGGCTATCGCCGTTAATCTTTGGTCAAGTCGTATCGGCATCAGTCAAAATCCTTAAGTTTTTTAAGTCTGTTTGGATGACGAAGTTTGCGCAATGCCTTCGCCTCGATTTGACGTATACGCTCACGAGTGACGTTAAACTCCTTGCCAACTTCTTCAAGCGTTCTGGGATGAGAATCGTCAAGACCGTATCTCAAGCGAAGCACTTTCTCCTCACGCGGAGTGAGCGTATTGAGCACCTGAATAAGTTGCTCTTTGAGCATATTGCTTTCTGCAACATCGCTTGGGGACGCTGCTCCGGTATCCTCTATAAAATCTCCGAGATGGCTGTCTTCTTCCTCACCGATAGGCGTCTCCAAAGACACGGGGTCTTGTGCGATTTTTTGAATCTCACGCACTCTTTCGACAGGGCAACCGAGTTGTTGTGCAATCTCTTCTGCGGACGGCTCTCTGCCAAGTTTTTGGAGGAGTTGACGTGTTGCACGCACTTGTTTATTTATCGTCTCCACCATGTGTACGGGGATACGAATTGTTCTTGCTTGGTCCGCAATAGCACGAGTAATCGCCTGTCTTATCCACCATGTTGCGTAAGTAGAAAATTTGAAGCCCTTTGTGTAATCGAACTTCTCCACCGCCTTCATAAGGCCAAGATTGCCTTCTTGAATAAGGTCAAGGAATTGCATGCCTCTGCCCACATAACGCTTTGCAATAGAAACGACAAGACGCAAGTTTGCCTCTGACAAAATGCGCTTTGCTTCTTCGTCGCCTGCTTCCATTCTCTGCGCAAGTTCAATCTCTTGTTCTGCGGTAAGAAGAGGCACTTTGCCTATATCTTTGAGGTAAATCTTGACAGAGTCATCAACACTGCTATCGATAATTTTATCAAGCGAAATGGTGTCGTCCTCAACAGTCTCCTCAACCTTGATATTCTCCGCCTGCAATGCGTTGAACACCACTTCCATATCCTCTGCGGTTGCATTGAGATGTTCGAGTTTTGCCATTATTTCGTCTTCACTGACGGAACCTTTGGTCTTGCCCAATGCGACGATTTTGTCAATCTCTTGTTTTAATAATTGCTCTCTGTCCACGTTGTCCTCCTATGTGAATCAAAGTTTGTCTTCGATTGATTTAGATTTTAAAATTCTTTGCAGAGTGGAAATTTCCATAATTCCCGCTCTCTTCTCGTTAGCGTCGGAGAGGTTATTGAATCTCTCTTTTGCATTCTCGAGTTTTTGCGATATACTTTCGTTTGCCAGCGTCAATAGGCAATCGTTGTAATAATCCGCCTCGCGTCCCTTATCCGAAAAGTGCATGTTTATGCCCAACACGTGATTTATCTCGTCATCGTCATAACCTATTATGTCGTAAAGTTTGCTTACGCTTACCTCAAACGGCGGTTGAGAAAGGATAAAATCAAATATCTTCTTATGCAAATCGTGTGCGAGCCATTCTCTTTTTACATTGGACAATTTTATGTATTTAGCGTTATCCAAAAGTCTGTTGATAACAAATCTTGACGCACGCAAATTCTTTGCAAGTTTCTCTTCTTGATTGATTTTGACGGGTTCTTCTTTCTTGGTTTTTACAACGCCTATTTCCGCGCTCAACGTCCCCACCGATACACCGCTCAATTTTGAGACGAGATTCATATACACTTCTCTTTCCGCCCTATTATCTATGCCTTTAAGCACCTTCAATGCGGATTGCACATATTTCGCTCTACCGTTGACGGATCCGAGGTCGTTTGCGTCCTTGCACAGTTTCAACTTATACTCTATGCACGGCAATGCCTCCGACACCTTTTTCATAAAGCCTTCATATCCGCTCTCTCGCACAGTTTCGTCGGGATCCTTGCCATCATCGAGAGATAACACTCTGACATTGGGAATATATTGCGAAAGTATGTCAATATTCTTGATTGAGGCATGTTTTCCTGCACTGTCGCCGTCATAGCACACATACAAGTTTTCGGTCAATCGAGATATTTCTCTTGCTTGTCCTTCGGTAAGCGCAGTGCCCATGCCGGCAATCGCATTCTTTATACCCACAGAGCCGAGGGATATAACGTCCATATAGCCCTCTACCAAGATAAGTTCTTTATAAGCAATACCATTTTGCTTTTTATCACGCTTGATAAAGTTAATGCCGTACACTGTGCGTCCCTTATCGAAAAGCGTGGTGTTTGTGGAGTTTTTATATTTTGCAACGTCTTTTTCGCCGTGATAAATACGTCCGCCAAAGGCAATAACATCGCTCATACCATTCATGATAGGCACGATAATTCTATTTGCAAAAGCGTCATAAGGACGGTCAATGCTTGCAATAAGTCCACACTCTTGCAAGTCTTTGAGCATATATCCTTTTCGGCGCATATAGCCAACCATGCTTTCGCCGTCCATTGACAAGCCAAGCCCGTATCTTTTGCTTATTTCGTCGTCAATACCGCGCGACAAAAGATACTCTCTTGCGTCCTTACCTTTCTTCTCGTCCAAAAGATTGTTGCGATAATACCTTGCAACGTCACGCATAATCTGTTTAAGCACATCGCCGTGTTCCTTTTTCTCGGCGAAGTTGGGATCAAGTTTAACCTCGGGCAACTGCATACCTACCTTGTCGGCAAGTATTTTCACAGCGTCGAAAAAAGTGACGGATTCCATTTCCATAACAAACTTGACTACGTCGCCGCTCGCGCCGCATCCGAAACAATGGTACCAACCGTTGTTTACGCAAAAAGACGGCGTTTTCTCATTGTGGAAAGGACAGCACCCAAAATAGCGTCCGCCTTTCTTTTGCAAGGGAACGTAGGATGAAATCACTTCCACTATATCGCACTTATATTTGAGTTCCTCCATAAATTCGGGAGTAAAACCGCCAGCCATAATATCCGCCTTTTGTGTATTAACTATTTATATATACGTATTAATAAATTAAAATTCCTAAAAAAACTCGCAATTTTTTTGAAAAATCGATAAAAGCAAGTTTACCGCTCTATTTTAATGCTTAAAATCCATTTAATATTCAAAAGTGTTTTTTTAAATCGTTGACATTTGCATAAGCGTGTTTCAAAATGGAAATAGTCTAATATTAGAATAATTTGAGGTGACTATGGATAAGAACTTTGAAATGCCTACATTCTTCAACCATGCGAGCAAATTAATTGAGGCTTATCACGCCACGTTGGCTCCAATGTGCAAAAAGATAGGGATTCCTCCGCTTGCGATAGATATCCTATTGTTTGTGGCAAACCACCCCAACAACGCAACGGCAAAAGACGTATGCACCGTGCGAGGGCTAAAATCGGGGATAGTATCTGTGCATATCGAAAGATTAGAAGAGGACGGCTATATTAAGCGCACGACAAGCGAAACCGATAGACGCAGTCTTATTCTCACAACAACGGAAAAGGCGCGAGACATTATTGCCGAGGGACGTCAAATACAAATGATGTTCGGAACAAGACTCCTAAAAGGAATTAGCGAAGAACAGTTGAAAATTTGGGACACGATAGTGCGTACAATCGACGCAAACGTTGACGAAGTCCGCAAAAACCCTACAAACAGTGAGGTGATTTCATGTTAAAACTACTCAAAAATCTCCGTGCAAAAGAGATAATAATGGCGGTTATTTGTGCTGTCCTTATTGTCGGACAAGTTTATTTTGACCTGCAATTGCCAGACTATATGAAGGAACTCACCACCCTCATCGAAACCGCCGGCACAACTCAAGCGATATGGGAAGTCGGCTTAAAGATGCTTGTATGCACACTTATAAGTGCAATATTGGCTATTATTTGCGGATTTTTATCTGCAAAAACAGCGTCGGGGTTGAGTTATACCGTACGTCAAAAAGTGTTTTATCACGTGATGGATATGGGCAAGGAAGAAGTACAATCATTCTCCATTCCGAGCCTTATAACACGCACCACCAACGACATTACACAGATACAAATGATTGTGTCAATGGGCTTGCAAATGCTCATAAAAGCCCCCGTCATGGCGATATGGGGCGTTGTGAAGATTCTCGGCAAGAGTTGGGAATTGTCCGTACTTACGGCAGGTTTTGTCATTGTGATATGCCTTACAGTATTTTTGGTTATGTTTATATGTCTGCCCCGCTTCCGCAAGGTACAAAAACTTACGGATAAAATCAACCGCGTAGCACGTGAAAACCTTACGGGTATAAACGTCGTACACGCATTCAATGCGGAAGATTACCAAAACGACAAATTTGACAAACCCAGCAAAGAGATGTTCAATTTGCAAACCAAAAACCAACGCATGTTTGCGTTTATCAACCCGATAATGACGTTGGGCATGAACGGGCTTTCGCTCTCAATATATTGGCTTGGCGCAGTGCTTATCAATCAAATATCCACAACTGATCCTATCGGACGTATTGAGATGTTTGGCGAAATCATGGCGTTTACCACCTATGCTACATACATTGTAATGTCGTTTATGATGCTCGTAATGATATTTATGATGTTACCACAAGCGCAGGTATCCGCAGAGCGTATCAACGAAGTTATAGACACGCCTATAAAAATGAAAGAAGGCGAACAAACAGCAGCAAAAGAAAAAGGAAGCGTTGAATTTAAGAACGTAAGTTTCTGCTATCCAGACTCCTCCGAATGCGAACTAACGGACATCAACTTCAAGATTGAGCAAGGCAAGACGCTTGCAATCATCGGCGCAACAGGTAGCGGAAAAACCACTCTTATCAGCCTTATTCCTCGTCTATACGATGCGACCGAGGGCGAAGTGCTTGTGGACGGCGTCAACGTAAAAGACTACAAATATGAGGCACTTTACGACAAACTCGGATACGTAACCCAAAAGGCAACCATGTTTTCAGGCTCAATAGAAGAAAACGTGTTCTTTGGAGAGAGTGCGCAAGCGTTTGACAAAAACGACTTGACAGACGTATTCAAGGTGTCCCAAGCGCAAGAATTTGTGGAAAAACTCCCCGAAAAAGAAGACTACCACATAGCGCAACTCGGTCGAAACCTCTCCGGCGGGCAAAAGCAAAGGTTGTCAATCGCAAGGGTTCTTGCAAGAAAACCCGAAATTATGATATTTGACGATTCCTTCTCCGCCCTCGACTACCGCACCGACGCAAAACTGCGTGCAAGCCTTGAAAAGAAGTACAAAAATACAACAAAAATCATTGTCGCACAACGTATAGGCACAATACGTGGCGCGGACGAAATTATTGTCCTTGACAAGGGCGAAATCGTCGGAAAAGGCACGCACGAAGAACTCATGAAAAACTGCGAAATCTATCAAGAAATCGCATCGTCGCAATTAAGCGCAGAAGAACTTGCATAGGAGGCGTTGATATGAAAAACAAAAAAAATAAGAATTTGACTTCAGCATTGAAACGTAGTGCAAGTTATATGCAATCTCAAACGGTGCTTGTAGTTGTTGCGCTGTTGCTGGCAATCGTAAGCGTCGTAATCACAATCATAGGTCCCGACAAAGTGGGCGACATCGCAAACATCATCTCCGAAGGCATTGTTACGGGGATAGACATAGGCGCAATCACAAAAATAGGCATTTTGCTCGTATCGCTTTACCTGGTGAGTGCGGTATGTGGATATATTCAGCAATATATTATGGCAACCGTTACGCTTAAAATGTCCTATCGTATGCGCGGTGAATTGTCTGAAAAAATCAACCGCGTTCCCCAAAAATACTTCAATACCACATCGCAAGGCGATATATTGAGCCGTATCACTAACGACGTATCCACTCTGCAACAAGGTTTAACAAACAGCCTGCCTACAATCATCAGCGCAGTAACACAATTTATAGGATGTTTGATAATGATGTTTGTCACAGAATGGCGTCTTACACTAATATCACTCGCCATAACTATCGTCGGTATTGCGCTTGTGTTCATAATAATGAAAAAATCCCAAAAATACTTTGTCAATAGACAAAAGTATCTGGGCGAACTCAACGGCTTTATCGAGGAAAACTATTCGGGACACGAAGTAATAAAGGTCAGCCGTGCGGATAAAAAGGTCAAAGAACTGTTTGATAAGCTCAATATCAACGTCTACGACGCCAACTGGAAATCACAGTTCCTTTCAGGAATGATGCAACCTCTCATGAGCATAATAAGCAACCTTTCATACGTTGCAGTATGCGTCGTCGGCTCTATCTTTGCGCTTGACGGTTCAATAGATTTCGGCGTAATAGTATCATTCATATTGTATGTGCGTTTGTTTACGTCTCCTCTTACGCAAATCGCGCAAGGACTTACCAACCTGCAAACGGCATCCGCATCCGCTCACCGCATATTCGACTTCCTTGAAAGTGAGGAACTCGAGGACGAAAGCGACAAAACGCAAAACATTCAAGACGTGCAAGGCACTGTAGAATTTGACCACGTGCGCTTTGCCTATCCCGACACTCCAGACAAAATCATCATCAAGGATTTCTCTGCTAAAGTGCACCCCGGACAAAAAGTCGCAATCGTCGGTCCTACGGGCGCAGGCAAAACAACAATGGTTAACTTGCTTATGCGTTTCTTTGAAACGAACAGCGGAAAAATCCTTATCGACGGCATTCCTACCGACGAATTGACAAGAGAAAACGTGCACAATCTCTTCTCTATGGTGTTGCAAGACACGTGGCTGTTTGACGGAACCGTGAGAGAAAATCTCGTATATAATATGCAAGACGTAAGCGACGAAAGGCTTGAAGAGGTATGCAAAGCGTGCGGACTTGATAAATTCATCCACACATTGCCACAAGGCTTGGACTCACAGTTGAGCGAGAGCACTAACATCTCTGCAGGACAAAAACAGTTGCTTACCATTGCACGTGCAATGCTCCAAAACGCTCCTATGCTCATTTTAGACGAGGCAACCTCATCTGTCGATACTCGCACAGAGTTGATTATCCAAAACGCAATGGACGAGTTGACAAAAGGCAGAACGAGTTTTGTCATAGCGCACCGCCTCTCTACAATCAAAAACGCAGACCTCATTCTCGTCATGAAAGACGGCGACGTAATAGAAAAAGGCAATCACGACGAGTTAATGGCACAAGGCGGATTCTACAGCGAACTGTACAACAGCCAGTTTGAAAACGCTTGTACGTAAGCAATTAGCACTAATATTTGCAAACAAAAAACACGCAACATTGCGTGTTTTTTGTTTGCTTTATTTATGAATACTGACAATTATTTGGTCTTTTCTTCTATATAATTCACAACGTCTTTGACAGTTTTGAGCGTCTTGATGTCTTCGTCGTCGGCAACGATGTCCCACTCCTCTTCAAGAGCCATAACCAATTCAACTATATCAAGACTGTCAAGACCAAGATCCTTAACAATGTCGCAATCGAGCGTCACCTTGTCAGGACTGACGCCAAGTTGATTTGCGATAATATTTCTTACGGTATCAAAAATCATACCTACCTCCGATTACTTTATTTCTTTAACATTATAACACGACAAGCCGTTTTGTACAAGACACAAAATATATGTTATTTTGTACAATTTTCGCAATTTGTCATCAATTTTGATAATTGAGTTTATTCGACAGCATTCACATCGATTTCGTATGCGACAATACTTTGCTCGTCTGCACACACGCACGCATGATATTCTCCGAACACGGGGAAATGCTCAAAGTGCGCATCGTTGGGTATGGGAGCGCGCAGTTTGCTTATTCCCTCGCCTGTCCATTTGAGATAACTTTCTCTTTCAGTCCACTTCTCAAAAAATTCTTCGGCGTCGTCCGCTTGAATAAAATCGAATTTCGCAAAGTCTATATCGCGTATTTTTTCAATATCCACGCCTATTTGCGTATGCGATATGCCCAGCATAATCACTCCGTGCGAGTGTGAAAGGTTGAAAAAGACATCTTCCGTGGCAAAGCGAGGCTTTTTGCCCTCTTCTCTGATAATTTCCACGCTTTCGGGCAAGTCGTTGCCGTTGCGATACATTATATCTCTGTAATGTCCGTAACAGAACTTGACAAACTTATCGCTGTTTACCTCTCCTCTTGCAAAGAACAAAACCATATCACGCCTCAACCCTTATCAATGCGCCGATATTTTCCACCTCGCAAAGCGATTTTATATCTTCGAGAGCGTATCTCATCACGCTTTCTTTGGTATCGTTGCTGACAACAATCACGGTGGCAATATCGCCTTCGCTCTTTTGCAACACATTGAGTGCAGATATACCCCTCTTTGCCAAGACAGATGTTATGCGAGCAAGTGCTCCATCCAAATTGCGTACAATAATGCGCACATAGTATTTTGTAACGAAATCTTGATCAAAACACTCATCTTGCACACATTGTGTGCATTCCCACGCAAATCTACGATGTTCGGATTGCTTTGAGGCATAAATTATGTCGCTCACGATTGCGCTTCCCGTAGGTCTTGCGCCTGCGCCTCTACCGTACAACATAACGTCGTCAACGCTATCGCCGTGGATATACAGCGCATTGAAAGAACCTTTTACCCCTGATAGCGGATGCTCGCTTGGTAAAAATGCGGGATGCACTCTTGCCGACAATTTTCCGTCAGTAACGTTTGAAATAGCAAGCAATTTGAGAGTATATCCCAACTGCTTGCCAATCATAATATCCTCAACGGAAATGTCGGAAATGCCCTCTCTGTAAATTTTTTCGATAGGCACTCTTTTGCGATATGCCAGAGAACTTAATATGCTGTTTTTATAAGTGGAATCAAAGCCCTCGACGTCCGCAGACGGGTTTGCCTCGGCATAACCGAGCCTTTGTGCCTCTTTAAGGCAAGTATCATAATCTACGCCCTCGTCGCTCATTCGAGAGAGAATATAGTTTGTCGTACCGTTGACAATGCCCTTCAAGGACGTAATTTCATTGCCTTGCATACTGTCGCAAAGCGTCCTTATAACAGGCACACCGCCCACGCAACTTGCCTCGAAATAAATTCCTGCACCCGTTTGCGTCGCCACCTCTTCGAGTTCTTGCCAACTTTTGGCAAACATCTCTTTATTGGCAGTGACAATGCTTTTTCCCCTCTTCAACGCTTTAATGAGAAAACTCTTTGCAGGCTCCACACCGCCGAAAAACTCTGCAACGATATTCACGCGCTCGTCATTGACGATGTCGTCCATATTTTGCGTGACGATGCTCTCGTCCACTCCAAGTTGACGACATCTGTCAAGGTTTCTTTCAAGCACCCTTACGACTTCGATGTCAACGCCGTCTTTTTCTTTTATCATTTCACGCTTTTGTGTGAGAATCTCGTACGTACCGCCGCCGACGACGCCCAGTCCCAAAAGCGCAACTCCTATCTTTTTCATGTTTATGCCTTCTTGTTTCTGTCGTAGATGTATTTAAGTCCTTTAAGCGCAAGAGCCCTGTCGTTTATGTCGATAAGTTGCGGTTCGACATTCTCAACAAGTTCGCTAAGTCCACCCGTGGCAACCACTTTTGCACCCCTCATTTGAGGCAATTCCTTGTATTTGTCAACCATATATTTTACAAGCCCGGTATATCCATAAACGATACCGCTTTGCATACAACTCTTTGTATCGGTACCTACAATGTCGAGAGGTTTTTCAAGTTCGATACGAGGAAGTTTCGCCGCAGTCGTAACAAGCGATTCTGTTGCGGTCTTGATGCCCGGTGCGATTGCTCCGCCGAGATATTGCCCGTCTTTTGTCACAAGGTTAAATGTCGTTGCCGAGCCGAAATCCACAACAATCACAGGTCCTCCGTATAGGTTGTATGCGGCGCATGCCCCCACTATTCTATCAGTGCCAAGTTGCGTGGGTTGCTCATATTTGATGTCCAGCCCCGTGTCCGTAGATGCAGACACCACAAGCGGTGCTTTTCCGATATAATATCTGCACATGTGGTCTATGGTATAGTTAAGCGCAGGCGCAACAGACGACATAACGGCGTCCTCGATATCGTCGAAATTTACGCCTCTTTGACGCAAAAGGTCATAAAGAACCATGCCGTATTCATCCGCAGTGCGAGACGCCTTTGTGCTAACACGCCACGACGCAATCAACTCGTTAGCGTCAAAAACGCCGTACTTAACGTTGGTGTTGCCTATATCCATTGTGAGAATCATATCTTACTCCTTGCGCGGTGCGCATATCTTATGTGCATATTAGTATAACAAACAATCTTATCTTTTACAACAACAAAAACATTTTTGAGACAATAAAGGCAATTCGCTCAATTACACATTAAAATAGACAAGACGCATAAATACGCATAAAAATTAAATGAAAACGAGGGCAAATACATAAGCGCTGTTACCCAATCCTTAACGACAAAACGCATAAATAAACAGAATGACGCACCGAATGTCAGCGATATACACACAAAGCCAAACAGCAAATTTTTCAACGTAAAAAATGCCAAAACAAATAATATCGCAAAAACACCGACAATTAAGAAAATCGCCATTGACGGAAAAAATCTTTTGCGTTCTACAATGCGCGATATGGACAATATCGACGACAAATACGCAACACAGACAAGCAATGTAAACCAACCGCCGGGCAACACAAATGCCGGTTTATTCAGCGCAATCCACCACTTTAAGTCCATATTGAAGCAAATAAGACAAAGCCCTTCTACAACCAATATGCAGAATACGCCAATTACTATCCCTATCATTCGCTTCAAATAATCCACACAAAAGTATATTTGCTTATAAGGTATTCAATGACGATAAGTAACACAAATTTGCTTGGTTGCGTAAGGTAATGTAGGAGTAAAATCCAATAAAATAGGAGGTACATAACATGAACGGCTTTTTTACAAACGGCACAAACGGCTGTGGTTGCAACACCTGCGATATAGTGTTGCTTATCATGCTTCTCAACTGCTTCGGATGCGGTGGCAACACGAGCTTTAACGGATGTAATTCCTGCGACCTCGTATGGCTTATTCTCATCCTCTCCTGCCTTACCGGCGGTGGTTGCAACTGCGGTTGCAAATAAAATTTGCAAGGCTATGCAAATACAGACAATCGTCATCCTTTGGGGGTGGCGATTGTTTTATAACGGACAATATTTTGCGTGAATTTATCTATACGTTTGACTTTTTATATTTTAATAACTATTATATTTTTACAATATTTATACGGCTCA
>CAZCKS010000037.1:0-12864 GCA_964499325.1 uncultured Bacteroides sp. | reverse complement strand
AAGATATGAAAACACGTATTTATATGACCAAAATGCACCAAAAATGGACGTACGGGGAGAGGACGGATTTGTTGCCGTATCTTGACGGCGAGGACGACGAAATCTTTGAATACGCCATTATTGACCGCAATTTTGCCATTATTCTCAAAAACGGAATGACTTATGACGTTGTGGATAGCGAGCAGGAGGCGATAGAAAAAATCGGTTATATTTATCGCAATTATGCCGTTGCGCAGAATAAAGGCAAAAAATGCTATATTTGCCGTGAGGACACCAAGAAGAAGTATCTCACGCCCGCCACGGCACAAGCGGAGGGAGAATACGATTACGTTTATGTGCCGACGGATATGTATTATCTTACCAAGTTTGGCAAGATACTTGCTATAGGCAACAGCGAAGAGGAGATGCAAGAGAAGATGTATGCGCATTATCGAGCAAAGTACACTTATCTATGCTGATTAGCACGCTTGTAGCAATCTGTTTTTAGAATAATTTCTACAAAAAAAAACACACCCTGCGGTGTGTTTTTCTTTGTCAAAATTTCAAATTATTCCAATGTTGCTGAAGTCAATTCATATACCATTGTGAATATATCCGATTCTATTTTGAATGGTTCTTCAAACTGCACAAGCACATTTTTGAGCCCCCAGCCGTTGAATTTAATATCGTCTTTAGCATAGTAGAGAGTTTGCGAAATGCCCGAAACTTCAGTGGAGCGAGACACGTTCATCTTGTAGCATTCGATGCCGTCTTCAAGACCGTTTGCAGTGGTGTACGCATTCTTGATTTTGGACGTTGTGCTAACAGTCGTTGAAAGTGTTACATAGGATGCTTCATTTGCGCTTACAAGTGGCATTGAGAAAGAGAAGGACATTGAGTCGCTAAACGTTGTGAGCGTGCGCAACGATTGATGGAACTCATTGTTGTCAAAATATGTCGTTGCTTTGCCTTCCACTTTGCCGGTGCTTGTTTCGCCGTTGACGGTGCGAGTGTAGTTGAGGGTGCTTCCGTCGTATTCGCCTTGAAGTGCAAATTCCTCTTGACCGCCTTTCTTTTGAATGCGGTAGGTGTAGGCTGGCACCATATAGGAAGAACCGCTTATGATGTTGAAATAGCAACCAGTCTCATATACGACTTGATTGTCGCCTTCGCCGATAGTCAACAAGCCTTTGACGAGGACGCCGTTTTCCACGCTTTCAAGACTGCTTTTTCCGAAATTGTTAATTTGGGAATTTTTCGCATAAGCGTCAAGCGTCACTGTGTACGTGCCGTTATAGCCGTCAATTCTCGCGCCGGAGGAATTTTTTGCATAAACGTTGTACTCAAATGCCTCGTGATTGTGGTCGTTGAGCAAGTTTTGTAATTGTCCTTGCGGAGTTGCGCTGTTGCAAGCAACCAAAGAAACTGCCGTTATGGCGACCAATGCTATAATAGATATAATAAGTATGACTTTCTTCATAATGCGTTTATTATAACACAAAAAAGTTTTATAGCAACGAAATTATGCCGAATTTTAGTATTTAAACGCAAAAATTTCAAAAAAACAAATAAAAATTACTAATTTTTATTTGTTTCCTAAACCTATTGAATTTGCGCTGTGCGAGTGATATACTAAAAATATGAAAATTATCACATCCAATACGTCGAGAGGCGCATATCTCGGCGTCATCGAACAACTCAAAAAGAATATTGACGGCAAGTCAAAAAACATCGTCATCGCTCCTGATAGGTTTACCGCATCGGTGGAGCGCAGGTTGATTGCGTCCTTGGGCATTGAAAGTACCTTTGGCATAGAAGTTATGTCATTTACCCGTCTTGCCAACAAACTTATAGGCGCAAACATCAAAAAATGCCTTACGCCGGAAGGCTCCGTTATGCTTATAGGCAAGGTTATTGCGGACTTGAGGGAGGAACTGCTTTATTACAAAAAGGTTGCTCTTACAGAGGGCTTTGCAAGCGAATTGTATGCTGCATTGACCGCAATCAGGAACAGCGGAATATCTTCGCAAGAGTTGCTTGAAGCGTCGAAAAATATGCCATCGTCTCTCAAATTAAAGACACGGGATATTGCTCTCATTTATGACGGATATTTGTCTGCGCTAGAAGGCAGACACAGCGACTCGTCCACACGCCTTTATGCGCTTGCAAAATATATTGAGGACAATCCTGAATGTGTTGTCGGCACCAATTTTTATTGCACGGACATTTACGATTTTTCCGCACCCGAAACGGATATTTTAAAGGGACTTTCTCAAAACGCATTGTCGGTTACGATTGCGCTTACATGCGGATATGACAATCCCAACAAGCGTATATATCCCGACGCCGTAATGAAAAAACTTGTAAAATTGAGCGGTGGAAATGCACAAATAGTGCGCAATGATGAGATGTTATCACCTCAAATCGAGGCGATTTCCACAAAACTTTTCTCTTATGTAAATACAAGCGGAGGAGATGGGGTAGAAAATGATAACAAGGTTACTTTGCGCGTCGCCAAGAATAGGTCGGACGAGGTGCTTGCGCTTGTTTGCGACGTCGCAAAACACGTAAGAGATGGCGGAAGATATAAAGATATAGAAGTGTTTGTAAGCGATATGGGGGCTTATGAGGCAGAGATTAAGTCCACGTTTGAAAGGTATGACATCCCGTATTTCATAGACAAAAAAGAATTGCTTTCAGAGCAGGCGAAAGCCAAATATATTTTGCAAGCACTTGCCTGTGTCAGGAGTAATTACAGACGCAGAGAGTGCTTGGATTTTGTCAAAAATCCGCTGTTTTTCACAAGGCTCGAAGGCGGTATAGACGAGGCGTTTTTGTTTGAAAACTTCATTTTGAAATACAACATTGAGTATGTTCCGCACGACGTTAAGTCTGAATTTACACGCGTGAAAGAGGATAAGTATAATAAGTTCAAATCGCTAAATGAGCGTTTAATATATGCAAAATGTGATGATAAAACTATTGTTTTGGATAATAATGCAGAAAACGTTATTCCCGAAAGAGTGCGCAAGGCACTGATAGATGCGCTTAAGGATATTCCTGATAAAACCGCTCAAATATCATTGTACGTATCGGGGGCAAGAAAGACTCTTGAGGCAGTTGCCGAGATATATGCAAAATATGTTTCTCAACTTGCGACTTCTGGCGGATATTATAAAAAGTACGCCGAACAGGTTGACAGCAAGATAAGCGCCGTGCTTGACGAAATAGAAGACGTGCTTTGCTACGACACCGATATAGAGGGCTTTGAGAGTGTGTTTAAATCCATGCTAAAAACGCTTAAAATTGCGCTTGTTCCGGCATATTTGGATTGCGTGGTTATAGGCGACGGCGACAGCAGATTTACAGGCGACGGCGACATTTATATCTTGGGCGCAAACAGCGGGAAATTGCCGGCGGAAAGCAGTGGCGGAAGCGTAATATCTTCTCGTGACGAGCAGACGCTTTGCGCTTTGGGCATAGAAATCTCGCCCAGCGAAAAACAAAAGGTTTTGCAGAGTATGTATGCCGTTTGCGACCTTATGAAGAAACCTTGCGGAAAACTTGTCGTAAGTTATCCCGAAAGCGGAGACGGCGGCGTGCTTCGTCCTTCTACAGTCGTGTTTGAATTGCAAAACATGTTGAGAGATGGTGGTGCTCCGCTTAAAATACAAAGAGTAGATTTTGAGAATTTCATAAGTGACGGCGACTATGATTATGATAAAATTGCCTGCGTGTTTTCCAGTAAGAACGGATGCAAAAACGAAGTTATGAAATCTTTGGTTTCGGGGCGTGCCAATGAGAAAAACGGCGAGGTTTTTGCATCGGCGGAATGCTTTGTAAATGACGCCGATATAAATCGCATAATCAAGTCGGAAAGAGAGCCTTTGCGCATAGAAAAAATAGAGGGTGCATACTTTGATTCAAGCACCAGCGTAAGCAGATTGGAGACATTTTACGGATGTCCGTATGCGCATTATTTCAACTACATACTCTCGCTTAAGCGTCGCAAAGAGGGCAAGTTCGAGGGGACTGAAAACGGCACAATTTTGCACTACGTTTTGGAAAGATTTTTCAAGGACATAAGAGACAGTGCGGTAGGCGACGATACCAATATCGACGAATTGGCAAATTCTTATTTTTACGACGCTATAAAAGAAAACGACTTTGAAGTATTGCTTGAAAAGGCGGACACAGGTAGATTGTTGTTGCGTGTAAGAGACGAGGGTATAAAACTTTGCAAGGATTTGTATACGGTTCAGAAGCGTTCGCAATTCCGTCCGTATTTGCTCGAGGCGAAAATAGGCGAGGGCGATATAGTGCCTATGGCATTGGACATAGGAGATAAGAAGGTTAAATTGCGAGGCACGATAGACAGAGTAGACGTGCTTGACGACAAATTTATAATTATAGATTATAAGACGTACAAGAGTGCGGATTTGTCCTTGAAAGAATTGTATGCAGGACAGAAAATTCAGTTGTACGTGTATATGCGTGCGGTGGAGCAAAGCATAAATGCCACACCGAGCGGAGTTTTCTATTTCCCGATTTTCTCAAGTTTTACGGATGAACAGAAGACGAGATATAAATATAAAGGGCAAGCAAGCGACAGCCGAGAGGTTTTATATCAGATAGACGAAATGATAAAAGAAGACGCGGATTGGAGCGTTGTTCCGTATAAAACAGACAAAAAGGACGTGTTGAGCCCCGAGGTGCATTTGTCTGTACAGGATTTTGACACGCTGGGCGATTACGCAACGGAAATTGCTATTAGGGGCGCGACGGAAATTGCCAACGGATACATTAAGCCGTCGCCGATAAAAGAAAAGTGTAAGAAATGCGATTATGCCAATATATGCGCATACAAGGGACGCAACGAGCGCAGATTGCCAAAAGTGAAGGGCGTTGAAAGTTTCAAAAAGGAGGACGAGCAAAATGAGTGATAAAGTCATAAGTATAAACGCTTCTGCAGAAAAGCGTCTTGACGTTTTGCGAGACGAAAGGGGCAGACTTTTGCTCACGCCCGACCAAAAGAAAGCAGTGCTCGAGAGGGGGCGCATATTGGTGTCTGCATCGGCAGGCTCCGGCAAGACGTCTACCATGGTTAAGCGCATAATATTGATGATTGCAGAGGGAGCGTCTTTAAAGGATTTGCTCATATTGGTATATAATAATGCGGCGGCGGATGAATTGAAAGAAAAGTTACATCAGGAACTGTTTAGAGTGGCATGCAGTGCCGAAGGAGATTTGCGCGAGCATTTCAGAGGCGAACTTGACGATATTGCATTTTGCCATATTTGTACCATCCATGCATTCTGCCAATCGCTTATAAGAGAAAATTTCGATAAATTGGGCATATCCCCCTCATTTGAGGTGCTTGATGAGCGCGCGCATGCGACATATATCAACAAGGCACTTGATGAAACTATTGCCCAATATACGCAAGAAGGGGATGAAACTTTCTTGCAACTTATTGAAATATTCTCGCAGTCAAGACGTGACGACAATCTTAAAAGCAATCTTATAAAACTGTACAACCTCGTGGAAATTCAACCCTCTCCGACAGAGTTTGAAGAATGCGTAAACGAGTGCTATTCTTCCTTTGAAAACAGCAAGTTTATTGAGATATTGCAAAGGTGTTATATCAAGTTCTTTAAAAAGGCAAATATCGCTTTGGGGAAACTGCGAGAGGATATGTTGCTTGTCGAGACGACGATTGCAAAATATATCGAGGCGGTTACCGCAAGGCTTTATATAAGCGAGCAGATGTCGAATGCTACATCGCTTGAGCAAATTTGCAAAATCGCATCCTGCTTCGAAAAACCGTCCGCACGCATTTCTCAAAAGGCAACGGACGAGGAAAGAGTGTTGGTGGATTATGCAAAGGAATATTTTGCGCAATTCGACGCCGTGATAAAGGAACTTGTCGCACTATACGAGAAGTTCGACGTTCAAAAAGAGTATTTTGCTCAAAATGGAAAATTTGTGCGTAAACTAACGGAGGCGGTATTCCGATTTAGAGAAAAACTTGCCGAGTTAAAGCAAAAAGACAGCGTGTTGTCCTTTGAAGATTTACAACACAAAGCGATGCAATTATTGCAAGAAAACCCGTCTTTGGGAGAGGCTTTCGACGCAGTGTTTGTGGACGAATATCAAGACGTCAACCCCACGCAAGAGGCTATAATTTCAAAACTCGTTAAGGGCGAGTGCTTTATGGTGGGTGACGTCAAGCAGAGCATATACGGTTTTCGTCTTGCCGATCCTCAAATTTTCTTGTCGAGGCAAAAAAGATATGCAGATTTTGCTAATAAAGAGGGACAAAACGTATTCTTCAATCACAATTTCAGAAGTGCATACGGCATTTTGGATTTTGTGAACGGCGTATTTGACAGCGCAATGACGGAGGATAGTGCGGATATAGACTACAAACAAGAGGCGAGATTTGAACTCAAAGAAATTTCTCCCGTAAATATCGAGAATATTCCGCCGATCGGGCGTGTTGAGGTGCATTTGTTTGAAAAGAACAAGCCCGAAAGCAAAGTCGCAAGTGGAATTTACGACATCACAAAAGACGATGAGGGCATAGACGAGGACGATGGCAACTCTCAAGATGAGGGACGCTTTATCGCCAACGAGATACGCTCGCTTGTAGGGAGAATGAAAGACGTTGACGAGAACGGCGTTGGCAAACGTCTCGATTACAGCGATATTGCAGTGCTTTTCCGCTCGCGCTCGACGGGTGCGAGGCAAATAATAGACGTGCTTAAAAAAGAGGGAATACCTGTAAATGAGGGGGCGTTCGGCAAGAGCGCGTCACTGCCCGAAAGAGAACTTGTCTGCATGCTTAAAACGCTTGACAATCCTCGACAAGATATTGCTTTTGCAGGATATTTGTTGTCTTTCTTTGGCGGTTACGATGAGAGCGAACTTGCAAAAATCGCATCGCTTAAAGGCGAGTGTTTGTACGACAAGTTTTTGGAATATTCAACCCGAGATGACGATTTGGCAATGCGTGCAAGAGATACTCTTGACGAATTGACTGCATATAGGCTGAAGGGTAGTTATCAAAACGTTGCTCAACTTATGAACTCTATTGTATGCGATTATTGTTATGACGCTTACTTGATGAAGGGCGGAGAAGGTAACGTGTCGGGGCTTAAGAGTTTTATCGCAAGCGCAAATCAAAAAGAGAATCTTTCACTTGGGAAATTCCTTGAGGATTACAGCGAAGAGGATAACGACGCGGTAGGCGCAAGCGGAGACGGCAGGGTAACAATATCCACATTCCACGGCTACAAGGGGCTTGAAAAGCCTGTCGTATTTGTTGCGGACACTGCGTTTTTGTTCAACTATGAGGCGAGCGTTGGAGACTTGATTGCAACGGGTAAAGGAATAGGCACGGGCAACGATAAGGGACTTGTCGGATTGAATGCCTATGACTTTGACAATAAAACCAAATGCACAATGACGCTTTCAAAATGCGCCGTTGCAAAATGCGTTAAGGACAATCAAGTTAAAGAGGAAATCAGACTGTTCTACGTTGCGCTCACAAGAGCAAAGCAGGTTATGTACGTCACGGCAACCGCTACGGAAACCAAGTGTGCAACGTTTGGTTCTTTGCCTAAAATTTCCGCACCGGGATGTGACCTCGATTTTATATCGGGAGCATTGTTTGATGGTAGCGTTAACGTGCCTGTGTTTAAGCACGCAATCACGGTAAGCGACGAAAAAGAGCCTGAAAGCAAGCAATTTGTTTTCAAAACGAATGACAAAATTATCAAAACAATAGAGCAATCGACAGCGTTTGAATATCCTTACAAAGAGGCTACGCGACTGTCAATGAAATACAGCGTTTCTGCGCTTGACAGCCTTGACGACGAGGCTATATGTCTGTTCCAAGAGAGTGCGAAAAGAGGCACGGCATATCACAAAGTCATGCAATATATCGACTACTTTGCGTTGGGCAAAGAGGCTGTGGAGGGCGAAATGGCAAGGATGATTAACGAAAAACTCATTACCGAAGAGGAGCGTGCGCTTGTCAATTCGCAAGATATTTCCGATTGTCTCGATAGCGAAATTATGCAACTTGCCCGCAAAGCAACCATGTCGGGAGCGGGAGGATGCTTGAGAGAGCAATCGTTTATGATGTACAAGAGCGCGCAAGACGTCAGTGAGGAATTTGCCTCTTCCGACAAGGTTCTCGTGCAGGGGGTAGTCGACTTGTTTATCAACGGAGAAAAGCGTATTATTGTGGATTTTAAGAACTCTGCGCTTAAAGACGAACAATCGCTTGAAAGATACAAAAAGCAACTTTATTTATACAAATCGGCGATTGAAAGTGCGATTTGTGCAAAAATCGATAGACTTGTGCTGTATTCGTTTAAGAGCGGTAAGACTATCGACTTGTAAAAATTGCAATGTGAAAGCATTATATTTTTGGCGGACGTTACTATACAAAACGTCCGCCATTTTTCTTGCCATAAAACGTGAATAATGGTGTGAAAAGACTTTTAAAATGTCGAAATCGAGACGTTATCGTGCGATTGATAACATTCGAGCAAAAAAAGTTTCGCAATGTTTGGATATTTATCTTGATTTTTTTAAACAAACTTTGTATAATTGTTAAGATATTAAATTAGTGGAGGAGCGTTGTGGAAATTTTTGAAAAGGCTTTTGATTGGCTTGCAAGCCTATCGTCCAAATTGCCGGAAATTCCATTTAAAGCATACTTTGTCGTCGTGCTTGCGGTTTTGCTTGCTGTCGGCGTAGTTTTTGCATTTTGCTATTTGGGTTCCCGCGCTTCAAAACTTACCCGTGCAAGCAAGAGAATACAAAAATATCTTGACGCTGTAGACGTGGTCAATGACGATAACGTCGGCGATTTCACAGAGCAATGTTTTTCTCAACGTGCGCCTCAACCTCTTCGTGACAGTTGGGTGCAATATTTGGGCGTTCGTTACGGGTACCCCAGCGATATAGTCAGCGACAAAAATGTTTATGACAAAGTTGTCAAAAAGAACAAAGATTACCGTTCGGGCATATATCTTGTTGTATCTCTCATCCTTTTGGGCGCATTTGCGTTCTGGGGCTATGGTATGCTCGATACAATATCTATGAGTGTCATCCATTTCTTGGGGCTTGTGCTTATAGCAGTTGTTTATCTTGCGCTCATCCTCATACATCGCAAACAGACCAAGCGTTGTCTTGAGGTGTTTGACAATATGCAGGAAGACCTCGATGCTAAAGTCAATCTCCAATTCGAGAAGAATTATGCAACGGATTCCTCTCCGCTTTTGGACCTTGTGGGAATGGTGGACGAGATTATTGCAAGAAACGTCTCTAAGGAAGTGGAAATCGAAGAGGAGAATGCCATTGAGCCGACGCCTATCGAGACTCTTATAGAACTTGAGGAACAATCTTTATCCGTTCTTGAAGAAGTGCCTGCAAAGCCGATTGATGACGTTGACAATGCCGATATGGGCGCTTCTGATGACATTGTTGAAGATGTCCAAGATCAAGAAGAGAGCGTTGTAGAAGAAGAAACAGACGACACCGTAGACGTGCAGGAAGTGGCAGAAGAGACGGCGGGTGTACAAGAAAACGTACAAGAAGAGACACAAGCCGATGTCAATCAAGAAGGGCAAGAGAACGAAGACGTGGTAGAGGAAATTCTTGTCGATAACGAGGATGTTCCGAGTGTTGAAGAATCCGACGATGAAGACATAGAATATACGGAAGAGACAACCGTAGACGATAACGAATTTTCCGAAGAGGAATTGCTCGTTGAGGATGAGGAGATTGACGACGAGCCTTTGTTTACGGAAGACCTTGCCGAAGAAGTCGTTGAAGACATCGTTGAAGAGGATACCCAAGAGCAATCTATTCAAGAAGATGTTTCTCAAGACGTTGAAGATATTGCGGACGATACGATCGAGAGCGTCGTTGCCGATGAGCAAAACGATGTCGACGACGTAAGCGAAATCGTAGAAGACATTGACGATACCGTTCAAGACGATGCAATCGATGATTCGCAAGCGGAAGAGAACGAAGAAATAGTAGACGAGACTAATGACTTTGCTATTGAAGAGGAGATGGACGAAACTCCCATTGAGGATTTAGAGGATGTTGATAATTCCGAAGAGTCTGTATGCGCTGCCGAGGAAGAAGAGACTGTAGAAGATGAGTCTGACGAGCAAGTCCAAGAGGGCGAGGAACCCGAAGTTGTTTACGTCGTAGACGGCGAAGAGGACGATGACGAGGACGTCAAGCCTGCAAAACTTGTTAAACTGCCCAATTTGGTGGATTATATGCTTACAAAAGATATGCCTAAATCCATGAAAATCCAGATTGCGACGATGCTCATTTCTACATATAAGAAATTTGAAAACAGCAAGGAAGATCGCAAAATTGTTGTAAGTTGTCTTACAAAAGTTATGCGAAATCTGCAACAAAACTAAAAAAGTTCAGTCGGGGGACTTTATGTGCCGACGCTTCAATAAATAACATATATTGTGAGGATTGAAAGATGTTTGGAAAGAAGAAAAAACAAGCGAAAGTCGAAGAGCAACAACCTGTTGTCGCACCGCAAGAAGAAGTTGAACAACTTGACGCTGTTTTGCCTATGCAAGAGGCGGACAACGGCAAGATTTACTTTGAAAGCGAAATCATCGAAGACGATGACGATTCGCTTCCCGTTGAGTATGAATCAATCGCCTATATTTTGAAACAAGAAACCGGCGAAGATTTGCTTGCTCAACCTGTCGATGACGAGGTTGCAGAGCCTGCAAACGTTGACGATAATAAAGAGGAAGAGCCTGTTGCTCCTGTCGTTCAACCAACGCTTGAAGAGGTTGAGCCTACTCTCGAAGAGGTTGAGGACGTGGCAGAAGACGTTGTGCTTGAAGAGGTTGAGGAAGAAGTCGTTGAGGACGAGCCTCAAAACGTTGAAAGCACACCTGTCGAAAAGAGCGATAAAGAAGAGGTTGTTTACGTTGTTGACGGTCCGAGCGAGGATGACGACGAACTTGTTAAACCTGCAAAACTTGTTAAACTTCCCAATCTTGTGGACTATATGCTTTCTCAAAATATGTCCAAGAAGATGAAGATGAATATCGCAACGTTGCTTCTTTCTGCTTATAACAAATACAAAGATATTCCCGAAGAGAAGAAAATTGTCATTCAATGTATGGCAAAGGTTATGAGGTCTCTCATTCAAGGCTAATAGAATGCCAATTTGGGTATAGAAATATCAAAAAATTATAAAAACAAAAGTCCGAGTTATGCTCGGACTTGTTTTTTTGTTTCAAATGATGTTTTTAGGCATTCTATTCAGATAAATTATTTAAGCATCTTCTTTTTGATAAAAACGATTATAAGCGCGATACATATAGCCACGTTGATGCCTATAACCACCCAGAATCCCCACAATTCACCTTCAAAGGGGACACCTGTATTCATGCCCCATAATGCCGCTATCATTGCAGGGGTGTCCACTAGTAGTGTAAGGACGGTAAGCGTCTTCATAACAACGTTGAGGTTGTTTGAAATAATTGAGGCATAAGTGTCCATTGTGCCGTTGAGAATGTCGCGGTAGATGTTGGACATCTCGATAGCCTGTCTGTTTTCGATAAGCACGTCATCCCACAAATCCTCATCCTCTTCAAAGAATTTGATAAGGCGAGGGAACTTGTCCAAAACCGCAGTGTTTGAGCGTAGGGAGGTGGAGAAGTATACAAGGGATTTTTCAAGAGAAAGCATCTCGATGAGCCCCTCATTTTTCATCGCTTTTTCAAGTTCCGCCTGAACGCGTTGGCTTGCGCGGTCTATTTGTTTGAGGTATTGCAGGTATTTTTTTGCGATAACGTATTGCAGTTGCAATAGGAAGCGGGTGCGTTTGTGAATGTTAAAGTCCTTTACGTAACGTCCTGCCATGAGGTCGTTAATAATGGATGTTTCGTTCAAGCATACAGTCACAATAACATTATCGGTTGTGATACATCCGAAAGGCAGTGTGGCGTATGTGTATTTGTCGTCGTCCTCTTCTGTAATAGGAATGTCGGTAACGCTCATAAGCACGCCGTCGTCTTTTTCGATGTGAGCGCGCTCTTCCGAGTCCAATGCCGCTTTGATATATTCTTCGGGAATTTGGCAAGAAGAAGATACCAACTCGATTTCTTTATCGGTCGGGTTGGACATGTGTATCCATTGATCGGTAAAATCATAATCGGGAGTCAATTCTTCCGGCTCGATTTCCACAACGGATTTGTTGATTTTTTTGTAAATTTGAATCATAATCGGTTCTCCTATGGCAATAGCGAGATACGCATCGCCGAGAGAGCCTCAAGGCGCGCGCTAAAGTTGGAGTTGTTGACTACTTCCAGGGTCAGCGTCCATAAATATTGCACCTCAAAAAATTTGATACATTTAGTGTAACAAATATTTTTGCAAGGTGCAACCGTTTGGCGATTTTTAATGTATTTACCCCCAATTCCGTTGTGGTTTTAAAGGTGTTTTTAGTGGTCTATTATATTCGATATTAAAATACTTATAATGTATAGATTATTTTCTCTTGCAAAAATCAATGTATTTTGTTATCATTATTAAGGTATAAATTAAAGAAATCTTTTAGGAGGACTTCTAATGAAGAAATACGTATATCTGTTCACAGAGGGCAACGCAAAAATGCGCGAACTTCTTGGTGGCAAAGGCGCAAACCTCGCAGAAATGACCAACATCGGTCTCCCCGTTCCGCAAGGTTTTACAATTTCGACAGAGGCATGCACTCAGTATTATGAGGATGGCAGACGTATCAACGATGACATCAAGGCTGAAATCATGCAATATATCGAAAAACTCGAAGCGATTACCGGCAAAAAATTCGGCGAT